>SHUF01000013.1 GCA_009694745.1 Acidobacteriota bacterium
CCACGCGACGTGACGCCCCGTGTCGAGTCGATGCAAACGCAGGAGCCAGGCGGTCATTGGGTGTGGGGGATTTTGTGGGGACACACGAACCGACCCTGTACGAATCAGTAGCACTTCGGTCGGCCCTCTGAGCCTCGATCCTCTAGGAAATCGTGAGCAGGTACGACGCCATGTCACTCCATCTGGATCATGCGTCAGCCACTGTTAACCGGAGGGTTGCTGGATTCTTGGCCACCCCCGCGCTCTCGCGCGGCTCGGCACGAATCCAGGGGTGACGTGTGCACCATGCGCTCCCTCTCGGACTCGAAGGTCGCCTCCCGACGATGAACCGACTATCCCCCGGCGATCCAACCCACCTGGCGCAGCCAGCCAATGCCGACCACCGCGATGAAAAATCCGAGCGCGAGGTAGACCGCCTGGAGTGGTGGGGCGCTGCTGTAGCCGATCAACGCAATCTGTACAGCGATCCAGATAACAAGAGCCAGTCCAACGCCAAGAGCGAGCCATGGGGCCATCGGATGTCGGCGCCACGCCAGTGCTGCGGCGCAAAGGGGGCCCACTCCAAGTACCGTGAAGAGGATCAGCCCGGGCACGAGGTAGGTGCCGAACGGCGTTCCAGCCAGAGCCGAGACCGGCAACGGGAGGATCTCGCCTTGAGGCCCGACCATGAGCGCGGCGCCGCCGCCTATCGCCCCGACGGCAAGAAAGACCTCAAGACTGATCGCCGATACGGCAAGACGACCCAGGGGCGCGCGAGACTCAATCGACATCGACGCCATCTGCGCATTCTACGCTTCGCCATACCGTTGCCTTCCGTCACGCGGCAGATCCGCTCCGCGCCGACCGCAGCAGCATCACCCCAAGCACGAGCATCCAGCCGTCCTTATCGCCGGTCTCATCGTGCGATCGCTTCCATTGGACGTCCTGCGCTGGGTGGTCGTCGTTGTCGTCGTCTACGCCGCACTAACGATGCTGCGGTCCGCGATGGTGGGAAGCAGGGACGTGGGGACGCTCGATGGCCAGTGATCGCGGCTATGATTCATCACATGCGGAATTGCAGCAGGCTCTTGATCGCAGTTGTGGCGCTCGGCGCGGCACCGCTCATCGCCCCCATCCTTGCGCAGTCCACCGCGCGGCTCACCGCGCAGTCAAACTCGACCGCTGCTCACTGGCCGCGTTTTCGGGGACCGGGCTCGAATCCGGTCTCCGAGAATCCGAATCTGCCGACCAGTTGGTCGAAGACCGAAAACGTCGAGTGGGTCACAGACGTGCCGGGAGTCGGCTGGTCCTCGCCTGTGGTGTGGGGGAATCGGGTGTTCATCACCGCGGCTACGAGCGACAAGCCGATGAAGCAGCCCACGCAGGGCGTCGACTTCAGCAACGAATACCTCGCCGAGCTGCGGAAAGCAGGGCTTACGGCTGCGGAGGCCAACAAGAAGCTGTATGAGCGCGATCGCGAGATGCCCGATGAGATCGTCATCAGTCTCACGCTGTTCTGCTATGACCTCGAGACCGGAAAGAAGCTGTGGGAACGCGAGATGTATAAAGGCCGGCCCGCCGGCGGACGCCACAGCAAGAACAGCTTTGCATCAGAGACGCCGACGACCGACGGCGAGCGCGTCTATGTCTACCTGACCGACTACGGACTCTTCGCGTACGACTTCGAAGGGAAGCCGTCATGGACGACAACGCTGAAGGCCCACGGAACCACTCGTGACTGGGGGACCGGCGCCTCCGCCGCGCTGCACAAGGATCGCCTGTTCGTCCTGAACGACAACGAGGAGCAGAGCTTCGTCGCAGCCTTTGATACACGCACCGGGAAAGAGCTCTGGCGTACGCCGCGCACTGTGCAACCGGCGCGAAAGACGGGATGGTCTACGCCATTCGTGTGGGAGAACCGAGCGCGGACCGAACTGGTCACGCTCGGGCCTGGCGTCGCCATCAGCTACAGCCTGGACGGCGCCGAGCTGTGGCGCATGAATCGCATGGGCGGCTACGCCATTCAAAGTCCATTCGCCTGGAACGACTTCCTCTTTGTCACTTCAGGTGCCGGCGGCGAAGACAACAGGCCGATCGTCGCGATCCGCGCCGGCGGTGCCGGCGACATCACACCGCCAGCCGCAGAGACCAAGAGTGATCACGTCATGTGGTACGACCGGGTTGCCGGCGGCACGTACTTGCCCACGCCTGTCATCTACAAGGATGCGTTGTACGTACTCAACGACAAAGGCATCTTCTCGCGCCGCAACCCTGAAACCGGTGAGCGCATCTACCAGTCGCGCGTGGCGCCGGGGGCGGCTGCGTTCACAGCCTCGCCGTGGGCCTACAACGGTCACGTGTTCGTGATGAGCGAAGAAGGCGACACGTTTGTCATCGATGCGGGCAACGAGTACCGGCTTGTGCGCACGAATTCACTCGACGATTTCTCCATGGCGACACCAGCGATCGTCGGCGACAGGCTCCTGATCAGGACCCAGCATCGGCTTTATTCAATTCGTAATCGCAAGTAGCGCCCCAGGCGCTCAAGCGCCTCGGTGATCGTCGCCTCACTTGCGGCAAAGCACAGCCTGATGGACCCCTCGCCGGACGGCCCGAACGCGGAGCCAGGCGCGATCGCGACCCCGGTGGCGCGTAACAGCTCGGCGGCGAACAGCGTCGAGGCGGTGACGCCGGCGATGCGCGGGAACGCGTAGAAGGCGCCCATGGGCTCGGGTAAGACGACGCCCGGCAAGGTTCCCAGGGCGGCGGTCACCTGCGCGCGCCGCGCCGCGTAATGCGCACGCAGGTCGCGCACGTAGTCCTCACCATCGCGCAGCGCGACGATGCCCGCCTGTTGGATGATGGAGGCCGGATTGGACGTGATGAACTCGGCAGCCTTGTAGAGCGTCCGGATGGTCGATTCGCTGGCTTGCGCCCAACCAAGGCGCCAGCCTGTCATGTTGTAGGTTTTCGAGAAGCTGTTGACCACGATCAGGCGATCCTTGTCGTCAATCCATCGCGCCATCGATGGTGCAATGTCTGTGTCGAACGTCAGTCGTTCGTAGACTTCGTCCGACAGCACGGTGACGCCGTGTCGCGCGGCGATAGCCGCGAGCCCACGCTGTTCGTCGTCGGTCATCATCCAGCCCGTGGGGTTCGACGGGCTGTTGACGACGAGCACTTGTGTGTTTGCGTCGATGGCGCGTTCAAGGCGTTCGAGATCGAGTGAGAACCGCGCGCCGTTGGCCGCCAGCGGCACCTGGCGCGACTCGCCGCCGGACATCGCCACGCTGTTCACGTAAATCGCGTAGGCAGGCGAGACGATAACCGCGTTGTCACCGGGGCCGACGAGCGCGCGAAGGGTGACGTGAATCGCCATGGTTCCGCCGACCGTGGCCATCACTTCCGACGGGCGATACGACACGGCCTGCAGCTCGCGAATCTTGATGGCGATCGCTTCCCGTAGCTCCGGTGCGCCTGCCGTGTGCGTGTAGAACGTGTGTCCGGCGCGCGCCGCCTCGTCAGCCGCGCGACAGATGAAGTCTGCGGTCGGCATATCAGACTCGCCGTAACACAGCTTGATCGAGCCGGGCATCGCCTCGGCGGCCGTGGCGATCTGAACCAGGGGCGATTCGACGACCGCGGAGATTTCATGGCGCATGGCTGCGGGCCGGTCGGCGTGGACTGCGTCGTGGCTGGGCGCTACTTCGGCACGCCCAGATACTTATCCAGCCAGTCCAGCGTGTCCTTGATGATGCGGGCGAAGGGGAATACGTGCCCGCCATCTTAGATGCCGTGGCGCTTGTCCGCCTCGGGTGTGCCGAGCCACTTGAACATCGGTTTCTGTGAGGACTCGATGGGGAAGGTGAAGTCCTGCCGGCCGTTCAGCATCAGCACCGGCGTCTTCACGCGCGGCGCGAAGTTGATCTCGTCAACCTCGGGCAGTTTCGGCGCCGACGAAAAGCCCTCTGACCAGAGCACCGCCGTGCGGAACCGGGGTTCGACGGCGAGGCCGATGGCGCCCAACCGCGCGCCAAGGCTCACGCCGAAATAGCCCAACCTGGTCGAATCGACATCCTTGCGTGTCAGAAGATAGTCCACCGATCGTCGGAGGTCCTTCATACGCGCCACCGTCAGATCGCGCCGCGCGTTGGGGCCCGAAGGCGGCTTCAACAGTTTGCGCTCGTAGCTGCCCTTGTACATCGGCAGCAACAGCGCGCGTTTGCTCCGGACAATGAACCCGAGATAGTTCATTTCGGCGAGTTTGAATGAACGGAGGTAATCCCCGCCCGAGTGCGGGAAATACACGACGGTCTGGTACGGCGGTGCCATACCCCTCGGCAAAAAAAGGTATGCCGGAATGCGTTCGCCCCCGTACGTCGCCGCGTAGCTCACCCGCTGAATCCGCCAGTGCTCCTGCGAGTCGTCCACCGATTCCATAAAAGACTTCAGATCGGACGCGTCGTAGTCATAGAGCTGCCGGTAAATCTCATAGTCGCGGTCAGATGCGGGCACCTCCCCGCTGTAGTCGCGTGTGAGTGATGTCACTGGACCGAGAAGAGCGGCGTTGACTTGCTCGGCGGTCCGCAGCTTCACGGTCCGGAATCCGTTGATCGGCGCGCGATCGAAGGGGCTGACCGCCTCGGCCTCCTGGTACAGGTAGGGCGGCGTGTTCCATGCGCCGCCGAGGTTGTAGCGGCGATCGCCAACGGCATTCCAGCACCATTCACGGACGTTGCCGGCCATGTCGAGCGTGCCGTGGGGACCAAGCCCCGAGTACTCGCCGGCCCGGGCCACGTCCTTCCCGCTGAAATTGCTGTACTCGACGATGTTTGAAAAAACGATCGGCGGCACCGCCAGGCGCCAGTGATGAACGGTCGGCAGCCGCTTGCCGGCCCACGCCGCAAACGCGTTCGCCTCGTACCAGCTCACGCCGCGGACGGGGAAGTCATCCTGGCCGGCAGGGAACGCACCAAGATCCCAGGTCGCGGGACCCGGTCGTCCGGTGGTGTCCTTGAACTCCTGCATCGCTTCGTCAAAAGACAGCGTGCGGCCCTCTTTGACGATCGCCTCGCGCCAGAAATCGGCCTTTGTGTATCCGCCCGCATCGAGGAACGCCTTGTACTGGCGGTTGGTCACTTCGAACCGATCGATGAAGAACCCTTCAACAGCAATCGGACCGACGCCGGACACTTGCGCAGTGTCGGCCGGTATGTAGACCATGCCGTCAGGCGTCTCGGCCTCCGGAATCAGATCGAAGTTCAGTTCCGCTCTGCCCGCGTTTGCCGCGCCTTCAAACGGAACAAACCCGGCCTTGACGATGCGGTAGCGGAAGTAGCCGAGGGGGCCGCGCCCGTCAATCGGCGTGGTGCCGAGACGCAACCACTCACCATTCAGCTTGTTGTAGCCCCTGACAAAAACTTCGGCATTGTCCGGGGAGGTGCGGATGGTCACGAGAAACAGAAGGCCGGTGCGCACCTTCTCGAATTCCGCATCGCCGGCGAGCGATCGCTTTATGTCGCGCTGCAGTCGGAAGGCCTCTTCAAAACGCTCGGCTTCGATCATCGTCTGCAACTCGGGCAGCCGCGTCAGGGCCTGGCGCATCGGCCCCTGGAAGTACACCCACCAGGCGCCACCTGCGGCAAGAGCCAGGACGATGGCCACCAGCACGTAGCGGGCGACCGACGAGCCCACGCGGTCGGCTGTCGCCTCAGGTCTCCGCACGTCGCGTCCCTGGAGGTCGCGGGCTTCAGCCCGCGACGTCACTGGCTGCGTCGCACCGGTATCGCGCTTGAGCCACTGCAGGTCGGCGGCGATCTCCGACGCGTGCTGATACCGGAGCGCCCGATCTTTTTCGAGCGCCTTGGCGATGATGCGCTCGAGATCGACAGGAACCTGCAGATTGATCCGAATCGCCGCGGCAGGCTGGGCGTACAGGATCTCGTTGAACGTCGCGGCCACCGTGGTGCCCCTG
The DNA here is from genome assembly GCA_009694745.1 of Acidobacteriota bacterium. Classification (GTDB taxonomy): domain Bacteria; phylum Acidobacteriota; class Vicinamibacteria; order Vicinamibacterales; family SCN-69-37; genus SYFT01. The sequence continues at coordinate 5,954 of SHUF01000013.1, forward strand.
AATGGCTGCACACCGGTCGCCATCTCGTAGAGGACGGCGCCGAACGAAAAGACATCGGAACGCGAATCGATGCCGTGGCCGAGCGCCTGCTCCGGCGACATATAGGCGATCGTACCGATGGCCGCACCTGTGCCTGTCAGCGCGCCCAAGTCTTCGACGGCGACGGTGGTCGCCGTGGATGGTGTGGCCTCCTGCGTGACCTTGGCGATGCCGAAGTCGAGGATCTTCGCGTGGCCACGTTTGGTAATGAAGATATTGGCGGGTTTGACGTCGCGGTGCACGATGCCCTGTGAGTGGGCGGCATCGAGCGCTTCGGCGATCTGGCTGCCGAAGGCGATGATTTCGTCCAGTGGCAGGGCCTTGGTCCCGATGCGGTGCCTGAGCGTGGTACCTTCAAGCAGTTCCATCGCGATGAACGGCCGCCCGTCGTGTTCGCCGATTTCGTGAATCGTGCAGATGTTCGGGTGATTGAGCGCGGAGGCCGCAATCGCCTCGCGGCGGAATCGCGCCACGACCTGCCGGTCCGTAAAACTCTCATCGGGCAGGAACTTCAGCGCGACGAAGCGATGCAGATCCGTGTCTTCAGCTTTGTAGACGACACCCATTCCGCCTTCGCCGAGTTTTTCCAAGACGCGATAGCGGGAAACGGTGGTGCCTGTCATAGGGGCATCTGGAGCCGTACGAGGACGCCGCCCCTTTTCCTATTTGTTCCCGATCTTGCTGACGTCGATCGCCCACACACCGCGGCCGTGCGTGCCGATGACGAGCATCCGGTCGCGCGGATGCACGATGAAGTCCATGACGGCGACCGAAGGCAGATTGCCGCCAAGCACTTCCCATCGCGCGCCGCCGTTTGTGGTTACGTAGACGCCGAAGTCGTTCGCGGCGTAGAGCACGTTCGGGTTCACCGGGTCCTCGCGAACCATGTTGATCGGCCCGCCAGGGATGTTGCCCGCGATGCTCTTGAACGTCTTGCCGTAGTCCGTGGACTTGTAGATGCGCGCGGCAAAATCCTCGTCGTACCGCCCCTGCTGCGCGACGTAGACCGTGCCCTCGTCGTGCTGCGAGGCCACCACCTTGGCAATCCACTGCTTCTTCGGCAGGTTCGCCGTCAACTCCCTGAACTCCTTGCCGTCATCCACCGATGCCCACAAACGCCCGTCGTCGGTGCCGGTATAGATGAGCCCCTTCTTCTTCGGCGACTCGGAGATCGTGATGACGAGCTGATGTGGGATGTCGCCGATCTTCGCTTTGTCGTTGTAGCTCATGTCGGCGCTGACCTTCTCCCAAGACTCGCCGCGATCGCGGGAGCGGTACAGAGACTGCGCGCCGAAGTAGACCGTGTCGGCATCGTGAGGTGAGATCTGAATCGGCGCCAGCACCTGCATGCGCAGTGGATCCTCGCCTGCGGCCACTGGCGGCTGTATGTTCTTATCTCGCTGCGGGCCTGCCGGCGCTACCCCCGCCTGCGCTCCCGCTCCTCGGCCGCGAGGAGCGGCCGGAACGCTGAAGTCGGTGCGGCTGAGTTTGCCGGAATACACGATGTTCGGGTTTCTCGGATCTACCGCATGTTGGGTGTACTCGCCGCCTGGCGCGCCTTCCCACGTCATCGGTTTCAGGTTCTCCCGGCCGTTGCTGAGATCGATGGCGGCGCGATAGGCGCCGTGGTCCTGCACCGACGCGTAGACCCGAAACGGCGTGTCCATGTCGAAGTTCATGCTGAAGACGGTCTGCACCGGCAGAGTGCCCTGGCGCCACGTCTGGCCGCCATCATTCGAGATACGGAAGCCGCTATCGTTCGAGAGGTACAGGGTGTGCGGATTCTTCGGATCGATCCACAGCCCATGGTTGTCGCCACCCTGGCCCCTTCCACCGGTGCCTGCGGGCGGTCCGCCCGGCCATGCCGCGCCGAGGCGGGCCCACGTCTTGCCCCCATCGCGTGACACGCTGTTGCCAAGGGCGAGCGTATAGACGGTGTTCTCATCGGTGGGATCGACGCGGATATTGCCGAACACCCACGCGTATGACGCGCCCATCGCCTTTACGAACAGGCGCTGTTCCTCGTCTTGTCCGCTGACGCGCGTCCAGCTCGCGCCCTTATCGTTGGACCGGTACACCTCGTTGCCTTTGATGTTGCATCGTGCGGCGCTGCCGCCTGGGTTCTGGCCACGTCCGACGGCCGCCACCGGAGTCGTGTCGCAGTCGTAGTTATCGATGTAGCCGTACACCACGTTGGGATTGGATGGCGCGATGGCTACGCCGATGCGGCCCAAAACATTTGATGGCGGCAGGCCATTCGTCAGCCGATTCCAGGTCTTGCCCGCGTCGGTGGACTTGAAGATGCCGCCCTCGCTGAAGCCAACCTCAACGCGCGGGTCGTTCCACTTGCGCCGCTGCCGCTGCCAGGCCCCTGCATAAAGGGTGTTCGGGTCCTGGGGATCCATCGCAAGATCGTTCACGCCCGTCTTCGGGCTGATCTTCAGCACGTGCGCCCACGTCTTGCCGCCGTCGGTCGTCTTGAACACGCCGCGCATCTCGTTTTCGACCCACTCCTGCCCTGCGGACGCCACGTAAACCGTGTCCGGATCGGTCGGGTGCGCCACGATGCGCCCGATGGTGCCGGTGTCGATCAAGCCCATGTGCTGAAACGTCTTCGCGTTGTCGGTGGACTTGTACATCCCGACGCCCGTGTAGGAACTCCGAAAGATGTTCGACTCGCCGGTGCCGACCCAGAGGATGTCAGGATTCGAGGGGGCGACGGCCAACGCGCCTGTGGCGGTCGAGGCTTCCTTGTCAAACACCGCCTGCCACGTCAGGCCGAGGTCGTCCGACGCCCACACGCCGCCGCAGCAGCTGCCGGCATAGATCCGCCGCGACGCGCCGCGGTCCGCGACGGCGACGTCTGAGAAGCGGCCGCTGATGTTGGTCATTCCGATGTACGACCAGTTCATAGGCCGGTACGGCGACGCTGTCGTCATCGCCTCGTGCGCGTCCCACGCCTTCATATGCGCGGCGTGATTGCCATCCCCCGGCGCTTGCGCGCCAAGAGCGGAAAAGCCGATGACAAAGGCAGCGGTGGAGAATGTGACGAGCGTGGCAGCGAACGAGGTGCGACGAACCATGGCCTGACCTCCGGGAATGGCCGTAATACTACACCCGACAGGCGTTGTTACGACCCGACCGCGCCCGGGCGCGGCTGTAACATAGGTGTCATGGGCCTTCGGTCCGACTCGCGCGGTGTCATCGTGTCCTGTCCGTCGTGCCAGCAGGCCAATCGGCTGGCGTGGGACCGGCTTGGTCTGACCACGCGGTGTGGCCGATGCTAGACCGACCTTCAGGCGCCTGCCGTTCCGGTGGACGTGGGCAGCAGCGCAGACTTTGATGCTGTGGTGCGCGGATCGCGCCTGCCCGTGCTCGTGGACTTTTGGGCCGAGTGGTGCGGTCCCTGCCGAATGGTGGCTCCGGAAATTGCGAAGGTCGCTGCCACCCACGCCGGCGAGTGGCTGGTGATTAAGGTTGATACCGAGGCGGTCCCGGATCTCGCCGCGCGGCTCCAGATTCAGTCCATCCCGACCATGGCGGTGTTTCACTCGGGCCTGGTCGCCGGCCGAAAGTCGAGGGCACTTCCGGCCGACCAGATCGAAGCGTTCGTCAGGCAATCACTCCTGAGCGTCTGAGGCCCTATCGGAGAATCCGGGCGCTGGTCAGCGTGATGTCGGCGTGCTGCCAGGCCTTCTGGAAGCGCGCCCGCACGGCGGCCACACCGCAGGAGGCGGTGGCCGTCATCAAGAAAGCTGCGGCCGCCGACGACTTCCTGGTGGCGCTGCCGGTCATCTCGCCCGGCGGGCTGAAGACCATCGCCAACGAGGGCGTGAGCGGCGTGCTCATGGTGCTCGCCTTCTCGGATCCCGACGACGCCATGCCCGGGGCCCCGAAGCCGCCGAAGGCTGAGCTCGACGCCCAGCGCAAGAAGTACAACGAAGCCCTCACCCTCGCGAAGGCGACCCTGAAGCCGTACGGGCTCGACACGGTGATCGGCAAACCGCCGATGGCGCCTGAGACCCAGAAGACCATCAACGCGGCCCTCGACACCGCCGACAACTTCACGCTGGTGTCGTCGTTGTTCGGCGCCATGGTGAAGATGGGGTCGTTGCTGGGGATGACAGAAGCGCCGAATCCACAACCCCTCGGCAATATCGGCACCGTCACCGGCTACAAGATCACCGGCGACAAGGCGACCGCCCAGAACGGCGCAGAGACGATGGACTTTGTGCGCATTGGCGGACGCTGGTACATCGAACCGCCCGGGGGCCCGGGCGCACCGCCGACAGAGGCTGAAGTGAGCCGGCAGGCGCCCGCGCCGCGGGCCACCGCGTCCGGCAAAGAGCCCGAGGTGGTGGTGGGCGGCATCCAGGTGGTGAGAGTGGTGGTGCCGGACAATGACTTTTCTGCCAAGCCGTTCAACGAGGACAACGGTACGAAGATCGCGTTGTGGATCAAGATGACGGACAGGGGCTGATCGAGATCGATGAGGACGCGTCGCTGCTCGAAAGTGTCACCGATGACAAGGGCTCGAACATCGGGGGGAAATTCGACAGCTTTCCCGATGAGTTCAAGGACGGCTCAGGCGGCATCATCGAGATCGAGAGCACCGGCTTTGCCGCACCCGGCGCCACGGCCATCCTGGCTGAAGGGTCAATCGCGATTACGGCGGCCACCGGCACACGCAAGACGCGCGTGGCCAACGTGCGCCTGACGAACGACACCACGTTCAGATTTGGCCAGACGACGATTACTGTCGCCGAAGTGGAGACCCAGGGCGAGTCGCAGACGTTCACGCTCAAGTTGCCGCGGCAGGTGATGACCTCAATCAAGAACGTGGTCTTCCTCGACGCGAAGGGTCAGCCCATCGAAGGCAGCCGCACCGGCACCGGCTACATGAACGACGCGGCAGAGATGAGCATGAGCGTGAAGACTGCCGCAAAGACCGTCACACTTGAGTTCGAAGCCTGGACGGGACTCAAGACGATCAAGGTGCCGTTCAAAGTCAGGGCGGCGCTGGGACTCGATTAAGGGCCCTAATCGGTCACTCTGATCGGCGCCGGTCTACAGACCGGCGAACTTCCGGGCTTCGGCCAGCTCCGACCGGCCCGGCGAATCGGCCTTCGTGCACATCGTGACGAGTTCGCTGTAGTACGTCCGGGCGGTCGCCCGGTCGTCGGCAAGCGCCGCCGCTTTTGCCGCGCCGTAGAGGGCACGGAAGCGGCCCGGCTCCTTCTTCAGCGTCGCCTGAAACTCCTTGAGCGCATCGGCGGGCTGCTTCAGTTCAAGCAGCATCTCACCGAGCAGTTCACGTGCGGGCGCGATCGGTCCCGGTGTGACCGCGTTCTTCTCGGTGGCGTCCTCACGAACGGCGGCCGAGCGCATGGTCGTCAACGCGTCGGTCGTCCTGCCTTCTGCCAGAGCGAGGAACGCGGTTGCGCCGAGATGTTGAATGGCCACTTGTTCCGCCCAGTAGGTCTCTTTGGCTTCTGCAAGCCGGCTGTGGATGTCCTGCAGGGCCGCGATCGACTGCCGCGCTTCGGCAAGGGCGCCGGTGCGCGAGGCGCCGAGCGCTCGCGCGAAGTGCGTCATGGCCTCGGTGTACGGGAATCTGCTGGGTTTGGGTTCCAGCCGCGCGGCGGCCGTCCAGTCGCGACGTTCGAGTGCCCATCGCGCGGGGATGGCCGCAAGCGCAAAGATCCCCGCGGACCCCGGCGCCGCGCCGACGACCACAGTGGGATCAAACGCGGCGGCGATTCCGGGGATCTGCGCCAGCACGACCTGCGTGGCCTTGTCCTGACCGGTCTGCAGGTAGGCATAGGCCATGTAGTCCATGGCGTGCAGTTGTTCGGCTCGCGCGTTCATTTTCAGCGCGGCCTCAGCCGAGAGGATATTCGTGTCGATCGAATCCTGCCAGGCGCCAACGCGCGTGAACGTGTGCGAAGGCATGTGGAGCGCATGGGGCGCCGCCGGGGCAATTGTGGCGTAACGCCTAGCCGCCGCGACGGCTTTGTCCGCCAGTGCGGGGACGTCGTAGCTGTGAATGATGTAATGCGTGATGCCAGGATGATCGGTCTGTGCGGGATACAGCTTCTCGAGGATCGCGCCCGCCTTCAGCTGATTCGCGTACGTCTTGTCGGTGGGCAACGCGGCAGCGGTCAGCGACAGGGCCCAGAAGATTGATGCTTCCCGATCGGCCGGGTACGCGGTCGCCAAGGCCGCCATCGCGCCTTCGTACGCGACGACGCGTGCCCGCTGATCCAGCGTTTCCGTGTCGCTGTAGAGTGTCGCGGCGGCCTCGATGTAGGCGCGCTCGCGCGCGGTCTTCCCGCCCAGCGCTCGGGCCTGTCGAATCGCTTCAAGGCCCTGTTGAAGCTGCGCGGCAGGCCGAAGTGTCGCCGCAAAAGGGTTGGTCCATCGAGCGACCGCGATGCCCCAGTATGCCAGGGCGCAATTCGGGTCGGCCTTGAGGGTCTCGCCGAAGCCCGTGATGGCGGGCCCGAACTCAAAGGAATGCAGCAACGCCATCGCGTGATTGAACGGGGCCTTTGCCGCCGCCGCACATGACGTCTCGAAATCCACCGTGCCTAACCGCTCGCCAACGGGGTGCAGGTGTTGCTGGGCGAACGGGGCAGCAGTTAACGCGAATGCGAGCAGGATGCTGACGCGATGCCTTCGGGACATAATGACCTCCGCTTGTCTGGTGAACCCTGATTGTAAGCCCATGTCTGTGACTTCTCATCTTGCCGTCGAGCCTAGGGAATACGACGAGCGCATCCGCCAACTGATCCCGCTCTACGACGAGCTGATTCCCGAAGTCGCGGGTGCGCTGGCGCATGCGGCCCGCCCCGTCCGTCACATCGTTGATCTCGGTGTTGGAACGGGCGCGCTGGCGCAGGCCTGTTTGAAGGCGGTGCCTGGCGCACGTGTGTGGGGCATCGACGCGGACGCCGCCATGGTGCAGGTGGCCCGCAGGCGCCTCGGCCGTCGCATGGCACGTGTCACCTTGGTCGAGGGGAGTTTCCTTGACGTGGCGCTACCCCCCTGCGACGCCATCGTCGCCAGCTACGCGCTGCATCACATTCGCACCCTTCGACAGAAGCAGGCCTTCTATCGGCGTTGCCATGCAGCGCTGCGGCCAGGAGGTGTGCTGATCAACGGGGATTGCGCCCCAGCGTCAACGGCGGAGGGTTTTGCGCGAGATCTGAATGTCTGGTTCACGCATCTCGCGCAGACGTTCGGCGGTCGTGCAGGCGCCAAACGCGTCTACGAGTCGTGGGCCGACGAAGATGTCTACGTGCCGATGGCCACTGAGCTGAAGTTGCTCCAGCGCGTGGGCTTCGATACGGACGTGCCGTGGAGGAAGTCGCCATTCGCGGTGATCGTGGCGGTCAAGCGGTCTCGGGCTTGAGGAACAGCCCGAGCTACGTCCAGTCCTCGTAGCTCGGCCTGGTTCTCAAGGCCGAGGCCTGCACACGCTTTGAGATACTCTTGACGTTCCATAGGAGAATCCCATGCTCGATTTACTTTTGATCCTGCACTTCATCGGCCTTGCGCTGGGTGTCGGCACCGGCTTCGCCATGCTCACATTGGGGCTGGCCACGGCCGACATGCCGCCCGCTGACCGGGGAGCGTTCATGCGCCGCGCGTCGGTGCTGACCCGCAACGGCGCCATCGGGCTCGCACTGCTCATTCTTTCCGGCGTCGGGCTTGTCCTTGTACGGGGTGTCGCCGAGGTGATGGCATGGGGTGGTCCGATGTTCCACGTCAAGCTCACCCTGGTCGCCATCATGATTGGCGTGTTCGGCTACCTCCAGGTCTTGCTGCGCCAGTCGCGATCGGCGGATGGCGCCGCTGCCGCCGCGCGCATCCCCATCGTCAGCCGTGTGATGCTGGTGCTGGGCGTCTCAGTGGTGGTGTTCGCAGTATTGGCGTTCCACTGAGGAAATTGGGAACTTAGGAAATTGTGAACTGAGGAACTGGTTCCCCAGTTCCCCAGTTCCCCAGTTCCCCAGTTCCCGACTGACCTACCTGCCTCGGGTAATGACAACCCTGAACCATCCCGAGTTATCGGTGAAGGTCAGGTCGTTGATGCCGAGGAACAGCTGGCCGTTGGCGGGCATGCGGATGGGCTGCGGCGCGGAGCCGATTGAGAACGGCTGGCCGTTGCCCACCTTGCCGATCAGGCCGCCTACCGGAAGTGACCGCACGGGCAGGCTGCGGAAGACCGCGCTGACGCGCGCCGCGCTGTTGCCATCGGCCGACGCCGTGTCGTTGGGCTCGGTGCCGAACTTGATCTCGCGGGAGACCGAGAAGCGCAGGTACTCGCCCGTGCTCACCGTGATTCCGGCGCTGGTCCAGGGCTCGCTGGCCATGACGTTCACGCCGCCCTCACTCTGTTCGGGTACCGGTTTCGGCCTCATGACCAACCCGACACTGGCCGGCACCAGGTAGATTCGCGCCACCTGATCCGCCGAAATTTCACGTTCGGCCGCGCCTGAGTTGAACCTGAGGATGAGCGGTGACGTGCCGCCCACGTCCGTCCAGTCGGCCAGCAATGTGTCCCCATTCTTGAACACCACCAGGTTGTTGGCCGGTGACATGCCGTTGAACCATGCCTGCTGCGGGGTGACGTTGCCACCGAAGTCCACCATCGCCACCAGGTCCTTGGCAATGAAGCGTTCGGAGCCGCCCACGCGGACTTCGAAACCGCGTCCGCCCATATCCACCAGTGAGGCCTGCAGGGTTTCGCCCGAGCGCAGCGTGATAGTGACCGGCGCCTGTGCCGAAAGGACCGCGCCGACGGCCACGGCCATCGCGACAACCCCTGAGAGAATTTTTCCCTGACGATTCATAGTGTCTCCTTCAATAACCTGAGTTCTACCGATATCCTATGCAATGCAAGGTGGAGGCCAATGTGCAGAATGTGACGTTTTACCGCTGGAATGACATGGAAAAGGAAAAAGTCTCCGATTTACTCGATCGGCGGCTGATTACGGGCGACAGGATGATGCTGGCGCACGTGTACCTGAAGAAGGGCTGCGTGGTGCCCCGCCATCAGCATGAAAACGAGCAGTTGACCTATGTGCTGGATGGCGCCCTCCATTTCTGGATCGGCGAAGACGGGTCGCAGGAGGTCACCATTCGGGCCGGGGAAGTGCTGCACATTCCATCCAACGTCTGGCATAAAGCCGAGGCGCTCGAAGATACGTTGGACGTGGACGTGTTCAGTCCCCCGCGCGCCGACTGGCTCGCCAAGACCGACGACTACCTCCGAAAGTAACCATGGACCTGGGGCTTCGTGACCGGGTAGCGATTGTGGCGGCCGGCAGCAAGGGGCTGGGCCGCGCCAGCGCCACAGTGCTGGCGGCAGAAGGCGCGCGGGTGGTTGTTTGCGCACGCGGGGCCGAGGCGCTCGAACTTGCGTGCCGCGTGATTGCCGCAGCGGGTGGCCGCTGTCACGGTGTGGTGGCCGATGTGTCGGTGCCGGCCGACATTGCGCATGTGGTGTCGGAGGCGGAGCGCGTCTTCGGGCCGGTGGAGATTCTCGTGACGAATACCGGCGGCCCGAAGTCCGGCCGATTCGAGACGCTGACGCCCGACGACTGGGACGCCGCCACGCGCCAGTTGCTGCACAGTGCCGTCGGCTTTGCACGCGCCGTGTTGCCGGGCATGCGGGCGCGCCGCTGGGGGCGCATCATCAACGTGACGTCGATCGCGGCCAAACAGCCCGTGGACGGTCTCATGTTGTCCAACAGCCTCAGGGCCGGTGTGGTGGCGTTTGCCCGAACGCTGGCCAATGAGGTGGCCGCAGAGGGCATTACGGTCAACAACCTGCTGCCCGGCTACACACGCACGGAACGCGTGGTGGAACTCTCGAACCAGATGGCGGCCGCAGGCGGCACCACGCCCGAAGACATCGTCAAACGGTGGGAGGCCGAGATTCCCATGAAGCGGCTGGGTGAGCCCGGGGAATTCGCGGCGATGGCGGCATTTTTGGCCTCAGAACAGGCGGGGTATGTGACCGGCCAGTCCATCGCCGTGGACGGCGGTTGGATTCGCGGCCTGTTCTGATACTCTTCCCGAGGACGTAACGACACCGTGTCGCCTTTAGAACTCGCGCTCAATATCACCCCGCGCGCCCGGCTGGACGTCGTGGACGTCCGCGCGCTCACCACACAGCTTCATGGCGAGGCCCTCAGCGGCTACCGGCGCCACTTTTACGCGTCGGAGCACTCAACGGCGGGATTCTTGCCCCAGAGCCTGGCCGCCCGGCTGACCGACCAGTTCGGCGGCGTGGAGCCGTATCTGGACGTGTTCCGCACAGTCTTTCCGGAAGGCGCGGGTTACCGGCACGACCAGCTGGAACTGCGCGACGAATTGGCGCCCGAGCAGAAGGCTGTCGAACCGACTAACGCCGATTCGCACCTCGCGTTCATGGGCGGCGGCCTGCGCGCCTGCGTGACAGACGATGCGCAGCGGCAGACGCCGGTGTATTTCGTGGACTTTGATGGTGTGTATCGCAACGTGCCGCGCAAACGCGTGGCGCGCGTGGTGGGCTTCAACCGCGAGGAAGAAGTGGCCCGCACCACCATCCGCGTACCAATGTCTGGGCATCCCATTGATGCGGTGAATCTGCGCGAATCGCGATTGGGCCTGTTCGATCAGGTGGCCGAACTCATCGCGCAACACGGTGTGACCAAGGGGCGCGTGCGCCTGGAACTGGCCACCGGCGAGCAGTACGCGAGCCTGACGGTCAACGAGTACGAAACCCTGTTGATGAAACACGACCTGGCCGACGTCCTGAAGAATCCGCTCAAGTTCGCGGCAGAGAAAGTCCGGAGCGCCTGGAACGATCCGTGCGCCGTGCCTGCCAAGGCTCGCGACTACGCACAGTACGACCTGGTGTGCGCGATGAACAAGCTGCTCGACGCGCTCGGGCTGCACACGTCACGGATCGAGCGACTGCTCGCGCGCAGCCTCGAGGCTCCGGCCTCGCGCTTCCTGCGCATGCGCCGGTCGGTGGACCTCATGGTGTCTGACGCCAAGCTGGCCGGCCGCGGCGAGCTCGTGCAGGGCCTCTATCAGTCGCCCATTCTCGTCCAGTGGCGTCCCGCGCGCAGCGAAGCGCGCCGAGTGGACGTGGCGCTGACGCGCTTCGACTAGAGGTCGGATCGGGTTTCTGCGGCGTAACCCGCCAGCAGCAGGTCCTGCGCGCTCAGCGCGTCACCATCGACTGCATCGGGGTCGCGTTCGTAACTGCCGTTGGCCGTCAGCACCCGTCCGCGATGGTTGTCGGCGAGATACGCGGTCAGGACAACTGACCGAAGGTGATCCGCCTGTTTCGGGTCGGTGACCGGGCACAACACTTCGACCCGTCGATCGAGGTTGCGCTCCATGACGTCGGCGCTGCCGATGTACACCTTCGGGTCTCCCGTGTTCGCGAACCAGAAAATCCGCGAGTGTTCAAGGAAGCGCCCGATGATCGAGCGCACACGGATACGATCGCTGACTCCCGGCACTCCGGGCCGAAGCACGCAGACGCCACGCACCAGCAGATCCACCTGGACGCCCGCCTGCGACGCCCGATACAGGTGCCGCACCATTTCGGGGTCGGTGATGGCGTTGATCTTCATGATGATGCCGCTTGGTTGGCCGGCTTCGGCCGCGGCAATTTCGCGATTGATGAGTTGCGCCAGTCCCGACCGCAGGCTGAGCGGCGCCACGAGCAGCGCCCGATACTGCACCTGGTTCGAGTAGCCGGTCAGGTAGTTGAACAGGTCTGATGCGTCTTCGACAATGGCATCGCGCGACGTGAAGAGACCGAGATCGGTGTAGGTCCGCGACGTCATGACGTTGTAGTTGCCGGTGCCCAGATGCGCATAGCGGCGAATACCGTCGGCTTCCTTGCGCACCACCAGGCACAACTTGCAGTGGGTCTTCAGGTTCAGCAACCCGTACACCACATGCACGCCGGCAGCTTCAAGGCGTTGCGCCCAGAGGATGTTGTTGCGTTCGTCGAAGCGCGCCTTGAGCTCCACCAGCACGGCCACCTGCTTGCCGCCGTCGGCAGCCCTGACGAGCAGGTCAACCAGCGGGGAGTTCGGCCCGATGCGGTACAGGGTCATCTTGATACCCAGCACCTGCGGATCGGCCACGGCCGCGCTCAGGAAGGCCTCTACCGCGCCAAAGGACTGGAACGGGTGGTGCACCAGGCGATCGCGCTGGCGCAGTTCGGCAAAGATCGCCTCCCCTTCCTCGTCGTCCCAGACGGGCGCCGGAAGGAAGGGATGGTACTTGAGCTCGGCCCGATGCAGTTGCGTCAGCTCCATCCAGTCGCCGAAGCCGAGGCGTTCCTTGGTGCGGTAGACGTTTTCTTCCTCGATCTCGAAATTCTCGATCAGGGTGTCGAGCACGCGGCGCGGCACACCGGCTTCCACCTTCAGCATCGACAGCGCCCCGTGCCGCCGTTCGCGCAGGCTCTTGTCGATCGATTCGAGGAGGTCGTCGGCTTCGTCCTCCTGAATGACGAGGTCGGCGTCGCGCACCACGCGGAAGAGATAGGCGCCCTTCACGGTGGTGCCGGGGAACAGCCGGGCCAGGTTGGCCCGGATGATGTCTTCGAGGAACACGAATGTCTGGTGACCGCGCGTGGCGAGCCGGTCGGGGAGGAGCACAAAACGCGGCAGCACGTCGGGGATCTTCACGCGCGCGAACTTTGTCCGCCCCGCGTGTTTGACGACCACGGCCAGATTCAGGCTCAGGTTCGAGATGTAGGGAAACGGGTGGCCTGGATCGAAGGCGAGCGGTGTGAGCACCGGCCAGATGTCACGGGCGAAGTACGTCTCGAGATGCTGCGCCACCGCAGGTGTGTAGTCGGCGGGATCCAGGAAGTGGATGTGCGCCTCGGCAAGTTGCGGGCGAAGGTCGCGCGTCCAGCATTTGGCCTGCAGCGCCAGCATCTCGGTGGCCTGGCGGCGCACCTGCACGAGTTGTTCCTCGGTGGACATTCCGTCCGGCGACACGTCTTCAGTGCCAGTCCGCTGCTTGCGCAGGAGTGACGCCACGCGAATCATGAAAAACTCGTTCAGGTTGGCGGCCACGATCGCCAGGAACTTGACCCGTTCAAGAAGGGGATGGGACGGGTCAGCCGCTTGCGCCAGCACCCGCCGGTTGAACTCGAGCCAGCTCAACTCGCGGTTCAGGTAGAAGGCTGGGTCGGTCAACGGCCGTTCCGCGGCCGAAGCCGACGCGCTGGGAGTTGGGGCGGTGGCCTCGGGCACGCGGCTCATACCTGTCCATTATAGGAGGGGGATGTAACGGGCCCCCGCCGACGCGGCTTGGCGGGAAACGGGCCCATAATAGGGGGAACGCCTAGGACGCCATTGGTGGCGTCGCGGGGGACCCAGAATATGGGGCGAATCCGGCAGGCTAGGCCTTGCCGGTAGAGGACTTCCAGCCTCGAGCCCGTCAGCTAACCCCGTCGGCGATTGGAGGCCTTGTGTCTGCATCCGCGCCTGCGGTTCGTCCGCTCGTACCCCTCACTATTTCTGCCCTCGGTGTCGTGTATGGCGATATCGGCACGAGTCCGCTCTACGCGATGCGGGAGTGCTTCTTCGGCTCTCATGCGGTTCCGCCGACCCAGGCCAACGTGCTCGGTGTGCTCTCGCTGATCATCTACTCGCTGCTACTGGTCATCTCGATCAAGTACGTGGCGATTGTGCTGCGTGCCGACAACCAGGGCGAAGGCGGCATCCTGGCGTTGACGGCCTTGTTGCCGAAGCGGGATGCCAACAACCGCGTGGGCTGGGTCCTGATCCTGCTGGGCATCTTCGGTGCCGCGCTCCTTTATGGTGACGGCATGATCACACCTGCCATCACCGTGCTGGGAGCCATGGAAGGCTTGAAGGTGGCCACGCCGCTGCTCGAGCCCTACGTGGTGCCCCTGGCAGTTGGCATCCTCGTGGGCGTGTTCGCGATTCAGCGGCACGGTACACATCGTGTCGGTCGTCTCTTCGGACCTGTGATGGTGCTGTGGTTCGTCGTGCTCGCGGTGTTGGGCATCATGTGGACCATTCGACAGCCCATCGTCCTCACCGCGTTCGATCCGCGGCACGCGGTCGCGTTTTTTGCCGAGCATGGGCTGCACGGCTTCGCGGTGCTTGGCGCGGTGTTTCTCGTGGTGACCGGCGGGGAAGCGTTGTACGCGGACATGGGACACTTCGGCAAACGGCCCATCTGCCTCGCGTGGTTCGCGCTGGTCCTGCCGTCTCTGCTGCTGAACTACTTCGGGCAGGGCGCGCTGCTGCTCACAGACAGCTCGGCGGCGGCTCAGCCCTTCTTTCTGCTGGCGCCGCCGTGGGCTCTGTTCCCGCTGGTCGCGCTGGCCACAGCGGCCGCCATCATCGCCTCGCAGGCGCTGATCTCCGGTGCCTTCTCCTTGACACGCCAGGCGGTGCAGCTCGGGTACTGTCCGCGCCTGCAGATCAACCACACGTCCTCGCGCGAGATGGGGCAGGTGTATGTGCCTGACGTGAACTGGGCACTGATGGTGTGCACGATCGCGATCGTGGTCGGCTTCGGCTCGTCTACCGCGTTGGCAGCCGCGTACGGCATTGCCGTGACCCTGACGATGATCATCACGGCGATCCTGCTGCATGTAGTGATGCTGGAGCGCTGGAAGTGGCCCAAGGCGATCGCCTACTGCGTGACCGGCACGTTCCTCGCGATCGACCTGTCGTTCTTCGGCGCGAACGTCCTCAAGATACTGCACGGTGGCTGGCTCCCGCTCGTCATCGGCGCCGTGCTGTTCACGCTGATGACGACGTGGAAGACCGGGCGGCAGGTTGTGGCCGACCGGATTGCCGACCGGGCCATTCCGATTGAAGATTTCATGATGGCCATTGGGCGGCTGCCGCCGGCGCGCGTCCGAGGCACGGCTGTGTTCATGACGGCACAGCCCAAAGGCACACCACCTGCGCTTGCGCATAACCTCCAATACAACAAGGTCCTGCACGATCGTGTGGTCACGCTGACGGTCAGGACCGAGCCGGTGCCGCACGTCGCCACCGAGGAGAGGGCGACCGTCCGCTATTTAGGCGAAGGGATCTCGGATGTGTCACTGCGGTATGGATTCATGGAAGATCCGGATGTGCCCCAGGGGTTGCGCGATGCCCTGCAGAAGGGCCTTGTCGTTGACGAGGACCTGACGTATTTCCTGGGCCGGGAAACATTACTTGTGACCCGGACGCCGGGCATGGCCCTCTGGCGAGAGCGATTGTTCGTGTTGATGTCGAGGAACGCCGTGAGGGCCGTCACCTTCTTCCGTCTCCCTCCGGAACGCGTGGTCGAGTTGGGGATTCAGCTGGAGTTGTAGCTAGGTCGGGCTCGGGACTTGACCGCTGCGGCCGGACCCGGGCAGGATGAAGGTATAGGAAGGGGACGCGTCCATGGCCCACACCGGAAAAATTGGCCGCAACGATCTCTGTTCGTGCGGCAGCGGCAAAAAGTTCAAGAAATGCCACGGGCTCACGGAGCCACGCAGTCGCGCCAACATCATGATGTTCGTGCTGATTGGAACGCTGGTGATCGCTGGACTCGCTGCCGCCGCCACGTCATTCACCACCGACATCAACCACACAGCCAAGTCCACTGGCGTCTGGTCACCCGAGCACGGTCACTATCACTGACGTGATGGGCCGCTCGCGACCATTCGCGACAGCAGCCAATCCCGTACTGCCGCATCCAGCGCGCGCGTATTCCGCTTCTCGCCTTCCTTCACCGATGTCGTCTGTGTATTAAACGCAACCAGATACGACGTATCAGACGCCGGATGCAGGTAGAAGTGCGAGATGAAGCCGTTCTGGCCTCCGCTGTGCGCGATGTAGTCCTGCCCGCCGTGACGTTCCAGGAAAAACGTCAGTCCCATTGACACGCCACCGGACACCGGCACGACCGGTCGCCACATCTCTTCGAGGGACGCGCGCTTCAGGACCGTGTCGTACCGCGACCTCGTCGCCGCGTCCCGGCTGCCGGTCAGGAACGCGAGGTACTTCGCCATATCGTCCACAGGGGCATTCAACCCCCCGTTCGAGACGGTGATGCCGCTGTCGAAGTCAAACGGTGCTTCAACCAGTCCGGCATCTGTGACGAAGTAGCTGTGCGAGCGGTCGGTGCGCAGGAATGATGGCGTGCGGTCGAAGAACGTCCGGGTCATCCCCAGCGGCCGCAGGATTTCCTTGTCGATGTACGTCTCGAAGGGCTCACTGGTGATGTCTTCGATGGCCCGTCCCAGGAAGACGAGGCCGGGATTCGAGTACTGGTACTTCGAGCCCGGCGCGAACTCGACGCGCGTGTACGGCATCATGCCCACGAGCTGCGACCACCCGGGCGGCTCAAACGGCTGCCAGGCGTCTCCAGTATTCCAGGGCCATGTGCCGCTGCGGAACCCGGCCGAATGTGAGAGCAGGTGCCGAATCGTGATCTGCTCGACAGGGCCGAACGAATTGACGATGGACCGCAACTCCGGGACGTACTTCATGATGGGGTCGTCGAGTTTCAGCCGGCCTTCGTCCCGCAGTCGCATGATCGCGATACCGGTGAACGTCTTGGTGATCGAAGCCCAATGGAAGATGGTGTTTGCGTCCACGGGCAGCCCAGCCGACCGATCGCGCATCCCTTCGACCGCACGTTCCACCACCACGCCCTGCCGCAACAGCGCGGCGCTACTGCCGACGATGGCATGTTGAGCGAGGGCCTGGCGATAGTACGTGCGGAATTGTGGCCAGGTCCCCTGAGCCTGGCTGGAGGCGGCGACGATGCCCCAGCCGGAAGCCACGACGAGACACCACATCACGAGTGCACGGGTCATATGGCCGCCGAGCATATCGCAAGGACGTGGTCGCGTACGTGGCCGTGCTCCGCACACTTCAGATCGCGAGCAATATCCCGGATAACGGCTTCGTCGAAGAAGTGGCGGAGTTCCTTCACATCCTTCACGCCTCGTGTGATCGGCCTAGGAGTCCTGGTCCTTGTCGCCGGATCCAATCTGCGGAATGGCCGACCCCGGCCCCGAGGCGAGGAGTCCGGTCTGCATGTAGACGCGCAGCTTGTCGCGCGTATCGGCGATGTCCAGGTTCCTCATCGTCAACTGGCCGATGCGGTCCTGCGGGGTGAACTCGCCCTGTCCGCTTTCCATGGTCAGACGTTCGGGCTTGTAGGTGAGATTCGGGCTTTCGGTGTTGAGGAGTGAGTAGTCGTTGCCCCGCCGCAGTTCGACAGTGACCTCACCAGTGATGGCTTTAGCCACCCAGCGTTGGGCCGTTTCGCGCAGCATCATCGACTGCGGGTCGAACCACCGGCCCTGATAGAGGAGGCGGCCAAGCCGGCGGCCGTTGTCGCGGTATTGCTCGATGGTGTCTTCGTTGTGGATACCGGTCAGCAGGCGCTCGTAACCGATGAAGAGCAGGGCCATGCCGGGCGCCTCGTAGATGCCGCGGCTTTTGGCCTCGATGATCCGGTTTTCGATCTGGTCGCTTATGCCGAGGCCATGGCGGCCACCAATCGCATTGGCGTCGAGCATGAGCTGCACCGGGTCGCCGTAGGTGATCCCGTTGAGGGCCACCGGCTGTCCCTCCTCGAAGCGGATGGTCACCTGCTCCGGCTTGACCGCGACGCTCTCCTTCCACGAGGTCACGCCCATGATGGGCTCGACGATCATGATGCCCGAGTCGAGACGTTCCAGGTCCTTCGCTTCATGCGTGGCGCCCAGCAGATTGGAGTCGGTCGAGTACGCCTTCTCGGTACTCATGCGATACGCGAAGCCCGCGCGTTGCATGTACTCCGACATTTCCTTGCGTCCGCCCAGCTCGTCGATGAAGGTCTGGTCGAGCCATGGCTTGTAGATGCGCAGGCCCGGATTCGCGAGAAGCCCGTAGCGGTAAAACCGCTCGATGTCGTTGCCCTTGTAGGTGCTGCCGTCACCCCAGATATTGACGTCGTCTTCTTTCATGGCCGCCACGAGCAACGTACCGGTTACGGCGCGGCCCAGAGGCGTGGTGTTGAAGTACGGTACGCCGGCGGTGGTGACGTGAAAGGCGCCGCACTGCAGGGCGGCGATGCCCTCTGAGACGAGTTGTCGGCGACAGTCCACCAGGCGCGCCTTCTCGGCGCCGTACTCCAGCGCCTTGCGGGGAATGTCGTCGTAGTCCGCTTCATCGGGTTGCCCGAGGTTCGCGGTGTACGCGTACGGCACCGCGCCTTTGGCGCGCATCCAATGCAGCGCCGCGCTGGTATCGAGGCCGCCCGAGAATGCGATGCCGACGTTCTCACCGATGGGAAGTGACTGGAGAATGGTGTGCCTGCTCATGATTGCAACCTGACGATCATAACGGAACGACGACTGATTTACTCTCCGATTGAAATAGTCGTGGTTGGAGCGACTCCACGGTCTGCGCTACTCTCGTTGCGCGCTATTTCGTGGAGGTCCTCCGCATGCCCGACGAGCCCCCGTTCGAACATCCGCGCGGCACCATGGCCATCGTGATTATTTTCGGCGCGCTCTTCGCGCTCGGGTGGCTGGCGATGTACATCTTCCGGTTCCTGGCGTTGGGAGCGCCGCAACACTAGTCATGAGCGTCAACGCCTACGAACGCGTGTGGATGTGGGGGGGGGCGGGCGGCCTGATCGTCCTCTTCCTTGCAGCCATTGGCATCACTGCGGTCACTCAGGCGGTGCAACCGCCGAGCCATATCGAAACCATCAATCCAGCAACACTCGCTGGTCATCCCGAGTTTGGCGACCCGCAGGTGAAGACCACCATCGTCGGCATCATCTTCGTGATCCTGGCCTACGCCTACCCATTGGCGACGCTCATCATGACCCCGCGATTTGGGTCACCTCCATTTCAACCATTCTAAGGAAGTGAGCCAATGGCCCTGTTCCCTGAGTGTCCGCCTATGGCCAATCGGCGGTGTTAGACTGCGCCCATGCAGGCCCACCACAACGAGCGCGAGTTGGCGGATTTTATCCGTCACGGAGCGGAACGGCGGCCCGACCAGGCGTTTGGCGAGTACTACTCCGGCAAGACGGCCTCGTGCGCCCTGGGTGCGGCGTACGAGGCCATGTATCGGCTGCCGGCTGAGCCGGGCAAGTCTCATCCGACACGCGACCTTGACTGGTTTTTTGACTGCCTCGACCGCGTGAAGCCGTGCCCGCACGAGGGCTGCAAGAAACGCATCTTCCTGGCGGCGCTCCTGGTGCATCTCAACGACGACCATCGGTGGTCGCGCGAGCAGATCGCGGTGTGGCTCGAGACGACGAACGGCATCGCAAAGCCGGTCGCCTGAGGCCGCCACAGAGCTGGCCCTGGCCAGGGTCGTAGGGAATTTCGTGACGTTTTTCCGGTGGCGGCGTCCGCCGCTGCGGACCGACAATGGCGGACATGGACGCCACAGAATTTCCCCTGCTTGACCTGCCGTTGCCTTCGCGCCGCGAGATGGAGCGCGCCTTTCTGCACGGCGACGCGTCATACGACGGCGTGTTCTACACGGGCGTTCGCACCACAGGCATCTTCTGCCGGCCGTCCTGCTCAGCAAAAAAGCCCCGAATCGAAAATATTGAATTCTTCGGCACGGTAAAGGAAGTGCTGTTCGCGGGGTATCGCGCCTGCCTGAAGTGCCGTCCGCTTGAGGGCGGCGACGACCATCCATCGTGGCTGGCCGCGTTGATGGCTCGGATTGACTCCGACCCGGGTGTACGGATTCGTGAGGCGGATCTGAAGGCCATGGGACTTGACCCGGCCCGAGTCCGCCGCTATTTCGCAACCCGGTACGGCCTGACGTTCCAGGCCGACTGCCGGGCGAGGAGACTGGCGCAGGCGTTGGATTCGATCAAACACGGCGGCACCGTGGATGACGCGGTGTTTGACGCGGGATACGCATCACACTCGGGATTTCGCGACGCGTTCGCGAAGGCCTTCGGGGCCACACCCGGCGATGCCACCCAGTCCGGTGTGGTGCATCTTGGCTGGATCGACACACCTCTGGGCCCGATGATTGCCGGTGCGTCCGACGCGGGTGTCGTTCTCCTGGAATTTACCGACCGACGGATGCTCGAGGCCCAGCTAGCAACCGTCCGCCGCCGATTCGGTGCGGGGCTTGTGCTATCCGACCACCCGCACCTGACGCAGCTCCGCACTGAATTGGCCGCGTACTTCACCGGGACTCTCGCAACGTTCACGGTTCCGGTCGTGGCGCCGGGTACGCCGTTTGAGGAGCGCGTGTGGGCCGAGTTGCTGAAGATCCCGTACGGCGAGACTCGGTCCTACGAAGACGTCGCGGTGGCGCTGGACAACCGGGCGGCTGTGCGCGCGGTAGGGCGCGCCAACGGACTCAATCGAATCGCCATCGTGATTCCCTGTCACCGCGTGGTCAACAAGAGTGGCGAGTTGGGCGGATACGGTGGCGGCCTGTGGAGAAAGCGGCGATTGCTGCACCTCGAGCGCGGTCACATGTAAAAACGACCTCAGAGGTCGTTTCGCCAGCGCCCCCCCCCGAAACGACCTCTGAGGTCGTTTTCCAATCTCACGCAGTGGTGACGACGACGGCGGATGTTGGTGTGCGGCTGGTGCGACGGTAGGCGTGCGGTCGCCCGGAGTCGAAATACATCGAGTCGCCCGCCTTGAGCTCGTGGTCAACGCCTTCGTAGGTCACTGCCATCTGGCCCTGTAACACGTAGAGCACCTCCGCGCCCGAGTGCGTCTGGGGAGGCACCGAGCCGGCCTCTACCGGTTCAAACTCCACGTAGTACGCGTTCATCTTCCGTTCCGGCGCCGGATAGTCGAGGCATTCAAACGAGTACGACGATCGGCCTTCGGGGTGTTCCGGAAACCGTACGCGCTCGGCCTTCCGAACCACAGCCACGGTCGGCTTGTTGCGCGCCTCGGTAAAGAAGTACTCGAGCCCCACGCCGAAGACCAACGAGATGCGCAGCAGGGTGGGGAGCGTCGGGAACAGCCTCCCGCGCTCAATCTTGGAAAGCATCGCGGCTGATAGCGCCGTGTGTTTGCCCAACTCAACCAGTCCCATCTTCTTCTTCAGGCGAAGGACTCGCAGTTTTGGACCGATCTCGTAGCGTTCAAGTCCTTCGGTCAGTGTGGCAGACAACATGGGGGCACCTCGTTTTCTCTCCAGTTACAAGACGGCGCGCAAATTTCACGTCATTCACTCGACTTCGTTCTGGGTGTCATCCGTGTCGCACTATTTAAACGTCTTTAACCTACGATGAAACGGTGATGACTGCAAGGCGCAGCCAATCGTAAGCATCAGGAGCAAAGATCATGAAGACACAATTCGTTCGGTTGGCAGTGGCCGCAGTTGCGGCAGTGGCGTTGGTGGCGGGTTCGACGGTCGCGCGGGCACAACAGCCCAAGGACATCGTGGATACCGCAGTGGCAGCAGGTTCGTTCAAGACCCTGGCGGCGGCCCTGCAGGCGGCGGGCCTGATCGAGACCCTGAAGGGTACGGGACCGTTCACCGTGTTCGCGCCGACTGATGCGGCGTTCGCGAAGCTGCCGATGGGCACAGTTGAGGACCTCCTCAAGCCCGAGAACAAGGCGAAGTTGATCGCGATTCTCACCTATCACGTGGTGCCGGGCTCGGTCATGGCCGCGCAGGTCGTCACGATGAACGGCAAGGAAGCCAAGACGGTCAATGGCCAGTCGGTGAAGATTGCGGTCAAGGGCGGCACGGTGACCGTTGATGGCGCGAAGGTCGTCACCACGGACATCAAGGCGACCAACGGCGTCATTCACGTGATCGATTCGGTCCTTCTTCCCAAGTAGGGCTTGTCCGCCGTAGCTCCGGAGGAGCGAAGGCGGAAACTGGGGAACTTGAGGAACTTAGGCGGGCGGGGAGTAACTCCCGTCCGCCTCGTTTTTTGTCGGGGTATCATCGGGGCCGGAGGCGCTCGTGGTATCGCGAATCTTCGTCATCATCCTCGCGCTTGGCGCGGCGGCGTACCGGTTCAGCACGGGTGCCGTGCTTGAGTCAATTGGGCTCGCGGGGCTCGCCTCCGGGCTGCTCTTTCTTCGCGCCGCCGAACGCCGGCCCCCGCTGCGCCGGTACGCGTATCTCAGCTTCTTCGTCACGGCGTGCATCATTGGCTACGTCATGTACAGGAATTCGCGCTGATGGCGACCCGGAATCCTCCCATCGACGCCGGCGTCAGGATCGGCCATGTGCACCTGAAAGTGGCCGACCTGGACCGGGCCCTCGGCTTCTACTGCGGAGTGCTGGGGTTCGAGTTGGTGATGCGCTACGGCCCGGGCGCGGCGTTCATCGCCGCCGGCGACTACCACCATCACATCGGCCTGAACACCTGGGAGAGCCTGGGTGGCCAACCCCCGCCTCCAGGGTCAACCGGCCTGTATCACCTGGCCATTCTCTATCCGACCCGCGCACTGTTGGCCGATGCCCTTCGCCGCGTGCAGGCTGCCGGCATTCCGCTTGACGGTGCCGCCGATCACGGCGTCAGCGAGGCACTCTACCTTCGCGATCCCGACAACAACGGCGTGGAGTTGTACTGGGACCGTCCTCGTGACAAGTGGCCCGTGGACGATCAAGGCAAGTTGACGATGTTTACCCGTGCGCTCGACGCGCGCGGTCTGCAGGTGGAAGGGTGATCAACGGCCGTGGGTGGGTGGCCGCCGCCCTTGCTGCGTGCCTCCTGATTCCGGCACTCGCATCTGCCCAACACGACCACGCGCCGCCGGCGGTTTCCGATCGTTGGACGTGGTCGGCCCAGGGGCAGGCGTTCCTGAACCTCAACCTGCAGGACCGCAAGTTCCGTGACTTCACCCAACTCGAATCGCAGAACTGGGGCATGGCCTCGGTGACCCGTCAGTCGGGCCGCGCACGCCTAACATTCCACACGATGCTGTCGGCCGAACCCTGGACGCTGCGGCGGCTTGGCTCCGCACAGGTTCTTCAGGTCGGCGAAACGCTCGACGACGCACCCCTGCTTGACTACCAGCATCCGCACGACCTGGTGATGGCTCTTGGGGGGCGCTTGGATTGGGCGGCAAACGAACGGACCACGCTGTTTCTGGCGGGTGGTCCCGTCGGCTCGATTGCGCTGGGCCCGTCCGCATTCATGCATCGCGCATCTTCTGGTCCGAACCCGACAGCACCGCTGTCGCATCACATGCTCGACTCTGCCCACATCACGCACGGCGTCATCACCGCCGGCGTCCGGCGATCGCAGTGGATGGTGGACGGGTCGGTGTTTCACGGCGGTGAGCCTGATGAAGATCGACTGCAACTTGATCTGGGGCCGCTTGATTCGGTCTCCGGCCGCCTGGCGTGGGCGCGGGGCGCCTGGCGCGCGCAAGTCTCATCTGCCGCTGTCAACGATCCCGAGGTGACGGAGCCGGGAGACGTCGTACGAACGACCGCATCGCTCGAATACGATCGCGCCCGCCCCGATGGGCGACGCACCGTGTGGCTGGCCGCGTGGGGTCGCAACGATCGCACCGGTCACACCGAAACCGGTTGGTTGCTTGAAGGTCGTCGTGACCTCTCCACGCGTGACACGGTCTACGGTCGGACCGAGATCGTGGACCGGTTCATCCTGGTCGACTTCGACTACGCCAGAGACACAGGACTGGAGCGCCACCTCCCATCATCAGTCGCGGCTCTGACTCTTGGGTACGAACGGAGTCTTGTGAAGCTGAAGCGGACCAACCTCGGGGTGGGTGCGGATCTGACCCTCCATCACGTCTCGCGCAATCTCCGTGACAGCTACGGCCGTCCCGTCTCCTGGCACATCTTTCTGCGCGCCTCCGCACGATAACTGGACCCCAGGACCCTAGGACTCCCGGACCCCTACCTATAATCTACGTATTGACATTCGTAGATGTTAATAATATTCTCCCCTTGCTCACCCACGTGGTGAGCCTTTATCGCGAGTGGTTGAGGGATCAGGCCCGACGACACCACAGCAACCAGGCGCCAGCGCCCAGGTACTAATTCCTGCCCGAAACCGGGGGAGATAAAACGAGGCCGCTCGCGTCCGCGCCGACAGTCACGCTCGTTCCCAGGTTGGTTGAAGAGATTTCAGAGGGGAAGGGTGTGTCTGTGAGCGTGTTGACTAGCGTCGTCGTCAAGGAAGTGCGAATCGGTTTGTTGGGGTGCGGAGGCGTCGGGCAGGCCATCGTGCAGGCGCTGACGGCGTCCGACGACCGGCTGTCGGAGGCGGGACTGGCTGTCAGGTGTGCGGCCGCGCTTGTGCGCGACCCCAGCCGCCCGAGAGCTGTGTCAGACGTGCCGCTGACAAACGACCCGGACGTGTGGAGCCGGTACGACTTCGACGTGGTCGTGGAGGTGCTCGGCGGCATCGAACCCGCTCGCACCCTCGTGGCACAGACCTTGTCGGCGGGTGTTCCCGTTGTCACTGCGAACAAGTCGTTGATGGCCGCACACGGCGTGGAGTTGCAGGCGCTGGCCGCGGCCCACAGCACATCGCTCTACTTCGAGGCGTCGGTGCTGGCAGGTGTGCCGTGCGTGAACACACTTGCTCGTCGGCCGCTCGCTTCGGGTGGGGGAGCCTGGGCCGGCATCGTCAACGGGACCTCTCACTTCATCCTGTCGGAGATGACGCGAGGTCGATCGTTCGACGACGCCCTTGTGGAGGCGGTGACGCGCGGATACGCGGAGCCCTCGAGTGATGCCGATATCAGCGGTCGCGACGCTGCCGAGAAACTCACCATCCTGTTGCATCTGGCCGGTCACACAGATGTGGCGACAGCCGACTTCCCCAGGCGTGGCATCGACGGCCTCGAGACCTGGCATATCGAGTTCGCGCGTCGCCTTGGCGGAGTGATCAAGCCTGTCGCTTTGGTCGACACGGGCCAGGACGCCGGGAGTTGGGTTGGGCCAGCGTTTGTGCCCGCGTCACACCCGTTTGCCCAGGTGGATGGCGTGACGAACATCCTTTCAGTGGGTCGTGGCGAATCCGCCGTTCTGTTTTCCGGACCTGGCGCCGGCCCGGGCATCACCGCGCTCACGGTGCTTGATGACGTCGTTGAGGCCGTGGCCGGACGTGGCCAAAGGACTTTACTCGCGCCGGAAGTCTCGGCGTCGGTGGCGCAGCGCCTGCGAGCCCCTCGCACCGGCGCGTGGTGCCTGGCACTCGATCACGTCACCTCAAGCGCCGGTGAACTGGCCGAGTTCCTGGCCTCGAACCACCTGCCTGCTGTTTCGCTTGCCGGTGAGGGCCGGCGCCATGCAGTGGTGACTGCGTCCGCGACGTACGCGGCGCTTTGCGCGGCCGTTGACGCGATTGAGGCCACCGGCGTGCGCGTAACGTGGTGGCCTGTGGTGGAGGTGGCTCGTGGCTGATGTCGCCGTATTGAAGCTGGGCGGGTCGGTCCTCAACGGTCCCGATTCCTACAAGCGCGCTGCGTTATTCCTGCGTGACGAGGTCGCTCGCACACACGCGCGCCTCGTTGCCGTGGTCTCCGCCGAGTTCGGGCACACCGACGTGCTGTGGCGCGAGGCCCAATCGGTGACGACCACGTGGATGACGATGCGAGGGACTTGTTGTGGTCGACGGGCGAATTGCGGTCAGTCGCGCTCTTGACGCTGGCCCTGAGGGCGGCAGGCCTGGCGGCGACTGGGCTGAACGTGCATGAGACGGGCCTGCGAGTGGAAGGGCGTGCGTCGGTCGGCGTGGATGCCCTGGTGCTCAATCCGCTCCCGTTGCGCGCGGCGCTGGGGCGCCACGATGTCGTGGTGGTGCCGGGGTTCCTTGCCACGTGCCGGCAGCAGGTGGTGACGCTCGGGCGTGGTGGATCTGACTGGTCGGCGGTGGCGTTGGCAGCCGCTCTTCGTGCCTCACGCTGCGAACTTATCAAGGACGTACCTGGATACTTCACCGCCGGTCCCCAGACCACGCCCGGTGCGGCGTTGATTGACGCACTCGACTACACCACTGCACTGGAGATGGCCGATGCTGGCTGTCCCCTCGTTCAGCGGCAGGCGATCGATCACGCTCGCCGCTCCCACTTGCCCCTCATCGTCCGCAGCTTCGACAGCCTGGGGACGCGGGTGGCGTAATCGAGCTCATTGTTAGGAGAGACACAGATGGAATTTGGCACACGCACGATTCATGCAGGGCAGCCGTCAGAACCAATCACCGGGGCCATTGTGGCGCCGCTTTTCCAGACGACCACGTATCAGCAAATAGGTCCCGGCGAGCATCATGGGTTCGACTACACGCGCACGTCGAATCCCACGCGGCAGCGGCTTGAAGCGGTGCTGGCCGATCTTGAAGGGGGCACACGTTGCGCCGTCTTCGGGTCGGGACTTGCGGCCGAGAATGCGATTCTGCAGGCGTACCTGAAGCCGGGTGACACGATCGTCGTGCCGGTGGATGTGTATGGGGGTACGTTCAGGCTGCTCGACAAGGTCTTCGAACCGCTCGGCGCGGTGGTGCGCCGGGTGGACTTCAGCGATCTTGGCGCGCTCGAGCGTGCTGTGGCCGCGCGGCCGAAGATTGTGTGGCTCGAGTCACCCACCAATCCGCGCCTCCTTGTGTACGACATCGCCGAGGTGGCGCGTATCGCCCATGCGGCAGGCGCGATCGTCGTCGTGGACAACACGTTCGCGACGCCCTACTTCCAGCAACCGCTGTCGCTTGGTGCAGATCTCGTCATCCAGAGCGTCACGAAGTATCTGGCCGGGCATCTCGACGTGATCCAGGGTGCGGTGATTGCGAAGGACCCAGGCGTATTTGAGCCCGTGAAGTTCCTGCAGAACGCACTCGGCGGAGTGCCGAGTCCGTTTGACTGCTGGCTTACGTTACGTGGCGTCAAGACGCTGGAGCTGCGCATGGAGCGTCACGCCCAGAACGCTGCGGCGATCGCGGACGTGCTTGTGGCGCACCCCAAGGTCACGCGCGTCTACTACCCCGGGTTGCCCAATCATCCCGGGCACGAGATCGCAAAGCGGCAGATGACCGGCTTTGGCGGCATGGTGTCGTTCGAGCTTGAGGGCACCGTCGAGGACGCGTCGGCGTTTGTGTCGTCGCTCACGTACTTCGCGCTTGGTGAGAGCCTTGGCGGCGTTCGTTCCCTGGTGTGCTTGCCTTGCAAGATGACACACGCGTCGATTCCGGCCGAGACTCGCGCCGCGCTAGGCCTGTCAGACACGTTGATTCGATTGTCTCCGGGCGTGGAAAACCCCCGAGACCTCGTGGCCGACCTGAAATCGAAGCTCGACGCGCTCGTGACCGTGCCCGCACTCGTGGCACGGTAGGGTCCAGAGTCCAGGGTCCAGGGTCCAGAGTCCCGGACCCCGACAGGCAGTTTCGGTGTCCAATACCGCATGCGCAGGTTGGCCGTCCTATTGCTGGTGGTGTCGGCCGGGTGCGCCTCGGCGCCCATCAAGAAGGCCGATGAACTGAGCCTGGTCCAGGCTCAGGCGCGCGTGCTTGAGGGCTGTTATCGGTGCCTGATCGAGGCTCGAGACGTCTTCGAGCGCATCGCCGTCGGCAAGGCGCGACCCCTGGTCGTCGCCAGGCTGTTTGAAACCTATGTGCTGATCGGCTTGCGCGAACGGGAACTGGCACTCGACAGCCGCGAGGCCTTCAGCAAGGCGCGCACGCTGGTTGCCGAGTTGCCACCGACCTACGGGGCCTTGCCATACGTGGACCTGGCAGAAATGATGCCGCCGGATCTGGGGGGCACACCCCGGACCGAGCTGACGCCGTTCATGCAACGTGCACCCGCATCGGCCCGCCTGGTCGAACTCAAAAAAGATTTGACCACCGGTGAGGCGAGCGGCCCATTTCGCGCATACCTATCGGCGAGTGTGGATTGTCTTGCGAACTTCGCGAACCGCCGCGATGCGGTGAGCGATGCGGTTCCGGTCCCTGCGGGCACACCGCCCCTTGTGAAATACCGCATGGGGACCTGCCCCGTTCCCAGGAACGTCGTGCTCGAAGAGTTGTTGACGCAAACGCCAACGTTCGTCGAAGCGGGTCTTTTCATCGGCCGACAGCGCCCACAGATCATCACGGCCGCCTGGGTGAAGCAGTCGCGCGAAGTGCTGGCCAACGCCTACGATGCGTTTCCCTGCTCACCGTCGGTGACGTACGCGATGGGTGCCGCAAGCCAGGTCCTGGGAGATTGCACAAAAGCGGTTCGGTTTTATGAAGACACGATCGCATTGAAGGAACGGCATGAAGACGCCGCGATGCAGCGCGTGGTGTGTCTGGGGCATGTCGGCCAGTTCGTGCCGGCGATTGGAGGGGCGACGCGAATCATCGACCGCGGTTTCTACAACATCGCTGATGGGTATTACTGGCGCGCATGGAATCGCCATCGGCGCATCGAGCTCCGCGAGGCCCGCGCCGATATCGAGCTGGCGCGATCGATGATGGTCAACGTGCAGGTGCTCACGCTGGGAGGAGTGATCAAGTACGACCAGGACGATCTGGTGCCGGCCGAACGTGACCTGAACGAAGCGCTGCGCATGGACCAGGGACAATGCATCGCGCACTGGTACCTGGGGTTGGTCACGTTCAAGAAAGAGGCGTGGCTTGATGCGGCCACCCGATTCGGACGGGCTTCGTCGTGTTACGAGAGCTCGGCAAACGACAACGTGCGCAGACTCGACGTCATGCGGAAGTCGGAGTTCGACGAAGAGTTCAAGGCCAGCCAGATTGCCGGCTTCGAAGCCGTCATCAAGGAGGACCGCGACCAGCAATGGGCGGCCATTCTCAACGCGGCCAACGGGTTCGCCCGCGCCGGGCAGTCAGAAACCGCTCTCAAGTGGATCGAGAAGATTCCCGGCGACGCCGTCATCGCCTCGAAGGCGGCGGAACTCCGCAAGCTCATCATTGGGAAGTTTTAGCGCCGCAACGGCTACAATGAACTTCTATGTTGAACCCCGGCCTGTACGCGAAGTTTGAGACCACCCTCGGCAATTTCACCGTTGAGCTCTTTGAAGAAAAGGTTCCCGCCACCGTCGGCATTTTTGCCGGGCTGATCCAGGGCACCAAAGAGTGGAAACACCCCAAGACAGGGCAGATGCACAAGGACAAGCCGTACTACGACGGCATCGTCTTTCACCGCGTCATCGAAGGCTTCATGATCCAGGGCGGCGACCCGCTCGGGGTGGGGACTGGCGGGCCTGGTTTCAAGTTTGCCGACGAGTTCCATCCCGACCTTCGTCACGATCAGGCCGGAGTCCTCTCCATGGCCAACGCCGGCCCGAACACCAACGGCAGCCAGTTCTTCATCACACTTGCCGCCACACCACACCTCGATCGACGCCACTCGGTCTGCGGCAAGGTCGTCGAGGGTCTGGATGTGATTCACGCGATCGGCCGCACCGCAACCGATGCTCAGGACCGACCGAGAAAGCCGATCGTGATGAACAAAGTCACGATCAGTCGAATCCAGAATCGGTAGGCCGAGCTACGCGAGCGTGGGGTGCCGGTCTTTCCACTCCGTCGCCTGTTCGTACGCGTGTGCGATGCGGCAGATGGTGGCTTCGTCGTAGAGCCGGCCGGTCACCATCAGCGGCTGCGGCAAGTTGTTGGCAAAGCCGCACTTGAGTGCGATCGCCGGATGGCCGGTCAGGTTCGTGGCCGCCAGGCCCGCGTTGTTCGATGAGATGAACGCGTCGTACTTGTCCATGAACGTGTCCCACTCCCGCATCAGGAGCGTCCGGATTCGCTGCGCGCGCAAGTACTCCACCGCCGGCACGAAGCGCGCGGAACGGAATGTGGCGCCCCACGTGCTGTTGCTCGCCGTCATCAGGTCGGTGCCGCGAGACCTGGTCAGGTCGTCAAAGGCCGCGGCAGCTTCCACACTCAGCACAAAGCCTAGGGCGTTGGCGGGATAGTCGGGCAGATCCACCGGCTCCAGCTTGGCGCCGAGTTTCTGGAGCGCGGCCATGGCGTCCTGGAGGTTCTTCAGACGTTCGGCGGCCGCGGCCTGCTGTTGCCCAGCGTTCGCGCCGCCCCCGCGGCCACCACCGCCGGCCGCGGCGCCGCGCCCGCCGCCTCGTCCGGCAGCTGCCGCTTCGAAGTCGCTTCGCACATATCCGATGCGGTATCCCGCCAGTGGGGTGTCCGCATTCCAGGTGAACGCGGCGTCCGCCACGCTTTCATCCCGGCCATCGGGACCGTAAATGGCATTCAACACCAGCACGCAGTCTTCCACGCTGCGGCACATCGGTCCGATCTTGTCCATCGTCCACGACAACTCCATCGCGCCGTAACGGCTGACGCGACCGTACGTCGGCCGCAGGCCTACGACCCCGTTGACCGACGTCGGCGAGATGATCGAGCCGCGGGTTTCGGTGCCGATAGAGAAGCCGACGCACCCAGCGGCCGTGGCAGATCCGGGACCTGCCGATGACCCACTGGACCCGCCCTGCGGATTCCAGGGATTGCGCGTGCGGCCGCCGAACCACTGGTCGCCCTGCGCCAGCGCGCCCATCGTGAGTTTCGCCACGAGCACCGCGCCCGCATCGCGCAGGCGCTCAACCACGGTGGCGTCATA
The DNA here is from genome assembly GCA_009694745.1 of Acidobacteriota bacterium. Taxonomy (GTDB): domain Bacteria; phylum Acidobacteriota; class Vicinamibacteria; order Vicinamibacterales; family SCN-69-37; genus SYFT01. The sequence goes on from SHUF01000013.1 coordinate 36,567, forward strand.
GTCGGGCACCTGGTTCATGTAGGGTTCAGCGCCAAATGTGGTGGCGATGCCCTTGGTGGCCAGCAGGTCCTTGGCTCCCCATGGAATACCGTGAAGAGGGCCCTTGTACTTGCCAGACGCGATGGCTTTGTCCGCTTCGGTCGCCTGCTGGAGGGCCAGCTCTTCGGTGATCGTGACGGCAAAAAGGAGCGTGGGCTGGTAGCGCTTCAGCCGCGCCAGGTACATCTGCGTCAACTCGGTGGATGACACGAGTTTGCGTTCGAGCAACGCGGCGAGTTTCGTGACAGGCCAGAAGGCGACATCCTCAAGGTTGGCCGGACGCTTAAACGACCCCACCGCCGGCTTGCTGTAACGCACAACTCGGCCTGGCGTCGCCGGTCCCTTGGGCTTGTCTCCCGGCAGGTACGGCCGGAAGGTCAGCGCCACTTCGGTGTCGTGCGGAATCTCGATCTGCCGCAACTGCTGATAGGTGGTGAGGTTGGCGTTCAGGCCGCGCGCGATCGCTTCCTCTTCTGCGGTGTGGAAGTCGAGTCCGGTAATGGCTTCCGCGCAATCCACCGTCTCACGCGAGATCGGTCCCACCGCCGCCTGTTGGGCGAACGTCTTTGTCGCCACGGCGCCGGCCACGGCCACCGGTACCGCTTTTAAAAATGCCCGCCGAGTCTTGGTCTTGCTCATTTCTTCTCTTTCAGGCCGGCCGGCAGGGCCACATCAAGGTCGGATGCGGCGGGGTCGATTGAAAGCGTCTCGCTCGTGGAGGCGTAGAGCAAGTTTCGCTGTTCGGGCTTCTTGTTGCCCATCATCCGCCGGGCCAGTGCCCCGCTGAGTCCGCCGCCGCTGGCCGGCGCCGCCGGCGCCTCGGCCATCGCGGCCGCGCTCTTGGCCGTTTCGGTCTTCTGCACGATCAGCAGCGGCATGCCATCGAGCTTCTTCATCTGCGCTTCGGTCTGCGCCATGACTTTCTGCAGGCTGGAATACATCGCTGCCATGCCGGCGAACTGCTGCGCCATCGCCCCCGCGCTGTCTCCGTAGACGGCTTTGACGAACTTCGAATCGAACAGCTCCACCTCGTTCAAGGCGGCGATGCGCGGACCCACCCAGATTTCATTGGTCATCACCATGCCGCCACCTTCTTCCAGGGTCTTCCCCTTTTCATGGGCTGTGATGGTGACGATCACCTGCTTGGCCGGGTGACCCGCAATGGTCCGGGTTTCGCCGGTGGCTTTCACGTCGAAACTGACCTCAACTTCTTTGCCCGGCTGGTCGAGTTCGTCGCGATTCTCGGCGGGCATGTCCTTGGCTGCTTTCGCCGCGTCGGCCTGCGCCTTCTTGATCTGCGCGCGCAACTGATCGAACGTCATCACCCGGCATTCTTTCTTCGTGAAGCCGATGTCGTAGATCTTCTCTTCCGAGAGGTCCACGATCTGTCCGGTCTGGTCGTTCAGCGTGGCCTTCCGATTGCCCTTCACCGCCACGGTGGACGTGAGCCCATCCTTCATGGCCGATCCCCCTGCCATGCCCATCACCCGGCCCAGCATGCCTTCAAATTTCAACGCCGTCTTCTCGCGCTTCTTGACATCAGCATGAAGCGTCGGCACGAGCGTCGCACCCACCAGCAGGCTCAGGACAACAAACGCGCAACTCAGGGTCTTTCGTGACATGACAGTCCTCCCCAACACGAAATAAAGAAGGCTATTCTAGTGCAGCGGGGGGCAAATGAGACACTTGGTCACAGTGGCGGTCGGGCTCGCGATGCTGGCAGGGCAGGGAGCACAGACGATGGAACAGCGACGGGCTATTACAGCAGGAGCGCCCCCGATAGGGCCGTACAGTCCGGCGGTGGTCGCCGGTGGTCTGGTCTATGTTTCGGGCTTACTCGGCACCGGCGCCGATGGCCAGATGGTCGGACCCGACGTAGCGTCGCAGACGCGCCGCATCCTCGACCGGATGACCGAAATCCTCGAAGCCGCCGGGTCTTCTCTGGGGCAGACGGTCAGCGTCTCGGTCTTCCTGAAGAACCGAGGCGACTTCGAGGCACTCAACGCGACCTATCGCGAGTACTTCCGCGAGAACCCGCCGGTCCGGACCACGGTCGTGGCCGACCTCCTCAACGGCGCACTGGTGGAGATTGCGGCGATCGCGGTCCCCAAAGGGGCCACCCGTGAGGTGCTCCATCCGGCAGGCTGGGTCAAATCCCCCCGCCCGTATTCCTACATTGTCCGCACCGATGACCTGGTGTTTCTTTCAGGACTGGTGTCGCGCCGGGGCACCGATGATGCGCTTGTGCCGGGCCTTGTGGATGTGCAGACCAAAACGATTCTGGACAACGCCACCATCCTGCTGAAGACCGCCGGCGTCGGGCTCGAGGATGTCGTTCAGTCACGTGTGTTCATCGTTGACGATTTGGTGTTCGACGGGATGAATAACGCCTATCGCCCGTACTTCCCCACGGCACCCCCTGCGCGGGCGACGGCCGTTGCTGGTCTGATGGGCAGCGATTTTTTTGTCGAGATCACGCTTGTCGCCACACGGGGCGAGAAGGAAGTACTCGGCGCCGTCGTCTCGCCGAGCCTGCCGCTTTCGACGGCGGTGCGGGCAGGCAACCGCGTGTTCCTGTCCGGTGTGCTGGGCAACACGGATGCGAACATGGGCGATCCGGTGGCGCAGACCCGGGAGGTCATGACCAGGATTTCACGGACGCTGACGTCTGCCGGCATGACGTTTGCCGACGTTGCGGACAGTGCCGTGTACCTGACGGACCTCACGCAGTTTGCGGCGATAAACGGCGTCTATCGCGAGTTCTTCCCGAGTGCCCCACCCGCCAGGGCCACCGTGGGAACACGGTTGGTCAGCCGCAACGCGGTGGTTGAAATCATGATGACCGCCGTGCGGTGATGCCCGTCCTGCTGTCCGCGGCCTCGCGCGTCGAGGTCCGATCGATGACGAAGTTGGCCGTGCCGGTCGTGCTGGCCGAAATAGGCTGGTTCGCCATGAGCCTGGTGGACACCGTCATGGTGGGACCACTCGGTCCGGCGGCCATCGGCGCTGTCGGCACCGGCAGCATTCTGTTCATGACCCTCATGGTGTTTGGGTTCGGCACGCTGCTGGCGCTCGACACTTTCGTCTCACAGAGTTTTGGCGCTGGCCGGATCGATGAGTGCCATCGCTGGCTGTTCGCGGGTTTGCAGCTGGCGGTGCTGTTGTCGGTGGCGCTGATGGGTGCGTCCGCTGCCGGTCTGGCGATGTTGCCCAGAGTCGGCTTTCATCCCGACCTGCTTGGTGAGTTGATTGCCTATACCAGGCCTTTGATGTGGTCGGCCCCGCCGCTGCTGGCCTACGTGGTATTTCGGCGTTATCTGCAGGCGATGAACATCGTTCGCCCCGTCATGCTTGCGCTGGTCGCAGCCAACCTGATGAACCTGATCGGCAACTGGGTGTTGATTTACGGCAATCTCGGCATGCCGGCCCTTGGTGTGGTCGGTTCCGCTTACGCGACTGTCGCCTCACGGGTCGTCCTGGCGCTGAGCCTGTTCGGCATCATTGTCTACAGCGAGCGTGGCAACTCGTCTGGCCTGCACGATGTGCCGTTCGTGTGGCAGGGAGACCGTGTCCGACGGCTCTTCCAACTGGGCTGGCCCGCGGCGTTGCAGATTACGTTGGAGGTGGGGGTGTTTGCCGCCGCGTCGGCGCTCGCGGCGCGGATTGGACCCCTCGCGTCTGCCGCGAATCAGGTGGTGCTGAATATCGCCGGGTTCATTTTCATGATTCCCTATGGGCTCGGATCGGCGGCGGCCGTGAGGGTGGGGCAGGCGATTGGGCGTCGCGATGCGGCCGGTGTCCGCCGCGCGGGCTGGGCCGCGCTGGGCCTGGCGTCGGTGGTCATGAGCCATGCGGCCGTGCTCTTTGTCACGGTTCCCGCCGCTCTGATTGGTGTCTATTCCACCGACGCCACGGTCATCGAAGTCGGCATCGTGCTGCTGTTCATCTGCTCGGTGTTCCAGTTGTTCGACGGCCTGCAGACCGTGGCCACGGGCGCCCTTCGGGGCCTGGGCGACACGCGGACGCCGATGATGTTGAACCTCGTGGGCCATTGGGCGATCGGGCTACCCATTGGCTACGTGCTGTGTTTCAATCGCGGGTGGGGCGTGGCGGGCTTGTGGGCCGGGTTGTCAGTGGGACTCATTCTCATCGGCGGGTCGCTGTTGATGGTCTGGCATGTCAAGAGTCGCGCGACTGTGTTCGTGGAGGAATGGAGATGACGATGGCCGACAAGACGCTGGAGGAGTTGCGATACCCCACAGGCAAGTGGATCAAGGTGCCGAATCCTGACGCTGCTACCCGGGAGGCGATGATCGCTGCGGTGGCCGGTGTTCCGTCTGCGTTGGCGATGGCACTGACTGGGCTCACAGAGGCACAGCTGGACACGCCGTATCGGCCCGGTGGATGGAGTCCGCGCCAGATCGTGCACCACCTGGCTGACAGCCACATGAATGCGTTCATCCGTCTCAAGCTGGGTATCACCGAAGACAACCCGACGATCAAGCCCTACGCCCAACAGACCTGGGCCGAAACGCCGGATGGTCGCGACGCGCCAGTGGCCCTTTCCATGTCGATCCTCGAAGGCCTGCACGGCCGCTGGGCGCATCTGCTGCAATCTCTCGACGCGTCCGCGTTCGACCGGACGATTCAGCACCCCGAGCGGGGTCCGATGACCCTGAGCGACTTGCTCGGGTTGTACACCTGGCATGGCAACCATCACACCACGCAGATTCTGAAAATGCGCGAACGGCTGGGCTGGTAGTCAGCGCGCAGTTGCCGGGACGCCGGCTGTGATCCACGTGGGCGCCGGTTCACCCTTGAGATAGTGGGCGAACCAGGCACCAATGCGCCGGTGGTAGTCCACCTGGTTCTTCTTCACGCGCAGGCCGTGGTCTTCGTTGTTGTAGACCAGCATGACCACGTTCTTCTTCGCCCGCCTGGCGATGTTGTAGAGCTCCACCGACTGGTGCCAGTACACGGTGCCGTCGTTATCGCCGGTCATCAGCAACAGGGGCGTAGTCATCGTGGAAATGCCGAACACGGCTGAATTCCTGATGTAGGCCTGCAGATCTTCGTAAAGCGGAACCACCATGCGCTGCTGTCCGGTCTCGATGTGATCGGTCTCGGCGATACCCGAACTCCAGTGGCCGTTGCCGTAGTTGCTGATCAGGTTCGAGATGCCGGCGCCCGAGACCGCCGCCGCAAAGATCTTCGAATGCGTCGCCAGATACATGGCGTCGAACCCGCCCCACGAGTGACCCATCACGCCGATCTTGCCGGCGTCCACGACGCCCATGTCGACGACTGTCTTCACCGCAGCCGTGACGCACTCCACGACCGAAACGCCGGGTTCGCGCGGCTGAAAGACGATGTCGGGCTGGAAGTAGAAGTAGCCCTGCTGCGTGAGCGCGGTGCCGTTGTAGTAGCTGCGCTCGGATGGATTGCTGAATTGGTGCAGGCCGTCCGACAGCTTCTCGTAGAGATACACCACCATCGGATATTTCTTGCCGGGCTCGTAGTTCGCCGGGTAATAGAGCGAACCCTGCAGTGTCATCTTCGGCTGGCCCTTGGGCTGCACGTCGTAGGTCACGAGTTCCGTGCGGCCCCAGGCGTACGTCGAGAGGAACGGATTCGTCGTGGTGACCTGGGTGGCCTTCGCCAGGTCGGCGCCGCCGACGAAGATGTCCGGCGAGTCATCAGATCCTTGAACGGTGTAGCTGAAGACGTCTGCCTTTTCGGCTTTTGCGAGGCCGGTCACGCTCTTGTCGAGCCAGACCAGCTGCGTCACCGCGCCGTCCGCGCCGGAGGGGAAGCGTCCATAACCCGACTTCTTGGTGCGGGTGCCGAACAGCGACAGGAAGCCACTCTCAAGATCCACTGGCTCTGACGGGGCTCCGAAACCGACCGCATCGACTCGCAAAAATCGATGACGCACCTGCGACGCCGCGCCCGAGGTGAGCCTTGTCGCCGTCTGGCCATCCGGCGACACGTTCCAGAGATTGAACGCGTCATTGAGCACCACCGACGCATCGTCTTTTGTCCAGCCGGCCACGCCAAACATGGGTTTTTCGGGGGCGGTGCTGTCGGAGTCCACATCAACGAACGACGTCTTCGCGCCCTTCGTGATATTGGTGACCGCCTTGGTGGTGAGATTGATCGTCCAGTAGTGGCCGCCCTCGGAGTAGATCGCGTACTTGCCGGTGGGGCTGACCTGCGGGCTGCTGGTGGCGCGGGTCTTGAGAGGCGTGCGCGTGCCGGTGGTGAGATCCACCAGTTGCACGTCGGATGCCGGCCGCCCGATTGAACGGTCCATCAAGTACGGCGTGAACTCAGAGACGACTGCGAGCCTAGTTCCGCGAATGGGTGTGATCTGTTCGTCGAACGTCTTGCCAACGACCACGAGCTGGCCAGTGGCGAGATTCCAGACAGCAGGGAGGTTGCGACGCCGATCGGCGGCGACGCTCAGCTTCTGCGCGGACATGACGGTGGTGTCGTTCCAGTGCCAGACATCGACGTCCGCTTTCTCTGGAGTCGCGGCCGCGCCGCGGCCGCCGCGACTTCCTTCGGGTGCCGGCGGCCTGGGCGTCCAGTCGGCCACGCCCAGCAGAATCATCGCGCCGTCGTTCGCGCCCACTTCCAGCCACGACGGCCGTCGGAACGTGACGAGGCGCTTCGACATCGGCAGCGCGCCCGCGGTAGGGTCCAGCGTCAGTACCTTCTCATTCGACTGTCCCAGCGAGGTCCACGCCAGCACCGCCTGCGTCGGGCCGTCGTACTTCTCGTTGGTCCTGGATTTGAGAGCCACGAGGTCGGCCGAATCGTTCCGCCAGGTGAGACCCGAGTAGTCCGCTACGGACGCGTCGAGTGCTTTGAGGACAGACGTCGCGGGGTTGTACAGATGAATGCCGTTGCCCGCCTGCCCTTCGGCGCTGATGACCATCGCCAGCAGGTGGCCGATGTCAGAAGGCTGCCACGTATATTCCGACACGTTGCCGAACGTCGTGGTGGTGCCCGTCTTCAGGTCGCGCACCAACAATGTGGTGCCGATGGCTGTTGCGGGCGCGGCCGGCGCGCCTCCGCGTCCGCCAGCCGGCGGCGCTGGTGCGGTTGCCGGTGCACCGCCGGTGGCACCGGCCGGGGGAGCCGGCGCGTAGCGTTTCATCGCAATCGACTGCCCGGTGCGATCAAAGGCAAACGTCTCGATGCCGTCGATGATGGTCTCAGTCCTGGTGCCGAGATTGAGCAGGCCGAGCTTGCGCTGAATCGGTTGCCGCGCCGTGCGCAGGCGCTCCTGCTCGGCTTCCGACTGGCCGATGCCGTAGGCCAGCCATTCCGAGTTCGACGTGAACGACGCTCCCGTTCCGAAGGCGACCATGCGCGCGGTGTCGGACGCGTTGGCGCCGGTGGCCGGAATGATCCGGAGTTCGTTGTCCCCGCCCACGCGGGTGATGCCGTACGCCAGCCACTTGCCGTCTGGAGAGAGACCGCCGCGTGGGGCGCCCGGCGCTGCGCTTTCGAACTGGTCGTAATCGGCGGGTGCGAGCGTGGGTTTGTTCTGGGCGGTGGGAGCGGCCGTCGAGGCCACAACGAACGCGATAAACGAGGCGGCAACAAATACGGACCGGCGCATGGCATCCCCTCTCAGATGAAAAGGGGATTCTAACGCAGCGCTCAGGGTGTGGGATATGTTCGCGCGACGTAGTCGTCCACGAGCGACAGGAAGGCTGCCGCCAGTTCGGAGTACGTGCCCCGCAGCGACGTGACGTGCTGGCCGTCGATGTAAATCGGACAGTTGGGTGACTCACCGGTGCCCGGCAGGGAGATCCCGATGTTCGCCGCTTTTGATTCACCGGGGCCATTGACGACGCAGCCCATGACGGCCACGGTCATGGTTTCCACACCGGGGTGCTTTGTTTTCCAGACGGGCATCATCTCTCGCACGTAGCCCTGGATGCGTTCGGCCAGTTCCTGGAACGTCGTAGACGTGGTGCGGCCGCAACCCGGGCAGGCCGTGATCGCGGGTGAGAACGCACGGAGCCCTAGCGCCTGCAGGATTTCGCAGGCGGCGTACACTTCTTCGCGCCGGTCACCATCGGGCCGCGGCGTGAGCGAGACACGAATCGTGTCGCCAATGCCTTCAGCCAGCAGTACACCCAGCGCCGCAGCGGACCAGGCAATGCCTTTGATCCCCATGCCGGCTTCAGTGAGACCCAGATGCAGCGGTTGGTGGGTCTTGCGCGCCAGGTCGCGATACACACTGATCAAATCGCGTGGCCGCGACACTTTGCACGAGATGATGATCTGGTCGGTGCGCAGGCCGCAGTCGAGTGCCAGTTCCGTGGACTGCAGTGCCGAGAGCACCATGCATTCGTTCACAATGTCCTCGGACGACTTGCCGAGGTTGCGGTCCGTGTTCTCCTGCATCTTGGCCATCACGAGTTCCTGATTCAGGGACCCGCCGTTCACGCCGATGCGCACCGGTTTCTGGTGCTCCACTGCAACCTGGCAGATGGTGGAGAACTGCTCGTCGCGTCGGCGTCCCGTGCCGACGTTGCCGGGATTGATGCGGTACTTGTCGAGCGCCGCCGCCGCGCCCGGATGCCGCGTCAGCAGTTGGTGGCCGTTGTAGTGGAAGTCTCCGATGAGTGGCGCCGTGCACCCCGCGTCGATCATGCGCTGCTTGATCTCGGGCACCGCGGCCGCCGCTTCCGGCGTGTTGACGGTGACGCGCACCATCTCGGAACCCGCCTCGGCCAGTTCCACACACTGGCGCGCGGTGGCTGCAGCATCGCTCGTATCGGTCATCGTCATGCTCTGCACAACGATAGGTGCGCCGCCGCCGACCTGGACTGCGCCCACGCGTACGCCGAATGTCTTGTGCAGCCGAACCGGGATGGCCATGAGAACGATCATACGACGGCCAGCCCGTCTGCACCGGAGTCACAAGGGATGATGGGCTCCAGCTGAGGGGCCGATAGAATGAGTTGGGGTGCTGTGTATGGGCAGGATGAAGGTTGCGCTGATTGGCATGTTGGTGGTGGGTGTGGCGGGGTCAGCGATGGCCCAGGCTGTGACGGAGGCTGATCTGGGCCGGTTGGATGTGGCCGCGGCCGAGGTGACGCGCCATGCGGCGGTGCTCAAGGCGTCGGACGGGGCGTTGGCGTTCGAGGTGGACAGAGCCGTGGCTCTGCTCAAGCAAGAGATCATCTATCTGCGCGTCCGCCTGCGGCGTGAAGGCACTGTGCCGCGCACTGAGTACATCGACCTGCGTGACCGTCTTGAGACCCTGCGGGTGAAGGCCGTGGGCCAGAAGGTCACCGCGCATCCGGTGATTGGCGATGACCCCGTCAGTGGTGGGTGGATCGTTCCGGTTGGCACCGAGATGGACGTGAGATTGCAGACGCCGCTCAGTTCCCGAACCGCCAGAGTGGAGCAGCGGTTCGAGGCGACGAGCGGGGTCGACTTGAAGATCAAGGGGGTCGTGGTGCTCCCGGCCGGCACGGTCGTCCGCGGATTTGTCGGATCGGTGCAGCCTGCGGGGCGCGTGGAGCGCCGTGGCAGCCTGACGTTGGCGTTTGACGAAATTGTGCTCGAGAAGGGGCCGATGCGGCTCAGAGCCTCGGTGACGCAGGCCCTCGACGGCAAGACGAGCGAGGACGTTAGCCGTACTGGAACCGGTGCCGCGATTGGCGCGATCATCGGGGGACTGCTGGGGGGCGGCAAGGGTCTACTGGTCGGTGTGCTGGTTGGTGGCGGCGGTACGATTGCGGCGACTGACGGTACTGATGTGGATCTGCCGACCGGAACCCTGTTGCGGTTGCGGATCGATTCTCCGCTCGAGGTTCGATAGACTCGGCGGATGACGTCCGTCCCGGATCACGCGCGGCGAGTGGCCGCGACGGCAGAAGCTTTTGAAGCGTCGATGGCGCGATTCCTGTGGCGCGTGGAGCGGGCCTCCGATGCCGATGCCGAGCGGGTGCCGCCCGATGGCGGGTGGTCTGTGGCCGGCATTGCCTGGCATGTGGCCGTGACCAATGAACAATTCGCTGCGCTTGTTGATGGGTCGGTGCCGCTTGCGAATCCCCCCGAACCGGACTTCAGGGAAACGCCTTTTTTCGAGATTACCGCCCTTGTCCCAGGCAAGCTTGAGGCCCCAGACAAGCTTCATCCACCCGAAGGTGTGACCAAGGGCGAGGCGTTGGCCCGGGCGCGTGCCTCGCAAGCGCGGCTGTCCAAGGCTCTGCGGGACATGCCGGAATCGCGTGGGTTATGGTCGGTCCGCTCCATTCTTGGCCAGGTCACCCTGTATCAAGTGGCCGAGTGGGCCACAGTCCATGTCGCACGCCATAACGCACAGGCGAAGCGCCTGATCTACAATTCCCAGTGATTCACCACCTCCGGGGAGCGGCTTTCGCATGTCCACACACACACTGAGTTCTGCCGCCGTCGTCGCGTTGAGCGGCGCCGTTGTTGCCACGATTTTCACGATGTCGCCCGTCAGAGCCCAGACGCCGACGGCCGAACAAGCCCTGATCACAAAAGCCCGTGGCATCCACGAGCGTGCCATCACGCTTGACACGCATGACGACATCAACGCGAACAACTTCCGCGCTGACTGCAACTACACGATGCGCCTCACGACACAGGTGAACCTGCCGAAGATGAAAGAGGGCGGGCTGGACGTGACGTTCATGATTGTCTACGTCGGCCAGGGCGCGCTGACCGAAGAGGGGTATGCGGGCGCATATCGACAGGCGGTGGAGAAGTTCGACGCCGTGCATCGCCTGACGAAGGAAATTGCGCCGAACGAAATCGAGTTGGCGCTGACGCCTGCGGATGTGGTGCGCATCGCGAAGAGCGGCAAGAAGGTGGCCGTCATCGGGATCGAGAATGGTTACGCGATCGGCACCGACCTGGAGCGGGTGAAGGAGTTCTGGACGCGCGGCGGCCGGTACATGTCACTGGCGCACAACGGCAACAGCCAGCTGGCAGACTCGAACAGCACCGAAGCAGCCAACGGTGGCATTCACGGCGGCCTGAGCCCACTGGGCAAGCAGGTGATTGCCGAGATGAACAAGTGGGGGATCATGGTGGACATCTCCCATCCGTCCAAGCAGGCCAACCTGCAGGCGATTGCGCTGTCGAAGGCGCCGGTGATCGCGTCGCACTCATCAGTGCGCGCCCTCGCCAATCACACGCGCAACATGGACGACGAGCTGCTGCTCGCGCTCAAGAAAAATGGCGGCGTGATGCAGACGGTGGCGTTTGCCACTTACGTGAAGGTTGATGACAAAGCGGCCGACCGGCAGGCCGCAACGACCGCACTGAACACCGAATTTGGTATTACCGCGCCCGCAGGTCGCGGTGGTGGCGGCGGTGGGCGGGCCGGCGGCGCCGCCGCAGGGGCTGCTGGTGCCCAGGGACGTGGGCAGGGGACCACGCCGGCGGCACCGCCGCCCTGTTCAATCGAGGATCCAAACACGGGGACCGCACCGCAGGCGGCGCGTGGGGGCGGGGCTGGTCGTGGCGGCAATCAGGCGGCCCTTGCCGCGCTGACTCCGGAACGTCGTGCGGAGTACCACGCGAAGTTGGCGGCCATTCAGGCCAAGTACCCGGTGCCGGCGCGTGCGACCGTCTCGGATTTTGTGGACCACATCGACTATGCCGTGAAACTCATCGGCATCGATCACGTGGGCATTTCGTCGGATTTTGACGGCGGGGGCGGGGTGACCGGCTGGAACAGCGCGGCGGAGACCTTCAACGTGACCCTGGAGCTGGTGCGGCGTGGCTATACCGAGGAACAGGTCGGCAAGATGTGGAGCGGCAATCTGTTGCGGGTGTGGGCAGAGGTTGAAAAGGTGGCCAAACAGCTCCAGGCCGGGTCGAAGTAGATCCTCGCTATTAATAAGGATACAAAACGGCGCGGGCCCCTGGCTCCGCGCCTTCATTCCATCCCCAGCTTCTTCCGCTTCAAAAACAGGCCTTTTCTCGAAATCCCAAGCAATTTCGCTGCATCTGACACCCGGCCGGCCATGTACTCGGCGCCATGGCTCCTGCTGCCGGCCGCCGCACTCTTCGTCGTTGTGCTGGCGCTGCAGGCGGTGGCCGGTGCGAGGCCCGGTTTCACCGGGTCCGTCGTTGACACACCGGCCGCGCGCCGATAGCCTCCGAAAGGACGATGAAAATCCGATGAACCTCAGCGGCGTATTTCCTCCGGTGCCGACACCGTTTGATCCGGTGACCGGCGCATTCACGCCGGCAGCTCTGGCAGACAACATCAACCGGCTGCTGCGCGCGCCCGTGGCCGGGGTACTCGTGCTCGGCTCAAATGGTGAAGCCGGCCTCCTCGATGAGAGCGAGGCCGATCACGTCGTCGTTGCCGCCCGCGCCGTGGTGCCGACTGGCCGAACGCTGCTGGTGGGCGCCGGGCGCGAGTCCACGCGTGGCACCATCGCCGCGTGCGTGCGTGCAGCGGGCAACGGTGCAGACAGTGTGCTCGTGCGCGCCCCGTCGTTTTTCAAGGCGCAGATGACCCACGAGGCTCTCGTCATGCACTACCGCGCCGTGGCCGACGCGTCGCCGGTACCCGTAATGCTCTACAACGTGCCCGGCATGGCGGGCTTCAGCCTCACGCTGCCCATGGTGCGCACGCTCGCGGCGCACCCGAACGTGATCGGGATCAAGGAAACCAGCAACGACCTGGAGCGCCTCGGCCAGTTCGCGGCGATCGCCGACAGCGCGTTTGACGTACTGGTGGGCTGGGCGCCGGTGGCACACTCAGCAGCGGTGGCGGGAGCGCGCGGCGCCATCATTGCCGTGGCCAACGTGCTGCCGGACGAGTGCACGCACCTGTGGTCGCTGGCCACCACGGGCCGGCACGCTGAGGCGCTTGTGCTGCAGCGCCGCATCACCGCAATCGCACAACTGGTGTCGAGCGTGCATGGTGTGGCCGGCCTCAAATGCGCGCTCGATCTGGTGGGCGCGTATGGCGGGCCCGTGCGTGCGCCACTCCTGCCGGTGAGCGCGGCCGTGGCCGAAGACATCCGCTCCGCGCTCGTTCAGTGGCAATCGTGAGATATACGCGAAGAATCTGACCATGCCGAAATCTGCACTGCCCACCACGCCACGCCTCCTCATGGGACCCGGTCCGTCTCCCGTTTCGGATCGCGTCATGCAGGCCATGGTCGCACCTCCGCGATCGCACCTCGACCCGGAGTTCGTCCTCCTGCTCGACGACGTTCGCTCCAGGTTGACGACCCTGTTTCAGGCGCCGGACGATCACTTCACCTTCGCGCTCTCGGGCACGGGCACCACAGGCATGGATGCCGCCGCTGCGAATCTGCTTGAGCCAGGCATGATGGTGCTCTGTATCGTCAACGGCTACTTCGGGGACCGGCTTGCGCAGGTGTGCGCGCTGCATGGCGCGTTTGTCGAGCGGCTCGAGGGCGAATGGGGACAAGCGATCGATCCCGCGCAAGTAGAGCGGGCGATGGGCGACGGGCGTTTCGATGTGGTCGCCATTGTCCACGGCGAAACGTCCACCGGTGTGGTCAATCCCGTGGGGGACATCGCCGCGATCGCGCGGCAACACGACGCTCTGTTAATCGTCGATGCGGTGACGTCGCTGGGCACCGTGCCGGTGGACGTGGCATCGTGGAATGCGGACGCCTGTTATTCCTGCTCGCAGAAAGGCATTGGCGCGCCGTCGGGCCTTGCGCCGATCACCTTCTCCGCACGCATCTGCCAGCGGCGCCCAGGCACTCCGCCATTTTCACTCGACGTCCGGAAGCTCGAAGACTTCTGGGTCCGGCGCAAATATCACCATACAATTTCCGCGCCCATGATCTACGCGCTGCACGCGGCCCTCGCCGAGGCCGCTGAAGAGGGCCTCGAGGCGCGCTGGAAGCGGCATGCGGACGTGCACGACGCGTTGGTCTCCGGACTGGACGCCATCGGTCTTCGCCTGCTTCCGGCTCCCGGTCACCGCCTCCACAGCCTGAATGCCGTGTGTGTGCCCGACGGCGTGGATGCGTCCGAGGTGAAGGATCGCATGCTGGCCAAGCACCAGATCGAAATTGGCGCCGGACTCGGACCGCTCGCGGGCAAGATCTGGCGAATCGGGTTGATGGGAAGCGGCGCCACCATCCACAATGTGGAGAGGGTGGTGACGGCGCTTGCAAAGTCGCTTGGCCGCACACCTCACAAGAGGTAGGCGCATGGTTCGTCGATATGGACTCGTGGTCATCGCCGTTGTTGCGATGGCCTGTGTCACCAATCCCGCCACCGGACGCCCCCAGCTCAATCTGTTGTCCGAGGCTCAGGAGATTGCTCTGGGCCGCGAGGCCGATCAGCAGATTCGCGCCGAGATGGGGGTGTACGACGACGCGGGTTGGCAGGCCTACGTCACCCGCGTGGGCATGGCGATGGCAAAAAAATCGCATCGCCCAAACCTGCCCTGGTCCTTTGTCGTTGTAGACGCTTCAGCGGTGAATGCGTTTGCCTTGCCGGGCGGGTTCATCTACGTCACGCGCGGCATTCTGCCATTCCTGCAGAGTGAAGCGGAACTCGCGAACGTGCTGGGGCATGAGATTGCACACGTCACGGCACTCCATGGCGCCAGTGCGTATTCGAAACAGCAGCTCACCGGCCTCGGCCTCGGGTTGGGGCGCATCCTCGCGCCTGAGCGGTACGGTGGTGTCTTTGGCGGGCTTGAGATGGCCATGAGTCTGGCGTTTCTCAAACACGGCCGCGATGCCGAACGCGAGGCCGATCGCCTCGGCGTGGGCTACGCGTCGGCAAGCGGATGGGATCCGGCGGGGATGGTCGGTCTGCTCAGCACGCTCGGCCGCCTGTCGGAAGCCTCGGGGTCGAGTCGCGGTGTGCCGAATTTTCTCACGGCGCATCCCTTGCCCGAAGACCGCATCGCCGCCGTAAAAGATCTGGTCACGGCGGAGGGACCGGGCGCACAGACAGTGGATGCGGCGGAGTTCAGCGGGCGGTTGCCTGGTGTGGTGTGGGGCGACAGCCGGGAGCAGGGAATCGTGCGCGGCCGTGAGTTCGTGCATCCCATCCTGCGGATCGCCCTTCGATTCCCCGACGGATGGGAAATCAGCAATAGTGCTTCGCAGGTCACGGCCCAGCCTGCCGGCGAGGCTCAGGCCGCAGTGGTGCTGCGAGTGGTGTCGAACGCCAGCGGAGGGCCGGCCCAGACGGCGCGGACCCAGATGGCGCGGACCCAGATGGCGGCCGCGAAGCTCACCGAAGTCAGCGGCGGCGAAACGACGATCAACGGCCAGCGTGCCTATGTCGGCACCTACCGCGGTGAGCAGGAGGTTGTGCGCGCGGCGTTCATCGTCGCCGGGTCAACAACGTACCTGGTGGCAGGCGTTGCCACCTCCCAGGCATTTGGCAGTGCCCAGGGCACATTCGCCAACACGATCGAGTCGTTCCGTACGATGACACAGGCCGAAGCGGATCAGATCCAACCCTTCCGCGTTGGCCAATACAGTGTGCGATCGGGCGACACGTGGACGTCGATCGCCTCGTCCGCAGCACCGCGGCCGATTGGCCCTGCCACGCTCGCCATCATGAACGGCGCCACGGCCGCCTCCAGACCGCCGGTGAGCGCGCGCATCCGCGTCGTGGTCAGCGGCTGATGAGGCGAGCGCTGCGAATCGCGCTGGCGGCCACCGCGATCGTCTTCGCGATGCTCTCGTATACGTGGGTGACACTACCGGACGTGCACGCGCTCGCGAAGACACCACCGCCATCGACCGCGTTCATGCGTATGCGAGAGGCACAGGCCGCCGCCCAGGACCGCACCCCGAGGCGACGGCACCAGTGGGTGAGTTACGACCGCATCTCGCCGAACCTGAAGCGCGCCGTCCAGGTGGCCGAGGATGCGGCGTTCTGGGAGCACCAGGGCCTGGACTTCGACGAGATTCGCGCGTCACTCGAGTCCAACTGGGAGCGTGGAGAATTCGCGCGCGGCGCGTCCACCATCACGCAGCAACTTGCGAAAAATTTATACCTGTCACCATCACGCAACCCGTATCGGAAAGTGCGTGAGTTGTTCATCACGCGACGGCTCGAAGCGGAACTGTCCAAGCGCCGCATCTTTGAGCTCTACCTGAATCTGATCGAGTGGGGCGATGGCATCTGGGGCGCGCAGGCGGCTTCGCTTGTGTACTTCGGGATTCCGGCGTCGGATCTGAACCAGACGCAGGCCGCGCTGCTGGCCGGCGCGATCATCAACCCACGGGTTTACAGTCCCGCGCGGCCGAACGCACGGCTGCTGCGCCGGCAGCAGATCATTCTGTCGAGGATGGGCTCGGAGTAGCCGCCAGCACCCGCCGCGCACCCACATACCGCGAGGTCCAGTACGACGATCGCATCTGCTCGATACGCACCACGCCTGATGCGGCGGGCGCGTGCACAAACTCAACGCCACTGATCGCCAATCCGACGTGCGAGGGGCCGGGTGAGACGGTGGAGAAGAACACCAGGTCACCGGCGCGCACATTGCGCAGGTCCACGAAAGTGCCGAGCGCATACTGCTCGGTGGCGGTGCGGGGCGCCGGCAGTGCATGTTGGGCCAGGACGTATTGGACGAACCCGCTGCAGTCAAATCCGGTCACCGGGCTGTCGCCGCCCCAGAGGTACGGCACGCCCTGGAATCGCAACGCTGTTCTCAGTAACGCACCCGCCACCGGGTTCAGCGGAGCCGGCGCGGCAGGCCTGATCGCAGCCGGTGATTTCACGCTGGGAAACGGTGACGGGTAGGCGCCCGCTTGTGTCATCGCCCGCGCGGCACAGACCGATGACGTCATCGCCAGCAGCAGTACCAGGCCGGCCCGCGAGGCGCGGTTCACGCTTTCCATCATCGCCGTATCGGCCGTAGAGAGACCGGCCACCATGGCATCGCTCTAACCTGCTGAAAACGTTGATGTTACCTCCCGTCACCGCTTGACACCGCGTCCCACCTGACCGACAATGAGCGCCAGTACCGTCATGGAACAGACGCTGTTGCTCAACGCCACCTACGAACCCTTGCGGGTCGTTCACTGGCAAAAAGCGATCACGCTTTGGTGTCAGGGCAAGGTCGAGATCGTCTCGGTGTACGACCGCGAAATCCGCGCCGTCACATTCAGCATGAAGCTGCCGTCGGTGATTCGTCTCCTTCGCCGGATTCGGGTGCGGCGCCGGTTGGACTACGTGCCGTTTTCACGCGCCAATATCTATGCGCGCGATGATCATCGCTGCCAGTATTGCGGTGCCGTGTTCCCGACGGCCGAACTGACGTTTGACCACGTCGTACCGGTCGCGCAGGGCGGCCGCAAGGACTGGGAAAACATTGTGACGTGCTGCATCACCTGCAACCGGCGCAAGGGGGGTCGCACGCCGGCCCAGGCGCATCTGCACTTGATTCGACCACCCAGACGACCCGATAAGGCTCCGGCGATTCGCATCACGTTCGGCTTGCGGAACGCGCCCGAGAGCTGGCGCGACTACGTCTACTGGAATGTCGAATTGGACGACGTGTAGTTCGTGTCGGTGCTGACCTCACTCCGCCCGAGGGCCGCAGTACCCGGCGGACGGGTCACGTTGCTGGGTACTGATCTCCCGATTCCACCCGACGGGACTCCGGACGTCACCATCGGCGGCGTGAAGAGCCGCGTCGTGTTTGCGTCTCGCCGTTCCATCGACGTGCTGGTGCCGGCCGACGCAGCGGGGGGCGCATTGCCGGTGCACGTCGCTGACGTGGCGGAAGGCGCGCTGGCGCTCGACGTCGCGATCGTGTTGGTGAGTGGCGTCCATCAGGTCGATAGCCCGCTCTGTGCCGCGGACGGCGCGGTGTACTTCACCCATAGCGGCACTCGTGGCGCGAAGGCTCCGGTGCCACTCGGCCGGCTGAATCCCGACGGCACGCAGGATGCGATGGCGGTCGACATCGCCAACCCCACGTCGCTGGCCCTGGGGGCCGATGGCACTGTCTATGTGTCCAGCCGCTTCGAGGGGCGGGTCTACCAGCTCAGTCGGGATGGCTGCGCCGAACTGTACGCCACCGATCTCGGCGTCGCGACCGGCCTGGCGTGCGGCGCCGACGGCACCCTCTATGTCGGCGATCGCACCGGCACCATCTTCCGGATCAGCGCCGGCAAGTCGGGCGAGTCCACGCGTCATGTGGAGCCATACGCGACGATTCCGGCGAGCGTGGCGGCGTTTCACCTTGCGATGGGGCCCGATGGATGCCTGTATGTCACGGGGCCCACGCTTGCGGCACACGATGTGGTCTACCGCGTGACCCTCGAACGCGAAGTGCAGGTGGTGTGCGAAGGGTTCGGGCGCCCGCAGGGGCTCGCGTTTGACGCGTCGGGCATGCTCTTTGTAGCCGACGCGCTAGCCGGCGGCTCGGGGCTCTATCGCGTGGACGTGCGCGCCACAACGCCCATCGCCGAACTGGTGATTGCGGCGCCGCACCTGGTCGGCGTAGCCTTTGACGCGCAGGGCCGACTGTTGGTGTCGTCGAGCGACACCATCTATCGGATGTGAGACAGTCTCGCAACATTGTCGGAGGTCGAATGCAGATATTTCGAGTGAAGCCGCTTGCAGCGGTGTCGAGCGACGAAGCCAGCGATGGCCAGTCGCTCAAGCGTGTGCTCGGCGCGGGCGATCTGATCATGCTGGCCATCGGCGCGGTGATCGGTGCCGGCATCTTTGGCGCGATCGGAACAGCGGCCGCCGGGCAGCTGGGGCCCAATGGAGAAGTCGTGCGCTACGGCGCGGGTCCGGCCCTGATCTTTTCGTTCCTGTTGCTCGGCGGCGTCTGCGCCTTCGCGGCCCTGTGCTACGCAGAACTTGCGGTGATGATTCCCCAGGCCGGCAGTGCGTACGCGTACACCTACGCGACTCTGGGCGAACTGGTCGCCTGGATGATCGGCTGGGACCTGATTCTGGAATACGCCGTCGGCAACATCGCGGTCGCGATCTCCTGGAGCGACTATTTCATGTCGTTGCTGCGCGGGATTGGCATCGACCTGCCGGCGTGGCTGACCACTGGCTACCGGACGGCGGCGTTGAGCACCGTGCCTGAGATTCGCGGTCTGCTTGACACAGCCCCACGCCTGATGGGAGTGCCGGTGTTGATCAATCTGCCGGCCTTCGGCATCGTCATGCTCGTGACCTGGCTGTTGCTGCGAGGCGTCAAGGAAACGTCGCGTGTCAATAACGTCATGGTGTGGATCAAACTTGCCGCGTTGGCCCTGTTCATCGGCGTCGGCGTGATGAACATCGACACCGCCAACTACGTGCCGTTTGCGCCAAACGGCTTCACCGGCATCCATCAGGGTGCCGCCATCGTGTTTTTTGCGTACATCGGCTTCGACGCCATTTCAACCGCTGCAGAGGAAACGAAGAATCCCCAGCGGAATCTGCCCATCGGCATCCTGGGCGGACTGGCGATTTGCACGGTCATCTACGTGGTCGTCGGCGCGGTACTCACCGGGTTGGTCCCGTATCAGCAGCTCGCCGCAGCCGACCCGCTGGCATACGCGCTCAACGCCGCTGGATTCGAGCGCGTGGGTTGGATCGTCGCCCTTGGCGCAGCCGTGTCGATGACCGCGGTGCTTCTTGTCTTTCAATACGGCCAGCCGCGTATCTTCTTTTCGATGGCGCGTGACGGACTGCTCCCGAAGGCCCTTGCCAGGCTCGATGCGAGAACGAAGGTGCCCTACATGACCACGGTGATGACGGGGCTCGTGGTGGCCGTGCTGGCCATGTTCGGTGACGCCGCTGAAACGTACGACCTCACGAATATCGGTACCTTGTTCGCGTTTGCCCTGGTGTGTGGCGGTGTATTGATCCTCCGCGTCAGGGAACCCAACCGCCCGAGGCCCTTCAAGGTGCCCTTCGTCTGGGTGCTCGCTCCCGCAGGCGTGGCGGCCTGCCTCTTCGTGATGGCTGGTCTTCCGGTGCAGGCGTGGGAGCGCTTCGGCGTATGGCTGCTGATTGGGTTGGTGATCTACCTAGGCTACGGATACCGCCACAGTCATCTCAGG
>SHUF01000066.1 GCA_009694745.1 Acidobacteriota bacterium
GGTCACGTGGTCACCACCGCCGGCTCGGAAAGTTCCAGGGCCCATTGCCGCTGGCCCTGGGGCACCACCGACAACGCCACCGCCTGCCCGGCCGACAGGAATGTCCGCACAGCACGTTGGACATCGGCGGTTGTCACACGCAGATACCGATCGAGATCTTGCACAAAGTAGGAGGGCGACCCGGTGTACACGTTGTAAGCGTTCAACTGGTCCGCCTTGCCCCCGAACCCGCCGAGCGTCTCCAACCGGTAGAGGAACGAGGCTTCGGCCTGCACTCGGGCGCGCTCGAGTTCGGCCTCGGACGGCCCGGCCGAGGCCAACCGCTCCAACTCTTCCATCACTGCGGCGCGCAGCTCTTCGAGCATGACGCCTGGCGCGGCGGTGGCCACCACCTGGAACAGGCTGCCCAATTCACGTGATTCCTGGCCGGCACCGAGCCCGGCCGCACGCCGACGGTCGTGCAGGAGCGTGCGATAGAGCCTCGACGTCCGGCCGTTGGCCACCAGATCGGCGGTCACGTCGAGCACGGCATCGTCTTCGGTAAACAAGGCCGGACTTGGAAACATCAGATACAGCCGCGGCAACTCCACGCGGTCTTCCAGCAGCAGACGCCGCGGCGCCACAGGCACTACCGGGGTCTTCGGCGCCACCAGGGCCGGTCCGGCGGGGATATCACCAAACAGCCGCTCCACAAGGCGCATCACGGCATCGGTACGCACATCTCCGGCGATGGCGAGCGACGCATTGGCCGGGTGATAGTACTGCCGGAAAAATGCGCGCGCGTCATCAACCGTGGCCGCGCGCAGGTCGGACGGATAGCCGATCGTGGGCCAGTGATACGGATGGTCAGATGGATAGATGGCCTCGGACAACGCAAAATGCGCGAGACCGTACGGCCGATTTTCGTAACTCTGGCGGCGCTCGTTGAGCACCACCTCGCGCTCGGTCTCAAAGCGCTCGGTCGACAGCGCGGGCACCAGCCACCCCATGCGATCGGCCTCCATCCAGAGGGCCAGTTCTGTGGCGCCTGCCGGAACCACCGACCAGTAGTTGGTGCGATCGGCGCTGGTGGAACCGTTCAGCGACCCGCCCGCTTCCTGCAGGGGTTCGAAAAAGCCCCGCGGTTGATGCTCGGCGCCTTTGAACATCAGGTGTTCGAACAGATGCGCCAGACCGCTGCGACCTGGCGCCTCATTGGCGGAACCGACGTGATACCAGACGTTGACGGCCACGAGCGGCAGATGATGATCCTCATGGACCACCACCTGGAGGCCGTTCGGGAGCGTATGCTTTGTGAACGGAATCAATTAATCGGTGTCAGCGGAATGGCTTTCCGCGCATAAGAGGCAATCGACACCTGTTGGGCCACTCGAGCCGCCGCGCCCGCCAGCGCGATGGCCGCCGGCGAATCCGGCGCGGACAGGACAATCGGATTGCCCGCATCGCCGCCTGCGCGGACCGGCTCAGACAGCGGCACGCCGCCCAGGAACGGCACACCCAATTCAAGGGCCAGAGCCTCGCCGCCACCCTTGCCGAAGATATCGGCCTCGGTCCCGCAGCCCCCACACACGAAATGACTCATGTTCTCGATGATGCCGATCACCGGAATATTGAGCTTCTGATACATCTTCACCGCGCGCCTGGTGTCGGCGATCGACACCGTCTGCGGCGTGGTCACGACCACGGCCCCGGCCACCGGCACTGTCTGGCTCAGACTCAGCGCCACGTCACCCGTGCCGGGCGGCATGTCCACGATCAAATAATCCACGTCGGCCCATTTGACGTCGCGAAAGAACTGCGTAATCGCGCCATGCAACATCGGACCGCGCCAAATCACCGGCGCATCGTCGGCCGTCAGGAACCCCATCGAGACGGCCTGCACACCGTACCGCTCGGCCGGCAGAATCTTGTCCTGGTCCTGCTCGAGCCGCAGACCCTTTTCAAACCCCAGCATGATGGGCACGTTCGGCCCGTACATGTCGGCATCAAGCAGCGCCACGCGACTGCCGGCCCTGGCCAGCGCCACGGCAAGATTCACCGCCACGGTCGTTTTGCCGACGCCGCCTTTGCCCGCGCCAACGGCGATGATGTTCTTCACGCCTTCCACCGGAGCGCGTCCAGCTTCCGGGCGTCCCGCGGCACGCACCTGCGCGGTCATCTCCACGGCCACACTGGTCACGCCGGGCAGCGCGCTCACCACAGACTTCGCCTGATCGCGCAGGAGATCCTTCACCGGGCAAGCGGGCGTGGTGAGTTCAACGGTGAACGCCACGTGCCCGCCAGTGATGTTGACGTGCTTGACGAAGCCCAGACTCACAATGTCACGATGCAGATCGGGGTCCTGCACCACGCGCAGGGCGTCCAGGACAACAGATTCAGACAGTGCCATTTTTGAAATCACTCGCTCATCGCAACAGGAGGGACCGCCCCACGGGGTGGCCTGCCAAACACCGGGCGGGCGTCGTCATTGAGCAGCACCCAGAACGAATACACCCCGAGCGCGGTGCCGAAGGGCACCACCACGAGATTGGGCACGGCCATCATGAGCGCGATCAACCGGCCACGTGGTTGCCGCCGCTTGAGTGCCCGACCGGTCCAGGCCGATAACACGCCACCGACGATCAGGAAGACGCCGACCGCGGCCAGCACCGCCACGGCTGCACGTTCACCGAGGCCAAACGCCTCGCCCGCGAGCGAGCCCCACGTGCCGGCCGCCAGAATAGAGAGGGACAGGCCGGTCATGACCCCTAACGCACCCCAGACCAGGTGCAACGTGCCAAGGACATCGATGTGCAGGCGCATACGATGGCCACCAAAGCCCGCAGGGGACTCGCCGGCACGCTGGACTCAGCGTGCGCCCAGCGTCACCATCAATTCGCGCCGCTCGTCGTCATTAAAGCCTTCGAGGTCGAGCGTCGCATCACACTCGTCGCACAGCAGTTCGAACAGTGCCGGTCGTCCCTCCTCCATCGGAGGTTGGACTTGCCCGTCCGCGACGCGCACGAGGTGCATCTGGAGAGTTTTGGCAAGAAAATTTTCGGCGTTGCCGCAATTTGGACACGTCAGAGACATCGGAAAGAGTGTATCTCACTCTCCCGGGCCGGGATACACGAGTTCTCCGCTTACGGCAGCTTCTGGGAACGCGTGCCTTACGGCGGCCAGATACGTGGCCAGCTGCGCCGGGTGTTCGGGCCTGAGCGCTCCAGTCTTGAACTCCAGCACCAGGAGCGACCCATCAGGCCGGGCCACCAGACAGTCAATGCTCCCCCGCACAATGGCCGAGGGCCTCTCGGGTGACACGAAGGAAAACGGCACCTCATAGTGGGCGCGGCCGCCCGCGAGCCAGGCCCGGACGTCCACTCGGTCGGCCAGTTGCAAATACGCCTGGGCCACGGTCCCAAAGAATCTAGTTCGGTCGGCCACGTCCACCAGTTCTTCCGGGCGCGCCAGACGCGCTGCGTGAAGGGCCACGGCCTCGGCCGTGGATGGGCCGGCCAGCCTATGCTGGAACAGCCGATGAACAAAGGTGCCGGCCAGCCGGTCCAGGCCGCGATCCAGACTCCTCTCGCCCTCACGGGCGACGACCGCCGGCACGTCTGAAATCGCGGTGGCGCTGAGAATGACCGGCGCCTCGCTCGTCAACGGCTCCCGGTCAACAGCGGCCGGCGCCACAGGTGGCGGCTGTGGGGCCGGGCGCCCCCCCGACGGTGACGGCGGTTTGCACACACGCACGGCAAACTCGCGCCCTGCGGCATCCCAGATGACCTCATCGTCGTCGGTGAGTGAGGCCCGCGTGAACATCTGCCGCAATGACACCGGCAGCAGGCTCGCCAGACTGCGCTTGGGCGCCCGTAGCACGGCGTTCTCGTCCATCTCCCCCGCCAGGTACAGGACGTCGCGCGCGCGGGTGACGGCGACGTAGAGCAATCGGCGCAGTTCCTCCACCTCGCGACGGTCCTCGAGCCTGGTGCCGTCGGTGGAGCGGAAGGCCACCTCGGGTTCGCCGTCCACGCTGCGATCGATGACCGTCACGCCCGCAGAGCCGCCCCGGCCCGGCGCATGCAGATTGACGACAAACACCGCCGGGAATTCCAGGCCTTTGGCTGCGTGAATCGTCATCAGGCTCACGCAGCCCCGCGCCTCGATCACGGCGTTGGATTCGTCGCCCGCGCGAAGGGTTTCAAAGTACTCGGCCAGCCGCCCGATCGTGGTGTAGCCCCGATTCTCGATCCGGCGCACGAGCGCGCGCACCTTCTTCACGTTCTCGCGGGCCTGATGGGCGCGAAGGCCTGTCATCTCCACGCCGTACATGGACTCGCGCATCACGCGGTCCACAAGCTCACCGGCGGGCACACGATCGGTCAGCGCCAGCCACCGACGCGCGCCGGCACGGACACAATCAAGCAGTTGCCGGTCGATGGCCGCGATCGCCGCCGCGGGCTCAATGTCACCGATAATCGCCGCCGATAGATTCGGGGCCAGCGCCGCCAGCGCGGCGTCCGACAACCGCACAAACCGCGAACGCAGGAGTTCCGCCGCCCGGAGATTCGACTCGGGTTGCGCGAGGAACCTGAGCAACGCCTGTAAGTCCTGCACTTCGGGTGCGTCGAAGAACCCCAGGCCTTTGTACACGTATGTGCGGATACCGAGTTGCTCCAGCGCTTCCTCGTAGACTTGGTGTCCTGCTCGCGCGCGGAACAGAATCGCGACGTCATCGGGCCGCGCCGCCCTGGGCGGCCCCTGGCGGTCGCGCACTGTGGCCTCGGCCAGGAACCGCGCAATCTCGGCGGCCACCGCATCGGCCGACGCCTGAAGTGACGCGCCGGCCACCACGCCAAGCACGGGCCGTCCATCGCGCCGAGCGCCTTGGGCAATCGCGTCCACCGGAAAGTGGTCGCGCTCCTCATAGGCGAAGCGTTCCTCGAGGTCAGGATCGCCTTCCAGGCCCGATGCCAGCACATTCACAAACGCCAGCAGCTCGGCCACCGCGCGAAAGTTCTTGGTGATCGCCTGTTTGACCTGACGGCCGGGCCGCAACGCGGAGATCCGACGCGCCGCAACGTCAAGCAACGCCACCTCAGCATGCCGGAAGCGGTAGATCGACTGCTTGCGGTCGCCCACGATGAAAATTGAGTTCTGGCCGTCGGCCACGCCCTCGCCTTCGCCCCAGGCCGCAATCAGTAGATCCACCAGGCGCCACTGCTGCCGGCTTGTGTCCTGGAACTCGTCCACCAGCAGATGGTGGTATCGCGCCTGCAGTTTCAACCGACTGCGCGCGAACTCCTCCTGACGTGCGAGGAGTGCCACGGCGCGGTCGAGCATGCCGGAAAAATCGAGCACCGCGTGCTCATCGAGCAACCGCTGGTACTGATGCACCGCAATAGTCAACACGGTGAGCAGTCCACGCGCCAGCAACCCGTCCACGTCGCGTTCGAGCGCCTCGATCGACGCCTCGATGCCGGGAGCCATCGCGAGGAACGCCGCTTCGTGCCGCTTGCGGGCGGCGGCATTCGAATGGTCGCGCGCGTTCCCAGGCAACTTCTTCCTGGCCTCGAGCTTCTTGGTCAGGAAGTACCGTTCGAGCCGCCGCCGCAACTGAGGGACGTCAGTAACGGGAATGTCTTCCCCACTCGCCAGCCGGGCCGCCTCTGCGGCCACCCACTGGAACTCGGCCAGGGACGCCGGACCGTCCACCACAAAGGCCTCGTGCCCGTTGAACACGGCGCGCACACGCGCCACAAACGCCCGCGCTACCTCGTCGGGTCCCTGCACGCGCACTTTCTGCCGCACAAATGTTGCCACCGCGGGCAGGGCCACCTGGCGCCGGTCGAGCAGCGTCGCCAGGACGCCCTGCAGCACCGTGGCCTTGATGCGCGTAAACAGGAGGCGCACATTTTCGTCGCGCACCACCTCGCCGCGCACGATCCGCATCGTCACATCGAGCGCTTCGGTGGTGAACCGCGCCATCTCGGTCTCGTCGGCAATTTCGAAGCCCGGATCGACGCCCGCCTCAAGCGGGAACTCACGCAGCAAGCCGAAGCAGAAGGCGTCGATGGTGGCGACCTGAATCTCGGCCAAGAGCGCGTGAGAAGCCTCGGCGCGCAATTGTTCGAGGATGCGCTCGCGCATCTCGGCCGCCGCCTTCCTCGTGAACGTGATCGCGAGGATATGCCGCGGCGACACGCCCAGGCGAATGAGCCGGACATAACGGTCCACAAGCACGCGGGTCTTGCCCGTGCCGGCCGAGGCTTCAAGCACCACGTGCTGCGCCGGGTCGGACGCGAAATCGCGCGCCGCCTGGTCGGGCAACACCGCCGGTGCCGGCGGGTCGTCGTCGGGCAGATCAAACAGACTCGTCTGCATCGTCCTCCAGCTTGTATTCCTTGCGGCAGACGCCAGCGTACTTGCACCAGCCGCACTCACTCGTGGAGATGGGCCGTGCGGGAAACTGCCCTGCTTCGATCTGGCCGATGACACCCGCGAACTCCGTGGCCCTGGCCTGGACGGCGATCGACGCCTCGGTGCGGGTACCCAGGCGCCCTTCGAGCCGTTGCTCATCACCAAACGCGAGGTACATGGCGGCCGCGACGGGGTGTGGTGTGTGATCGCGCGCTTCGAATTTCTGCTGCGCCGCCCACGCGTAGGCGGCGATCTGGATCGACGTCTTGAGATCGGGCATGCGTCCGAGCTTGTAGTCCACCACGCGCAGGCTGCCATCACTGAAGACGTCCACGCGATCGGCCTTGCCGTTGATCTCGATCGTCACTTCATCGAGTCCGCCGAGGATCGGGAACCTGAACTTCCCTTTCAGCACCTCTTCCAGATGGCGGGCGACCACATCACCGCCATCTTCGGCCTCGAGTTCAAACACGCGCTCGGCGACGCCACGTGCGACGAGCGAACCCAGCAAGCGCGTCTCCTCCAACACGCGGTCGGCATCCGGAAGGGCTCCACACGTCTCACGCGCCAGGGCCGTGAACATCGTGACTGCTTGGGATAATCGATCGGCCGTGATGGTGCCATGCCCGGCAGTGTTCCAGGCCCTGTAGAACCGTTCGAACAAGTCGTGCATCAGGGTGCCGCGCTCCATGGGAGTGAGGCCGACGGCCTCCTCAGACTCCTGTTGGAGGTGGAGCACGGATTCCGCGAAGTACTGGAAGGGACACGTGACGTACCGATCGACCTTGCTGACGCGATACGCCTGCGGCGGCTGCGGCAGGCCGACGCCGCGGTAACGTTCGTCGTCGAGCGGCGGACGACGACGGCGGGCGTCGAGCCAGGCCGCCGCATCTTCCGGCAGTTTGGCCTCGTCTTGCCTCGCGCCAGCGTGAGCGTCGTCGCTGAAGATCTGCACTGGCGGCAACACGTCACTCAACATGGCAGGCAGGCCTCGCGCCACCTCCACCATGGGCGACAAGCCGACCATCGCGTCACCTTCCAGATGGAACGCGTGCAGATGCAGGGTTCGTGACGGCAAGCCGGTGAGATCGCGAAAGCCTGCCAACTGGGCCGCCGCATGATCGGCATCCTGCGGCCAGCCCAGCACCTTCAGGAGTCCGCTCGTATAGAAGATGCTGCGACGCTGTCGCTCGGGCCAGTCGGTCTCTACCAGGCCCACCAGATGCACGTGATCAAATTCGCCGAACCGCGCGGCCACCGCGTCCACGAGGTGAACGGCGGCCTGATTGCGCGGCGGCGAAAACGTCTGCCGTTCCACCTGGTGTCGGATGGCGGCCACCAGTTCATCGGCTTCCCTATGGCGATCGTCGTGCCGCTCGTATGCATCCGCCAACGCATCCAGCGAACCGAGAACGGCCGCGCGAGCGCGCAGATACGCCTGGCGCCACTCATCACCTTCGGCGGGCCCCAGTTGGCGGGCGCGCAGGAATGCCGCCACAGATCGGACCTGATTCGATGCAGTCGCCTCCTGCTGGAACGGCGCAAGCTCGCGGGCCGCGTCGGCCGCCGCCTGCGCCGCGCCGGGCGCTCCACTCGCCCGCGCGCGATCGTGACGATGGGCCGAGGCAAGGAAACGCGTGACGGCGTCGGGATAACGGTCGGCCCCGCCGGTCACACGAAACCCGACCAGCACGGTGTCGAGCGCTGCAACAGCCTCAAGGGAGACGCGCTCTCCCTCCACCTCGAAGTTGAGCAACGGCGAGCGCAACAGCGCCAGGCTCGACTCGCGGGTGCCGCCAGTACGAGCGACCACCAGAATCAGGTCGAGCAGCGCCGCATAGGGCTCGCCGGCCAGCGGCAACGCGTCCAGTGCCTGGATCGGCACACCCGCGTCCTCGCACAACTGGCGGGTCAGGTACAGATACGGCAGGGGCCGCTGAAACACGATGGCCGTCGGCGCGAGTCTGCCGGGGACGGCGTCCTGGCGGGCGCGCGCGCGGATGTGCCGAATCACATCGCGCACTTCCTCTTCGCGGTCGCGGCCCACATGACACCACTCTCCATCCTTCGCATCGGGTGGGCGGACGACCACGGGCGACCATGGTGCCGGCGGTTCGCGTCGTTCTTCGATTTCCGGCAGTTCGCGTTCGAGGCGTTCGCGAAAACCGGCGTCGTGCGTTTCATCGGTCATGACCACATCGACGCGCAGGCCGGGCCAGCGACCCAGCAAGTCGAAGTCTGCCGGCCAGAGGCCGCGCGGATCGGTCGGATGGTCGGCCACGGCAACCACCACGTGATCGACCGCCCACTGCGGGCGTTCGGCCAACAGTTGCGCGCGCAATATGTGTTCGTCGAGTGCGCCGGCAGCCACCACAGCGCGTTCATACGCGAGGAACGAGAGGCCGAGAAACGCTGTCTGGTGGATCAGGCTTTCACTGCCGCGGTCGCTGCCGCGCTCAACCTTCAGTTCGTCGAACAACGCGCGACGAAATCTGGTGACCGACCGCTGGCGCCGGCGGAGCTCGTCGTAGAAGTCCAGCATCACGGCCACGAGCGCCGGGCGCAGAGCGAATGGCGCGCCGCCCATGCGCGGACGACGAGCGGTGCGATCGGCGGCCGCCGCCATGAGCACTTCGCGTTCGACGCGCGCGAGCAGGCGCGGCGCACCCGGCAACGTCAGGTGCAGCCGGGTCATCCATTCGTCGCGCGTCAGAAGGTCGGGAAGAATGATGGTGGCGCGGCCGGTTCGCGATGCGTGCCGCTCAAGCGTTTGACGCAGCAGCGCGACCGAAGCGCGGGTGGGCACAATCACCACGCGCCGGCGGGCGTCCAGTGGCGCGCCTTCAAGCGCCAGCGTCGCCACCGCTCTGCGGAAGCCGGCGAGGTCCGACGTCCGAATGAGGCAACGTGTACTCATCGCACCCTGCGCGCCTTGAGTGCGAGCGCCAGACTCCTGACGCCCGCGTTGTGGAGCAAGTCGGCGCCGGTGATGGCCGAGGAGGCGTTGCGCGACAGCTCGGCGTTGGGAGCCACCGCCAGACGCTGTCCCAGGAGCAGGCCGTGCTGTACGAGTTGCACCGCGCTCCGGAAGATGCCGTTGGCCTCAACAAGTTCATCGGGTGGCCGCAGTGAGACGAGCACGCGGTCCAGTTCGCCGAAACTCCGCGCGGCGGCGTCGAGTTTGCCCGGGCTGGCCGGCTCACCGCCTTTGATCGCTGAGAGTGTGGACGCGTGCCGGGTCCACGCGCGGTGCGCCGACCGGACGCGCGCCTCGTACGCTCTGAGCTGACCCTTCACGAGGGCCCACCGCTCAAAGGCCAGTTGCTGATCCACGGCCAGTCCAGACTCGCTCCACAACGTCCGAAGGGTCGCCGCCACGTCTCGGGGCCGCCGGTGTCCCAACGTCGCGTCGCCCGACTCGACGTCGAGGATCAGCCGCCGGATGACCATAGGCCGGCCCTGGCGCACCGCAGCATCCGCGCGGGTCAGGGCCTCGCGCAACAGTGCTCGATAGGCTGCGTCCAAGCCTGTTTCTTCGTTGAGCCGCCGGGCGACCTCTGAGCGAAGGCCTGCGTCGGCATCGGCGAGCGATTCGGCGACTCGGTTGGCGGAGCGAAGCAGCGCAAGTTTCTCGATGCCGACATCTGTCGCGGACGCCGCGATCAAGGCCATCGCCACGGTCTCGGCCGGTGTGGGCGCCGTCATCAACGGCACTGGCGGTGCCGACGCCACCGAGGCCACCAGGTCGATGGAAAATTGCGAAGTGCCGGTGGCGGCCTGCAGATCCAGGATCACGTCATCGATGATCGAGACAATCTGGCGGAGTTCGGCCGCGCGATAACCGAAATGGTCTGCGGGCCACGCCAGCAGGCGCCGGCGCGCCACAATGGCGATACCCAAACGGCGGTCTTTGTCATCGCTCGCTTCCAGTGCAGCGATCGCGCGTGTGATATCCGCGATGAGCGCCTGGTATTCGCGTTCCCCGCGCAGCGCGGCGTATTCGGACATCCGCAAGGCGCTGGCATACGCCGTCGTGCGTTCCATGTTTACAACCGCGACGGGCACGGTAATCAGATCGTGTGTCTGTACGCCGCCCTTCTGGCCCTGCGCCACCACAAACACCAGATCGGTATCGACCTGGGCAAACTCACCATAGCTGGACAACACACGGCCATCGCGCAGGAAGATCCGGAAGACGTCCAGTGCAGGCGAACCGGGGGGCGTCGTCTGGCCTCGGGCTGTCGTGGCGCCGATCACGACCATCAACATGGCCCACACGGTCGATCGCAACAAGGCGCGCACTGCGTCATTGTGACTCACCTTGGCACCGCTGTGGAAAACCTGTGCACACATCGTGGAAGGCCTGTGGACGTTCATCGCGCGAAAAGAAAAACTGCGAGGTTTGCTGAGCGAAAAGACACGAGCGACGCACACAGGTGCAGATTCGTACGGCGCTTCGCTTGCACGCATGCGCTGAGTCCGCGACAATCGTCGCGCGACCGTGACACAAGTAACCTCCTCCTCCACTCTCGTGCGCTATAAGGAAACGATCAACGGCCGGGCCTACGTGATTGAGGCGTCCTCGGTCGGCCGCGACCGGTGGAGGGCCCAGATCGCGAGGCTGCCGGGCGGCCGGGCCGCCCTGATGCCCTTTTATGGTGCAACCCCGAACGAAGCGGCCGGCCAGCTTAGCGCCTGGCTGACAAGGGCTTCTCGGACCCAATAGTGTCGCGGTAGAGTAACGGCCATGAACCGTTACGCCCTCGGCGCTGCGTCCGCGATCGCTTTGTACCTGACCGGCTCCGCGCTGGTTGCCTCAGGGCCCACCCAAACCACCACAACGGCCGGGCAAGCTCAGGTCGGACAAGCGCCGGTGGCCACGCCCGCCGCTCCGCTGCCGAAAGTGTTTCTCTTCGCGACGGGAGGAACCATTTCAAACAAGGTCGGCGGACGCCTGACCGTCCAGGAACTGATTGCGTCCATTCCGGGACTCGATCGCCGGGTGCGGGCTGAAGGCGAGCAATTTGCCAACACGTCGAGTTCCGCCCTCACGCTTGAACAGTGGGTGGATCTGGCCAAGCGCATCAACGCGCGTTACAAGAGCGATCCCGAACTGGCAGGCGTGGTGGTCACGAGTGGCACCGACACACTCGAAGAGCTCGTGTATTTCCTGCATCTGACCGTGCGCGACGAGCGTCCGGTCGTCGTGGTGGGTTCGATGCGCAACCCGAGCACACTGGGATACGAAGGCGCCGCCAACCTTGAGGATGCGTTCCTCACCGCGGCCCATCCGCAGTCGCGTGGAATGGGCGCGATCGTGGTGCTCAACGACGAAATCAACTCGGCGCGCGAAGTCACAAAGACCGACGCGCTCAGTCTGGACACATTCCAGTCGGGCCGCTACGGAGTGCTGGGTGTCGTGGATGCGGCCGGAGTGGCGTACTACCGGAAGACGGCGCGCCGGCACTCAGCGCAAAGTGAGTTCGACGTCACGAACCTCACCACGCTTCCCCGCGTTGATATTGCATGGGTGTATCAGGGCGCCACGGGTGACGTCATCAATGCCCTGGTCGATGCGGGCGCAAAGGGCGTCATCATCGCCGGCGCAGGTGCGGGCGCCACGAGCGGCACGCAGGCTCAGGGCATCACGTACGCCATTGGCAAACAGGTGTTTGTGGTGACGACCACACGAGCGGGCGCCGGACGCATCAGCGTGGGCCGCCCCCGCGCGGGCACCGCGCCCGTCTTCAGCATCAGCGGTGACGACCTCACGCCGCTCAAAGCACGCATCCTGCTGATGCTCGCAATCGCGACGACCAACGACGGCCGCGCGATTCAGCGGATGTTCTCGGAGTACTGAGCAGCCCGATTCACGAAAGACCCCCGATGCGAAAGTGCCTGGCTGCCGCTTCTGCGCTATTTGCGGTCGCGACAGCCCTGGCGTCTTGCGGGCCGGCGGCGGCCCCTGAACAGGACGTCGCACTCGCCGGGCAAGTGGATGGCCTCTTTCTTGCTCAGATCCGGCCCGACACACCTGGCTGCGCCGTTGGCGTCTATCGGAGAGGCGAAATCGTCCTCGCACGTGCGTACGGCCTTGCGAGCCTCGAGGACGGACGCCCGATTACTCCGCGCTCGGCATTCAACCTGGGGTCCGCCTCAAAACCATTCACAACGCTCGCGGTGTTTCTGCTTGAACAACGCGGCCAGTTCTCGGTGGATGACGACGTACGCAAGTGGGTGCCGGAACTGCCGGACTACGGTCGGCCCATCCGCGTGCGCGATCTGCTGCAACACACCACCGGCCTCCGCGACTTCGAAACCCTGCAAGTGCTTTCCGGACGGCCGGTGGCCAACAGTGCGGAGTTCCACGGCCTGATGGCCGCGCTGCGCGCCCTGAATTTCGAACCCTCCACCACACACGAATACAGTCATTCCGACTACGGCATCCTCGGCCTCATCGTCGAACGCGTTGCCGGCGTCCCGTTCGGCGAACACATGTAGCTAGCGGTGTTCGGCCCGCTGGGGATGGCGGGGACGTTTGTTGACGATGGCGGAGCGGGTGCGCGGAAGGACCGTGTGGTTGACCATGGAACAACGCCGCGAGGCCTGAACGTACAGTTTCCCTCCTCGCAGACGTTTGGCGGCGACAACGTCTACACGTCGATCGATGATTTGGCGCGGTGGGATCGGAACTTCAGTTCGGCGACTGTTGGAACGGCCGCGATGATGGCGCGCATGGCGAGTCGCCCAACCCTGGCGAATGGCGACACCATTCCGTACGCGTTTGGCCTTCGCGTGGATACCTACCGCGGACTGCGCACCGGCCTGCGCGGTGGGCACCCTGCAGGCATGCAGGCATGGTTCATGCGTTTTCCGGATCAGGAGTTTACGGTCGCGACCCTCTGCAACTCCGACAATCTGGAAGCATTCAGGTTCTCGGAAGGAGTGGCGGATCTCTATCTCGCGTCGGTGATGACTCCGGTCTCCGCGTGGCCTGCAGCTCCAGCGGCCGTGACGATGAAGCCGGAGGAACTTCAGCGGTATTCGGGCATATACCGGTCGGTCGATGATCCCTGGGATCGGCTGCCCATTGAGGTCAAGAATGGTGAACTGGGTGAAGTGCTGTTTGATGACGACGCCGATGAGACGTTTTTTCCGATGACTCCGGCAGGAGGCGACCGCTTCTTTGAGCTCGGAACCACGGGGAATGTGGGCATCTTCACGTTTCGAACGCCCGCGGACGGCGCGCCACTCCGGGTGGAACTTTCCTGGAACGGACGGCCGGCCGACGTCATGGAACGCGTACCTGATGCCGCGGTCTGGCATCCATCTCCAGCTGCACTGCTCGAGTACTCCGGCACCTGGTTTAACGCGGATCTGGACTCGGGGGGATTCAGATAGAGGCCGAGCACATCGCGGAGTTTGTCGACAAAGTGCGGATCCTGCGCCAGCTTGAAGTGGGTGACGCGATGCGGTTGCAGGCCGTGTTGGTGCCAGATGGTGCGCACCGTCTTCTCGCTGACGCCGTGGG
>SHUF01000067.1 GCA_009694745.1 Acidobacteriota bacterium
CTTCCTCGAGCGCGCAGGTGTGAGCGTTCACGGCCGTGTGCTTGACGCCGGATGCGGCGGGGGCGGCATGCCCCTCTCACTCGCCGACCATGCCCACGCGGTCATCGGCATCGATCCCATCAACCGGTTCGGCGACGCGGGCGTGAAGCTTGCGCAGGAGCGCGGGCTGTCAGACAAACTTCACTTCCTGCAGGCCGACGGGATGAAGTTGCCTTTTGCGTCAGGCTCGTTCGACCTCGTGCTCTCGCACGCGGTGATCGAGCATGTCGGGGACGCGCCCCTCTACCTGCGCGAGTGCCGCCGCGTGATGGCGCCAGGCGCACGCCTGTTCCTCTCGACGGCGCCGTACCTGTCATTTGCCGGCGCACATCTGCCGCGCCTGAAAATCCAGATCCCGCTGCATCTGATCGCCGGCCGCTGGATTGCGTTCAGGACGTTCCGGTTGCTCGCGCGATACGCGCCCTGGACGCTGAAGGAACCGGCGCACGAAAACTCGTTTATCCGTGACGCCCGCAACGGCATCTGGAAACACGACGACCTGCTCGAGCTTGTCACGGTGACCCGCCTGCGCGGGCAAATCGCCGCCGCCGGCCTGCGCATCGTCCGCGAAGAACTGCACATGACCTCGACCGTGCGCCGCCTGCCGGCCAGACTCGGCCGCTTCCTCGGCCAGAGTTCGCTCACACGCGACGCATTAATCAGCAATATGGAATACGTGCTGGAATCGGTAAACTGAAATTTGGAATCGGCAATCTGTCATGGCTGACGTAGATCGATATCGTCCCGAAGACAAACGCGCAGTGGACGCGTTGTACCGGCGCGTCTTCGGCATCGATTCTGCCGAGGCGAACCGGCTGCGGTGGGAGTGGCAGTACCGGCATAATCCGCACCGGCCCACCGACGGCCCGCTCATCTGGCTGGCGCGTGAAGGGACCACGATCATCGGGCAATACGCCACGATGCCGGTCAAAGTCTCGGTGCAGGGCCGCGAGATTGATGCGGCGTGGGGCATGGACGTGATGGTGGCGCCTGAACGCCAACGACAGGGCCTGGGCGAAGTGTTGTTCCGCACCTGGGACCGCAACGTCGGTGCGTCGCTGGGACTCGGGCTCTCGGAATCGTCGTATCGCCTGTTCCAGAAGATGCGGTGGCCGGATCTGGGGCCGGTGCCGTGTTTCGTGAAGCCGCTGACTCGCCGGGCCCTCAGGCAACCGGGTTGGTCGGTCACCGCCAACCGCCTGGTCTCGGCACTGACCCTGCCGTTGGTCCGGCTCGTGGCCCGCACGCGTCCGCTTCAGGGCGAAGTGCGCGTCATCCGCAACTTCGACGAGAGCTTCACCCAGTTGTGGGATCGCGTCGCGCCGCAGTTCGCCTTTGCTGTACGGCGAGATGCCGCGTACCTCAACTGGAAGTACATCCAGGCGCCGCACGTGCGCTACATCGTCGCCGCGCTCGAGCGCGACGGGGTCGTCTCTGGCTACATCGTGTATCGGCACCTTCAGGAAGCGCGCGGTCGCGTGACGATTGTGGTGGATTGGCTGACCGCACCTGACGACCACACGGGCCTGCTTACATTGCTGCGCTGGGTGGATCGCGAGGCGCGGGCGGCCAACTCGGACAAGATTCGCGCGTTCGCCATGCACGCTGGCTTCCGCAAGCTCCTGCGCCAGTCGGGGTATTTCTCGGTGAAGTCCACCATGGAATTCGTCGCCAAGATCAACGCGGTCGAACTGGCGCCGGGTTTCTACACATCCACCGACGCGTGGCACATCACGCTCGGCGATTCGGACCAGGATCGATGACCCCGGCGGGCGGTCCTGCCCTGCTCGTCGCCATCGACACCGAAGGTGACAACCAGTGGGACCTGGAGGCGCGACGGAACCAGCGCTTCGAAAACATCTATGCCCTGGGGCGACTGCATGAATTTTTCGCCCGCCACGGCGTGCGCCCCACCTACGTCATCACACATCCAGTGGCCACCGACCCGCGGTCGGCAGAGGTGCTGCGCGGGCTCCTCGCACAGGGCGACTGCGAAATTGGCGCGCATCATCACGCGTGGGAAACGCCGCCGTGCACGGACGAAGACATTCAGCGGCATCCCTACGCGCTCCAACTGCCACTTGAGCAGTTCGACGCGCAGCTGCGCTCTCTGACCGATGCCATCACGTCGGCGGTCGGCGTGCGCCCGATTTCGTATCGGTCAGGCCGCTTCGGCTTCTCCGCCTCCCACGTCTCATCGCTTGAACAGCAGGGCTACCTGGTGGATTCAAGCGTCGCGCCGCTGTTCTACGAAGCGCACAAGCAGGGCCCAGACTTTGTGGGCGCTCCCCTCGCACCGTATTTTCTCGGGTACGACGATGCGACAAGGCCGGGATCGAGTGAGGTGATGGAACTGCCGATCTCGGCGGCACTGAGCCGACGGGTGCCGGCATTCGTCGAACGTCTCTACGCGCGCGCACCGTTCAACTATCAGACCAAACGCGCGCTGCGCCTGGCGCGCATCGCGCATGTGCGCTGGCTGCGGCCGTCGTACAGCTCGGCCGCCGACATGTGCGCCCTGGGCCGCCAGCTCGTGGACCGCGGCGCGCCCATCCTGAACCTTCTCTTCCACTCCAGCGAGGTCATCGTCGGCGCCAGCCCGTACAACAAGACCCAGGGCGAACTCGACGCGTTCTACGAGAGACTGGGGGCGTTCCTCAGCTTCGCCACGGGAACGCTCGCGGCTCGTGGGATGACGTTCCGCGAGTTCAGGGTCGTCCAGGGTCCAGGGTCCAGGGTCCAGAGTCCAAAGTCTTCACTTCCCTAATTCCCAACTTTTCGACTTTCCTACTTTCATGTTCATCGTTCACATCACGCCGCACTTACCTCCTGACCAGGCGGCGAATGCCATCCTGCCGGCGCAGGCGGGAGAATGGTCGAAGGCGCGTGGGCATGAGGTGCGGTATCTCGCGCATCCGCCGGCGCAGGGCGGGGGCGTGGAGGATCCGGCCGCAGGACCCGTGGAGTGGGTGCCGCGACGCGAGGGCGTGCCGGCGCTGTCACGACTCCTGCGGATCGATGCACTGCAGCGAACTCGGCACATCGGTGGTCTGCTCGACCGCATCGGCACCCGCGCGAACCTGCTGCACCTGCACAGCAACGGACTCCTGGTCGAGGCAGCTGCTCGGTGGGCCACTCGCCATCGTGTGTCGTACGTGCTGACGCTCTACGGGACGGAGATCTGGCACTACCGCAAGAAGTGGCCGGTCGACCTTTTCACACGTGCCTACAAAGGCGCCGCTGCCGTCACGTTCTACAGCCAGGGGTTGATGGCCCGGGCGGTGGAACTTGGTCTCGACCGACCGAACCTCTCGGTGGTTTACCCGGCCGTGCCGGAGATGTTCGCCGTCCATGACCAAGCGACCAGGCACGCGTGGCGCGAGGCGCTCGGGATCCGCGAGCCGCAACTCATCGTCAACGTCAAACGGCTGCACGAGTTGGCCGGGCAGACGTATCTGATCGACGCGTTCGCCAAAGTCCGGCAGGCGCGTCAGGACGTGCGCCTGGTGATCTGCGGTGCTGGGTCGCTGCGCGAAAGCCTGGAGGCACAGGCGGCGGCGCTTGGTATCACGGGCGCGGTGACATTCGCCGGCCTCGTCGGCAACGACCAGGTGGCGAGGTACACGGCGGCCGCCGACGTCTTTGCCTTGCCGTCGCTGCTCGAAGCGCTCCCCACCGTCGCGGTTGAAGCGCTGGCGTCGGGCACACCGGTCGTCTCGGCCGACCATCCGGGTGGACTGGAGCTCCAGAAGATCTTCGGCGCCGACGTGGCGGTGGTGCCGAAGAAGGATGCCGAGCGGCTTGCTCGCGCCCTGCTCGACGCCTTGGCCTCGGGCCGGCGCACGAGTCCGGCCGCCGGCGAGGCACTGGCCCGCCTGTTCCGGCCAAATGCCATCGCGGCGCAATACGAAGCCCTGTACCAGCGCGTCGCAACCCGCTGATACACTCAGGCGTATGACATTAGTGACCACGGTCACCCAACACATCGGCGACGCCATGCGCCAGCGCGACCAGGCGTCGCTTGGGCCCCTACGCATGCTGAAGGCCGCCCTCATGAACCGTGAGATTGAAAAGGGCCGGGCTCTGGATGATGCGGAGTCGCTGCAGGTGGTGAGCCAGCTCGTCAAGCAGCGGCGCGAATCGATTGAGCAGTTCCGTGCGGGCGGACGCCCAGAGCTGGCCGACAAGGAACAGGCCGAAATCACGTTCCTGGAACGGTACCGCCCCCCGGCGGCAGACCCGGCAGCCGTGGCCGCGGCCATCGACGCGGCGATTATCGCCGTCGGCGCCACGTCCATGAAGGACATGGGGAAGGTCATCAAAGCGGTGACGGCCGCCATGGCTGGCGTGACGGTGGATGGGAAGTCGGTGGCCGAAGCGGTCAAGGCCAGATTGGCTCCGCCGGCCTAACCCGTGCTTGCCCCCGCTCGTACGGAAGATTGCCAAACTTATTCGACGGGTCAGCCGTCTAACCTCGGTGAAAGGCACGCAAGTGTCTCTCATCCATCCTCCGGGCAGGGGCCTCAATCGCAGGGATTGAGGCCCCTGTTTTTTGTGCCCCGCCCCTCCTCACCCCATGTCTGAGCGGCTGGCCAAATCGGCCGGGACGGTCGGCTTGGCCGTGATGACCAGCCGCATCCTGGGACTCATCCGAGACCAGGTCATGGCCGCGTTCTTCGGCACGGGCATGGCGCACGACGCGTTCAACATCGCGATGCGCGTGCCCAGCCTGGTACGCGACCTGTTCGCCGAAGGCGCGATGAGCGCTGCCTTCATCCCGACCTTTACCCGTTACTGGAAAGAGCATGGGCAGGCTGCGGCCTGGCGCCTGGGCAATCTGGTCCTGAACGCCCTGATGGTGGTGACAGGCACGCTCGTCATCGCGGGGATGATCTTCGCCGAGCCGCTCCTGAGCCTGCTGCCAAAGGAGTTCTCCGGCCCCGACGGCCGGGCGCGACTGAC
The DNA here is from genome assembly GCA_009694745.1 of Acidobacteriota bacterium. GTDB lineage: Bacteria > Acidobacteriota > Vicinamibacteria > Vicinamibacterales > SCN-69-37 > SYFT01. Next base: position 5,002 of record SHUF01000067.1, read on the forward strand.
GCTGACCGTTGACATCACGCGGATCGTGCTGCCGTTCCTGATGCTTGTGGCCGTGGCGGTGGCGCTCAGCGGGATGCTTAACTCGCTGCGGCGGTTCTTCGTGCCGGCCATGTCACCCGCCATCTACAACGTTGGGGTGATCTTCAGCGCAGTCGCCATCATCCCGGTGTGCACTGCGCTTGGCTGGAATCCCATCTTCGGCATTGCCATCGGCACGCTCATTGGCGGCGTCGGTCAGATCGTGTTCCAGTTGCCCCTGCTCCGGCGCGAGGGATTCCGGTACCAACCCGTGCTCAGTTTTCGCGACCCTGGCATGCGCGAGATTCTGCTGCTGATGGGGCCTGGCACGCTGGGCCTGGCGGCATCGCAGGTGAACCTCATCGTGAACACGTATCTGGCTGTCGGCGAAGGCGAAGGCGCGGTCACGGCGCTGCAGCTCGCGTTCCGTCTGATGTATCTGCCGATCGGTCTCTTCGGCGTCTCGGTGGCCACGGCCGCCATTCCGGAAATCGCCCGCCAAGTGAACGCGGGTGCGCTCGGCGACGTGCGCCGCACCGTGTCGAGCAGCATCCGGATGATGCTGATGCTGAGCGTGCCGGCCACGATCGGACTCATGGCGCTGTCGGGCCCCATTGTCGAGCTGATCTTCGAGCGCGGCCAGTTCACGAGCGAAAGCACACGCATGACGGCTCTTGCGCTGCTGTGCTACGCGCCGGGCCTGATCGGATATTCGGCCGTGAAGATCGCGTCGCCGACCTTTTACGCCTTGAAGGATGCGCGCACACCGGTGCTGGTCAGCGTGAGCACGATCGCCCTGAACCTAATCCTCAACCTGACGCTTGTGCGGGTGTTCAGCTTTCAGGGCCTGGCGCTCGGCACCGCCATCGCGGCCCTGTTCAACTCGGGCGTGCTGCTGTACTTGCTGTCGCGGCGGATCGATGGCATCGAAGGCGGCCGCGTCCTCCTGTCGTTCGTGAAGATTCTGGTCGCGTCGCTGGCCATGGGCGCGGCGGCCGTGGTGACCGAAGCCTGGCTGGACGCGACGCTTCCACCGCTGGACTCTCTGGTGGCCTGGCTGCCCGGCGATATCGTGGCCGCAACCGCACGGACGCTGCGTGCGGGCATTCGCGTTGGTGCCGCGATCGGCGTTGGCCTGGTTGTGCTTGCGCTTGCAGCCAGCGTCCTCCGGTTGCATGAATTCACGAACGTGCGTGCACGCCTGATGGCGCGGCTGCGCCGAACGAAAGAGAAATAAATGAGCCAATACGCCCCGGGACAATCGCACGTCAGTTTCGGCCCCGGCCCCATGACCCCGGCCGTCCAGGCCATCGTCATCGCCAACGTCGTGGTGTTCATGGTGATGATGGTGGCGCGGACGCTGGTGATCGACTGGTTCGGTCTGACGCCGGAGGCGGTGCTGACGCAGGGACGGGTCTGGCAGCCGGTGACGTACCTGTTCCTGCACGCCGACGTGTTTCACATCCTCTTCAACATGCTCTCGGTCTGGATGTTCGGCGTGGATCTGGAGCGGCGCTGGGGCACGCAGTCGTTCGTGAAGTACTACGCCGTCACTGGTGTCGGCGCCGGTCTTTGCTCGCTGCTGGTGTCGCTGCTGCCGTTTGGCGGCGATTCGTATGACATCCCCACCATTGGCGCGTCAGGCGCGGTCTACGGGCTGCTCATGGCCTGGGGAATCATCTTCCCGCACCGCACCATCCTGTTTCTGGGGATCTTCCCGCTGCAGGCCCGGGTCTTTGTGCTCATCATGGGCGCCATCGCGTTCACACAGGCGCTGGGCCAGGGCGGGGGCACCACAGTGGCGCATGTGGCCCATCTCGGGGGACTCCTTGCCGGCTACTGGTATCTGAAAACGCCGGTCAGACGACCGCCGACGCCTCGCCCGCGGCCGAACCCGACCAACCTTCGGCGAGTCCATTAGGGCCAATGGCCGGCGCCGGTGTCATTCGTAATGGACAAATGGCACAAATGGGCGAAATGGCGAAATGCGGACAAACCATTGCAGGGAAGAATGCGGGAATGTCTTTGCCCTCTAATGGTTGAATCTGCTGCTCCAAGGTCATTCGTTCATTGCGCGCCTTGGACATTCGGCCATTGGGCCACTCCCGCATTGCAGACATTTCGCCATTTCGATCATTTGTGACATTTCGCCATTACGAATGACACCCGGCCCCCGGCGTCAGTCGCCGCCCAGCGGCCGAGCGTGCGGCGTATAATCGGAGCGCCCATGAAGCCACCAGACGCCACCGCCACCGCAGCCACGTTCGAAGGTCTCACGCGCGCCGATTTACTGCAGGCGTACAAGACGATGCTGACCTCGAGGCGCATCGACGACAAAGAAATCCAGCTCAAGAATCAGAGCCTGATTTTTTTCCAGATCAGCGGCGCCGGGCACGAGGCCATCATGGCGGCCACCGGTATGCAGATGAAGCCGGGGCACGACTGGTTCTACCCCTACTATCGCGATCGGGCGCTCTGCCTGGCGATTGGCATGACGCCGCTTGAGATGTTCCTGAGCGGCATGGGCGCGGCCGCCGACCCGAACAGCGCCGGCCGCCAGATGCCGTCGCACTGGGGACACAAGGCGCTCAACATCGTGTCGCAATCAAGCCCCACCGGCACCCAGTGCCTGCAGGCCGTGGGCTGCGCCGAAGCCGGCCGGCTCTATGAGAATCTGACCGACATTCCGGAACGGGAACACAAGTTCCAGAAAGACGAAGTCGTCTACGTGTCGCTTGGCGACGGCACAGTCAGCGAAGGCGAATTCTGGGAGTCGCTCAACGCCGCCTGTGTCGGCAAGCTGCCGGTGCTCTTCATGATCGAAGACAACGGCTACGCTATTTCGGTGCCGGTCACAGTGCAGACGGCCGGCGGCGACATGTCGAAGCTCGTCGACACATGGCCCGACCTCAAGGTCCTGCGCTGCGACGGGACCGACTTCCTCGAGAGCTACCGCACCGCGGCCGAAGCACTCGCCTGGTGCCGCGACCGCAAGGGTCCGGCTCTGGTGCACGCCAAGGTTGTGCGTCCGTACTCGCACTCATTGTCAGACGATGAGAAGTTGTACAAGACGCCGGCGGAGCGAGCGGACGAAGCGCGGCGGGATCCGATCACGAAGCTGGCGGCGTGGCTGAAGGCCGAAGGCCTGGCCACGGAGAACGACCTGGCCGAGATCGCGAAGGCCGTCGATGCGGAAATCAACGAAGCCGCCGACGCCGCCATCAAGGCTGCGAAGCCGGCCAAAGACACGGCGGGCCTCTACGTGTATTCACCCGATGTGGACCCTGCGAGCGCCGCCTTCGACAGCCCGGCGGAAACGGGAGCCAAGCCAGACACCATGGTGGCGGCCATCAACCACACCATGAAAGACGAAATGGCGCGCAACCCGCGCATCGTCATGTTCGGTGAAGACGTGGCGGATTCCACAGACGACACAAAGCTGTCGGAAGTGCAGGGCAAGGGCGGCGTATTCAAGGTCACGCACGGTTTGCAGAAAGCGTATGGCGGCACGCGCGTGTTCAACTCGCCGTTGGCCGAAGCCAACATCATCGGCCGGGCCATCGGCATGGCCACGCGTGGCATCAAGCCGGTGGTGGAGATTCAGTTCTTCGACTACATCTGGCCGGCGATGATGCAGCTGCGCAATGAGATGTCGATGATGCGGTACCGGTCGGGCAACGTCTTTTCGTGCCCGATGGTGGTGCGCACGGCGATTGGTGGGTACCTGCGCGGTGGCGCGCCGTACCACAGCCAGTCGGGTGAGAGCATCTTCGCGCATTGCCCCGGCATTCGGATTGCGTACCCGTCCAACGCGCACGATGCGGCCGGGCTCTTGCGTACGGCCATTCGCTGCTACGACCCGGTCCTGTTCCTGGAACACAAACACCTGTATCGCCAGACCTACAACAAGGGCGGATACACGGGCGCCGAGCACATGATTCCGTTCGGCAAGGCGGCGATCAAGCGCGAAGGTACGGATGTGACGGTGGTCACCTGGGGCGCGCTCGTGCAGCGCTCGCTACTGGCGGCGCAGCAGGCCGAAAAGGACGGCATCAGCGTGCAGGTGATCGATCTGCGCACGATCATGCCGTATGACTGGGACACCATTGCGACGGCTGTGCAGGCTACGAACCGGCTGGTCATCGCGCATGAGGATCAACTGACGTGCGGCTTCGGCGCCGAACTCGCGGCCCGCGCCGTCAGCGACCTCTTCGCGTATCTCGACGCGCCCGTTGCTCGAGTGGCGGCCATGGATAATCCGGTCGCTTACGCGCCTGATTTGGAGGAAGTCATTCTTCCTGGATCGGCTGACGTTCTGACAGCGATCCTCGCCACTGCGCGATACTGACGGTGACGGGGCGCGCATCGATGCGCTGAAAATGGCGAAATGTCACAAATGTCCGAAATGGCGAAATGTCGGACATTTGTGACATTTCGTCATTGCGCAGATGCGCCAAGCAGGCGTCAGAGTAGAATGGCCGCGCCGGACAATGATTGGGACGACGCTCGGACATTACAGAATCCTCCGCCTGCTCGGTGCAGGCGGCATGGGCGAGGTGTATGCGGCCGAGGACCTGACGCTGGGCCGCACGGTGGCCGTCAAGATCCTGCCGGCAGCCGTAGCGTCGAGCGCGGATGACCTCGACCGATTCGAGCGCGAAGCCAAGGCCGTCGCCGCCCTCAATCACTCCGGCATCGTCACCCTCCATTCGTTCGAGCGCGCGGGCGATGTGCGGTTCATCACCATGGAACTGGTGGAAGGCGACCCGCTGTCGGTCAAGATTCCGTCCGGGGGCATGCCGTTCGAGACATTGCTGCGTCTCGGCGTGGAGATTGCCGATGCCGTGAGCGCCGCGCACGACCGTGGCATCGTGCACCGCGATTTGAAGCCGGCCAACGTGCTTGTCACCGCGGCCAACCACGCGAAGATCCTCGACTTCGGTCTCGCGAAGCTTCGCGAACCTGAGGGGTTGGTGGGCGACCAGCAAACGCGGCAACTGACCGGTGAAGGCCGCATCGTCGGTACCGTGTCGTACATGTCGCCGGAGCAGGCGGAAGGCCGAGCCGTCGATCACCGCACGGATATCTTTTCACTGGGCGTGCTGCTGTATGAGATGGCCACCGGTCAGCGGCCATTTCAAGGCGACACGAGCATGGCGGTGCTGTCGGCCGTGCTCAAAGATCAGCCACGCGCTGCCACCGAATTCAATCCGGCGTTGCCGTCAGCGTTTGCGCGCATCCTCAAGACGTGCCTGCGGAAGGATCCGGATCGCCGCTATCAGAGTGCGAAGGATCTCCGGAACGAACTACAGACGCTGCGTGAGGAACTCGACTCGGGTGAACTGCAACGGCCGGCGTTCGCCGCTGCTGCTGCCAAACCCAGCAGGCCGTGGATGCTGATAGCCGCGAGCCTGGTCGGAGTGGGGATGCTGGCGCTTGCGTTTACGCTCTGGCCACGATCGGCGCCCACCGCGCCGGCGTTGACGCTGCAGCACCTCCAGCTGACGTCGGCCAGCGGTCAGGAACTGGAACCGACGTTATCGCCCGACAGCAAATGGATCCTGTACGTCTCGAACGCCGCAGGGAACGACGACATCTACCTCCAGAGTGTGGGAGGCCAGACACCCTTCAACCTCACGAACGACTCACCGGTCGGCGACCGGGCGCCGGCGTTCTCTGCCGACGGCGAGCGCATCGCGTTCCGGTCGGATCGGGATGGCGGGGGGCTTTTCGTGATGAGTCGCACCGGCGACGCGCAACGGCGGGTCACCTCGGAAGGGTTCGACCCAGCCTGGTCACCCGACGGCAAGCACCTGGTGTATGCCACCCAGACCGCTCCGCTTGCCACCAACCGCAGCAGCCTGAGCCAGTTGCGACGTGTGGAGGTCGAGACAGGAAAGGTCACACCGGTTACCGAAGAGGACGCCGTGAATCCCACCTGGGCACCCAACGGGCGGTTCATTGCGTACTGGGGCCTCGGCCGCGCAGTGGGCGGCGCCCAGACCAACAGCATTCGGGACATCTGGGTCATTTCGGAAGCCGGGGGCCCGGCGTGGCGCGCCACCAATGACGAAGCGGTGGACTGGAGCCCGATGTGGAACGCCGACGGGTCGTTCCTGTACTACGTGAGCGATCGCGGCGGCAGCATGAACCTGTGGCGCATTGCCATGGACCCGGAGACCGGACGGCCGTCTGGCGAGCCTGAGCCGGCCACTACGCCTGCGAACTACGTCGGCCGGGCGCGGATGTCGGCGAACGGCCAGTTTATGGTGTACGAAGCACGGTCTGGCACCAGCAATATCTATCGTTCGACCTTTGATGCGGTGCGAGGCGTGCTCGGACCGAGCGAGCCCATCACATCCGGATCACGCGCCTTCTCATTTGTGGACCCATCGCCAGACGGCAAGTTCCTGGTGCTTGGCACGGGCGTTGTCCAGCAGGAAGATCTGTTCATCAGTGCGGCGGATGGGTCGGGTATCAGACAACTGACGACCGACGCGTTCTACGATCGCTGGCCGCAGTGGTCACCCGACAGTAAGCTGGTGGCGTTTTATTCGAACCGCAGCGGTAAATACGAGCTGTGGACCACCACTCCGGGAGGCCAGCTCAACCAGCTCACCCACGCCGACGGCATCTCGATGTTGTATCCGCAGTGGTCGCGCGACGGCGCCCGCATGGCGTTTTCAGACACGACCAGTCGGCGTATCACGGGAATCTTCGACCCCCGAAAGCCGTGGAAGGACCAGACGCCCGACATTCTGCCGGCGCCGGCAGGGGAAGGTACATTCCTGCCCGGCAATGCGCTGCAGTGGTCCCAGGACAACCAGCAACTGGCCGGAAGCGTCAATGGCTTCAATGACATTGTCACCATTTACGACATCGCCAGCCGGAAGTACCGGTCTGTCGGAGACGTGCGCGGCGCCGTCTTCGCATGGCTCAAGGATGGCCACCTCTTAGTGGGCCCGGCGAACGCACCGAGGCTGCTGGATCCAAAGACCGGTGCCATCCGCCCAGTCACCGTGCCTTCATTCGGCGATCAACTTCCCTCCGGGTTCAGGCTCAGCCATGACGAGCGCACCGCGTACTTCAATCTCAAGCGCAATGAGTCCGACGTGTGGCTCGTGGAGCTCGGAAAAGCACCCATTGTGCGCTAGCTCGCCTCATTGACGATGACGGACGCGCGCGGCGTCATTCGTAATGGCGAAATGTCACAAATGTCCGAAATGGCAGCTTGTCCGCCGTAGCCCCAGAGGGGCGGAGGTGGAAAGTGCGGACAAACCAATGGAGGGAAGAATGCTCGAATGTCTATGCCCTCCAATGGTTGCATCTGCTGCTCCAGGGTCATTCGCCTATTGCGCTCCTTGAACATTCCCGCACTCGGGCATTCGCACACTGCAAACATTTCGCCATTACAAGTGACAGAATCCCGCGGTGCCATGCTCCAAAAGTCACTTGGCTTGAGCCACACCACCGCAATGGTCGTAGGTACCATAATCGGCGCGTCGATCTTCGTGCAGCCGTCGGAGATCACGCGCCAGATGCCGACGGTCGGCGGCATCCTGCTCGTGTGGATCGGCGCCGGCGCTCTCTCCATCTGCGGAGCGCTGGCGTGTGCTGAACTGGCCTCAGCCTTTCCGCGCACGGGCGGCGTCTACGTCTACCTCACCGAAACCTATTCACCCGTCGTCGGCTTTCTCTGGGGCTGGGCGATGTTCTGGATCATGCACACCGGCATCATCGCGGCCATCGCGATGGTGTTCGCGCGGTACGCCGCGGTGTTCATCCCGATGAGCGACATGGGTCTGCGCCTGACCGCGGTGGGACTGATCCTGGTCCTCTCAGCCGTCAACATCTTTGGCGTGAGACACGGCGGACGTGTGCAAACTATTTTCACCGCCGCTAAAGTCGCCGCCATCGTCCTCATGATCATTGCCGGCGCGTGGCTGACGTGGGGACAACCGATGTCTGCGGCGCCAATCGGGGCCGAGGCCTCAGTGACGCTCAATGGATTCGCCCTGGCCATGGTCGCCGGACTGTTCGCGTATGGCGGCTGGCACATGGTGACGTTTACCGCAGGCGAGACGCGTGACGCCGCCACCATCATTCCGCGGGCGCTCGTCATCGGCACGGTGATCGTCACGGCCTGTTACGCCGGACTCAACGCGATCTACCTGCGCGTGCTGCCGCTCGAGACGCTGCGCGCGTCCACACGCGTGGCCGCCGATGCCGCCGACGCGCTGCTGGGAAGCGGCGGCGCTGGGGCGATGGCCGTGCTCGTGATGGTGTCCACCTTCGGCGCGGTCAACGGCATCATCCTGACCGGTCCGCGGGTGTACTACTCGATGGCGCAGGACGGCCTGCTGTTCAAGTGGTTCGGCGAAACACACCCCCGGTTCCAGACA
>SHUF01000068.1 GCA_009694745.1 Acidobacteriota bacterium
CAGCAGATCACGGTCGATGAGTACTACGGCTGGATGTTCGAGAACTCCGTGCCCGGCCTGCCCGAGGCGGCAAAGAAGGAAGAACTGACACCGCTCCAGTACATGCGCAAGTACGGCGTCTTCAAAGTTGATGACGTGGCGTATAGCAAGACGCACGAGCAGCCGGTGGAGACGGGTGGCGTGGAGATTGATGGCAGGCGGATGACCGGGTTCAACACGCCATCACGCAAGCTCGAGTTCTTCTCGCCGACGCTGGCTGAATGGGGATGGCCCGAGCACGCGATTCCGCGTTACGTCACTGGGCACGTGTACTGGCGCGACCTCGACAAGGCGGCAAACGAGTTTGATCTGCTCCCGAATTTCCGGCTGCCCACGTTGATTCATACGCGAGCGCCGGTGAAGTGGCTGTATGAGATCTCTCACAGCAACCCGCTCTGGATTGCCTCCGGGGACGCCGAGAAGCTCGGTATCGCTATTGGCGATCTGGTGAAGGTCCACACTGGTATCGGTTTCTTCGTCACAAGGGCGTGGGTAACCGAAGGCATCCGTCCCGGGGTCGTCGCCATGTCGCACCATCTTGGGCGATGGCGGCTTGATGAGGACCAGGGAGGCGCGCGCAACGCGTCAGCCCTGGTGCGCATCGCGCGCAGCGCCGACGGCAAGTATGAGATGCGCCAGGTGCATGGCACGCAGCCGTTCAAGAGCAACGACGCTGATAGTGCCCGGGTGTGGTGGACCGAGATCGGCGTCCACCAGAACCTGACGTTCCCGGTGCAACCCGATCCGGTCAGCGGGATGCACTGCTGGCATCAGCGCGTGCGGCTCGAGAAGGCCGGGCCGGACGATTCGTATGGCGACGTGATGGTAGATACCGCGAAGTCGCATGCGCTCTACCTGGAGTGGATGGCAAAGACGCGGCCGGCCCCTGGGCCGGATGGCACGCGGCGTCCGTTGTGGTTCGACCGCCCGCTCAAGCCCGTCCGCGCAGCCTACGACTTTCCCTAGAGCCAGATCTTTGCCGCGATCGTGTACGCGAGCAGCACAAGCACGGCCACGCCAGCGGCGGCGAAGAGCCATTCCTTGAGACGGCACTCGATGATGACGACGTTAATGACGTTGAGAATCGGGATAGCGACCAGCATTCCAAGTCCCAGCCACAAGAGCGCCTCGGCGACCGGGGCGGCAGGGCCGGACACGAACAGTGACAGCGCCAGCCCCATCGCGAGGGTGGCGGAGGTGGCCATCAATGCCAGCCGCAGGCCACGTTTCAGCACAGAGAATTCCGGGTGGTTGGTCATTTGAAGAACAGGTATTCAAATGCCACCACAACAAGCACCACGGCCAGCAGGATCTTCAGCGAACGGACCTTGACCTTCGCGCCAATCCAAAAACCGGCTCGGGACCCCACCAACACCCCCAGCACGCCGCCTGCGGCCAACATGGGGCTTGAGAGGTGACCGCGCGCGAAATTGTCAATCACACCTGGTATTGCCGTTACGCCAAGAATGACTGCGCTGGTCGCTGCCGCCACGCGCATCGGCACGCCGCACCACGAATTCAAAGCCGGCACCACCAGCACTCCTCCACCCATTCCGGTCAAGGTGGAGATGACCCCGGCGCCTGCCGTCACACCGAACGCAACGGGCAGACGTTTCAACCGATAAGCGACAAGTTCGCCAGTGTCGTGATCCTGAAACCAGCCGCCCAGAAACCCCACGTCGTCGACGTGACCAGGCAACACGTTGCGCTGATTGAGCCTGGACACGATGACCGCGGCAACCAGCAATGCGGTGCCGCCAAAGATCTGCTCGCGCATTCGCAACGAGATGTAGTCGAGCATGAACGTGCCGCCGATGGCGCCGACGGCTGCGATGAGTTGCAGCAGCATCGCCAGACGGCCGTTGGCCGATTTCTGTCCTGCTGATGCGAGCGAGACGAAGTTTGAAGTTGCAATGACCGTGACAAGACTCACGGCCATCGCCTGCTCAAGCGGAACGTGCAGAACGATGTTGAGGAACGGAACGAGGAAGATGCCGCCCCCTAACCCCAGCAAGGCGCCAAGTGCGCCCGCGCCTATTCCGGCGAGGAAGGTGAACAGGACGATCATTCAGGTGCATTCATTGTAAATGGGCTAATGGGCCAATGCGCGCTATTGCCTCATTGCCCCATTGCCTCATTGGCCCATTTTCAGATGTGGTCGCAGGACCGCGTACAAGGCCCGCATCATGGGTGTGTCGACGCCAACCGCGTGACCTCTGCGAACCACAGACCCAGGTAATGACTCGACCTCGATACGCTTTCCGATGGACAGGTCGATCAGCAACGACGACCGCGTGCTGGCCGGAATGCCGGCCGTGTAGGCGGCGACTTTCTCGACGGTGTCGGCCGCCACGTTGATGGCAGACGCCCGCGCCACACGCTCGACCTCGCGCACCGCGTCCATGAACGCCGCGCGAGATTCCTCGTCGGCCCACAGCGGGCCAATCGGCAGGCGGGCCGCACCCGTGAACGCGGCAAATGGCGCGAGATAGATGAATTTCTCCCAGAGGGGCACGCGCGCGTCGGCCACCGGCTCGGCGTGGATGTCGGCCTGCAGCATGAGATCCGCCAGGGCACGCACACGCGGCGTCACCTCCGCGGGAGGATCAAACACCTCGCCAAACACGATGCGCCTGTGGGACCCGGTTTGGCGAATGACGCCGGGCGCATCAATCGCCGTCGCGATATAGGTGGGCCCCGCAAGGACCGCCGCTTTGCCCACAACACCCGCCAGATCATCAGCGCTGTCCACGCCGTTCTGCAACGTCAGGACGGTCGTCCCCTCCCGCATCAGCGCCTTCGCTATCGGGAACGCCGTGTCGTTGTCATAGGTCTTGACCGCAATGATCACCACATCAACGGCACCGATGCGCGCAGGGTCATCCTCGGTCGCGACCTTAACGGTGAAATCGCCCTGGACGCCGATGATGCGCAGCCCGTGCGCGCGAATGGCATCCCGATGCGCACCCCTGGCCACAAAACTGACGTCTGCGCCCGCTCTGGACAACAGCGCACCGTAGTACCCACCCACCGCACCCGCCCCGATAACCGCAATTTTCATCGAAACACACGCTCCACGCGATACCGGCCGTCGGGCAAGGGCGACAGCAGCATCAAGTTGGCCGGCGCGCCTACCGCAATCGTCGAGTCCCATTTGCCCTCGGGCAATGCGAGCTCGGTCCCGACTTCCGCACCCTGCCGCAGCGGCGCCAGGACCTTGCCCGCACCATCGACCTCGAACAAGCCGCCGGCGGTGCGCAGGTCGCCGATGTCGTCAATCGACTGCTGCGTGACAAGCACCCGCTTGCCGTCTTCAATCCGCACACGCCGGTTTGCCACCAGGCCGACATCTCCGGTAAACGCCGGAATGCCCGTCCCGGTCACAATCGAAACACTCCGAATGATTGTGTAGAACCCGCCCGTCTGGTTCTCCGGCAGCGAATCGTACCGCGCCGCATCGGCCTTGTGCACAGACCCATCCGCCAACGCCTGAAGCGCGTGAATCAGGGCCGTGTAGTTCAGCCGCACAAGCATGGGATCGGGATTGGGCTCGGGCCATGGCCCGGTCTCAACGAGCAACACGGGCGTGCCCCAGAGCGTCAGGTTGTCGCCGAAGGCGCGCACTTCGAAACTATCGTCGTACTTGCCGATTCGACCCAGGGCGAATGGCTCCAGCGCATCGCGCACGACGGCCGCGAGTCGTTTGATTAACAGACGCCCAGGGCTCACCGTGCGCTCCTCATCGTGGGCCACGGAAAGCAGCGAGATGGCCGCGCCCTTCGGCGGCTTCCCCACTGTGGTGCGCCAGTTCTGATTGTGGAGGTTGAACCCCACTGCCGGGTTCAACTCGTCCCGGATCGACTTGAGCAGACGACCCTCCGGGGTCTGCAGCAAGAGGGCATCGCGGTTGATGTCGATGCTCTGCACGTTGCGCCGCTGGAACCGCTCTGCGCCGTCGGGATTAAGCATCGGCACCGTGTGCACAGTCAGCGCCGACAGCAACTGCTGCACGGCCGGCTCCTTCTCGTGCAGACGGATGTACTCATAGATGTCGAATAGCGCAGAAGTTGCGGTCGGCTCGTCGCCATGCATCTGCGACCACATCAGAACCACCGTGGGCCCGGTGCCGAACGTGACGTCCCATACCTCACGGCCTTCAAGCGACCGCCCAACCTCGCGCACGCGCACCACGCCACTGCCCGACGCGGCAATTGCCTGAACGCGGCCCTTCACCTCGGCGTGGTCAACGAGTGGCGACAGGGGCGACGACACATGCTCGGCGTCCCACATGCGCGCCAGAACCGGTGGCGAGGGCGCCCCCGTCCGCTGCGACTCAGAGCCGGCGCCGATCGTGGCAGCGGCTGCGCACGCCAGACCGAGTGCGGTGCACCGCACTCGCCACCTAGGGCGACTGGTCACGGCTTGAACCGAATGCGAGTGGTGGTGCCGTTGGCCGCCACAAAGTACATGCTGTCGTACTCGTCATCGGCCATCGTCACGGCGGACCCGCCAAGGGCTTTCACGATGGCGGGCACGGTGTTGGAGTGGCCCACCACGAGAACCGCACCTGTCTTGTGCGACTTGATCTTCGCAATCAGTGCTGCCGCGTCACGCGCCAGCACCACCTCGGCCGGAACGCCCACCTTGGCCGCCAGCGGCGCGGCGGTGTCCTTCGTGCGCTTGTACTCGGTAGTGTAGATGGCCGTGATGCCCGCATCACCCAGCATCGCCGCCAGTTTCTGCGCCCGCGCCTTGCCCGCCGCAGACAATTCTGGGTCGGGGCTCGCGGTCATCGACGTGCCCGGCGACGCGCCATCGTCTGCCCGCTCGGCGTGCCGCACCACAATCACCATCTGCGCGTTCGCAAACACCGGAATCCCCATCGCCACCACCACCACACCCAGAATAAGCAACCGGTTCATCGAGATCTCCAGCGGGCCACGCCGTAGAGGGCGGCACCCACAACGAGCGAGACGAGGCCCACCTGCAGCTGCAGTTTCGTGGCACCGCCGAGAATGGCCAGAGACACCAGCAGCGCGACCACTGGAATCACCGGTCCGCCGGGAATGGTGAACGCTGCGGGTCCCTGCCGGCGAAGCACCAGCACCGACGCACACGTCCCGGCATACACCATCAATCTGCTGACCGCGCTGCTGGCCGCGAGCGTGACAAAGTTCCCCGACAACGCAAGACCCAGCGCCACAACCGCGGTCACCACGATGGCCACGGCAGGTGTGTGGAACCGCGGATGCACACGACCAAACACGGACGGAAGGTCGCCCTGTTCCGCGAGCGCGTACAGATTGCGCGAACCCGACAGCGCCTGTCCCATGTTGTTGCCGCTCATGGAAACGGCGGCACCGGTAGTCATGAGCAGGGCGCCCCACGCGCCGATAAAGATTAGTGACGCGTCCGCCAGCGGCCGCTGCGACCCGGCGATATTCGGCAGCGTCCCCATAGCCACCACCTGCGCCAACGTCATCACCACGGCGACGATGACGATGGTCATGACCATGGCGAAGGGCACCGCGCGTTTGGGATCGCGGGTCTCACCGGCGGGAACACCCACGACTTCGTAGCCACCGTACGCAAAGATCAAGAGCAGGGCCGACGTCGAAATCTGTGTCCAGGTCAGTGCGACCTCGGGACGAAGCGCGTCAAACGCCACGTACGGCAGACCAAGAAAGATGAAGATCACGAGCGGTGTAAGTTTCCCCACCGTCAGTGCGTTCACCACCCACGCGCTCTGCCGGATGCCGAGCACGTTGATAGTCATGATCGTCAGCACCACTCCCGTGATGACGGCTTCGCGGGCCAAGCCCGGTTGGCCGGCGCCGAGCGCGGGCCAGTAGTATGCAAGCGCCGTGGTGAGGCCGTTCACCACCGAGGCCCAGCTGGTGACGCGGGTCACCCACATCATCCAGCCCACTTCGAAGCTGAAGAACCATCCGAAGGCCGCGCGCGTGTAGAGATAGGCGCCGCCGGTGCCGTCGAACCGGCTGCCGGCCTCGGCGAAGTTCAGCGCGATCATCAGAGAGAGGATGCCCACCAGCGCAACGGCGATGGCACTCCACGCGCCGATCTGCATGGCTAGAGGCGCTGCCATGAGAAAGACAGCCCCGCCAATGACCTGGTTCACGCCAATGGCGGTCAGGTCCCACTTGCCAAGTTCACGCCGCAGACGGCCGAAGGGGTCGCTCATGTTGGCTCGGGCAGTTGTATCACGCGACGTAGAAGAGGCGCGCGCGCGTTGAGCACGGCCGTGCCGGGCTTCACGCCGTCTTTCTCGCCGGGTTGAAAAATGGCGTCATCGTCACCGTCGCGGGCGTGCGGTGGCGCACGGCCTCCACGGTGTGTTCCACCTCCATCTTGGTGCCGACAGCCATGTGGGATGCGTTGACGGTGGCCAGGCCGATCATCTGTTTCAACACCGGCGACCAGGTGGACGACGTCATGCGACCGATCTGGACACCGCCCGCATACACGGGCACAGCGACTCGGGAAGCCGTGGCGAGTGCCATCGGTGGCAGGCCGACGGCTTCGTACAGTCGCTCGACCGACGGCCAGTCGAGTGTCAGGCCGACGATGCGTCGTCTTGGGGCGACGGCATATTCCGCCACCAGTGCTGCGCGGCCGACAAAACGTTCCTTGTTGAAATCAACGAGCCGGCCCAGGCCCAACTCAAAAGGCGAATAAATCTGCGCGGCCGTGACTGCCTTCCGCACGCTGAAAAAATCCACGTCGATCAAAAGCAAGCCGGCCTCGACGCGCGAGACATCGAGGGCCAGCATGCCGGCGGGCAGCAGCCCATACGCCGGTCCGGCTGCGATGATCGCGTCCCAGACTGCAAGTGCTTCGGCGCGGTCCATCCACAGTTCGTAGCCGAGATCGCCGGTGTAACCCGTGCGGGACACATCGACGTCGGCACCAGCAATCTTCACCTTGGTCATCCCGAAGTACTTCAGACCGTCGATATCCCCGTCGACGATGCTTCGCAGGAGGGCTGCTGACGTGGGTCCCTGAAGCGCGAGGGCCGCGACCCGCTCTGAGACGTCCTCGATGTGCACATCCAGACCGGTCGATTGCTGGCGGAGCCAGCGCAGGTTTGGTTCCGCGGCGGTCCAGCGAAACGCCTGGTCCCCCAAACGGGTCACTGTGCCATCGTCCAGCACGCGGCCCTGCTCGTTGCACCAGGGGGTGTAGATGACCTGGCCGGGCCGCATCCGATGCGCGTCGCGGGTGATGACGCGGTCAACCAAATGGGCCGCATCGGGTCCTGTGACCAGGTATTTGAACAGCGGGGAGATGTCGATCAGGGCCGTGCCGTTCCTGATGGCGTTGTATTCGTGGTCGTGATGGGTTTCGTACACGCTGGCCGTGTAATAGCCTGCCCAATCGCGGTAATTGAGGCTCCGGCACAGGGGAAGGGTGCGGGCGTGAAAAGGCGTGCCGACGGGCATGGAGGAATATTACTCGGGATGGCCCGCAAGTGCGCGGCCTCCGGTCCCTCTGGACGCCGGACTCCCCTTACAATAAGTCCCGATGCCCTCGCACTACGACGCCATTGTCATTGGCGCCGGACACAATGGCCTGACAGCCGCCGCGTATCTCGCCCGTGCAGGGCGCAAGGTTCTGGTGCTCGAACGACGGCATGTCGTGGGCGGTGCCGCAGTCACCGAAGAGATCTACCCGGGCTTCAAGTACTCGGTGTGCTCCTACGTCGTCTCGCTGCTGCGGCCCGAGATCATCCGCGAACTGGAACTGGCGAAACACGGTCTGGAGTTGCTGCCGCTCGACGGCACGTTCACGCCGATGCCGAGTGGCGACTACCTGTGGCGGACGAACGATCACGCACACACGTTTCGGGAGATTTCGCGTCACTCGCGCGTAGACGCCGAGGCGTACGACGAGTACGGCCTGGCGATGGTGGACATGAGCCGCTTCGCAAAGCCGATCCTCGGCATGACGCCGTCGGATCCCTTTTCGCGGAAACTCCGCGACCTCAAGCCGCTCCTCGAGATCTTGACCCGCTTCCGCGCAATGCCGGACGCGAGCCGGTACAACCAGACGCAGTTGCTCACGATGAGCGCCGCGGACTTTCTCGATCAGTGGTTCGAGACGGATGTGCTGAAGGCCACGATGTCGGCGTCGGGCATTATCGGCACGTTTCTCGGCGTGCGATCTCCGGGCACGGCGTACGTGCTCCTGCATCACTACATGGGCGAGATCGACGGCGCGTTCCGCTCCTGGGGGCTGTCGCGTGGCGGCACCGGCATGGTGTCCGAATCAATTGCATCGGCCGCGCGGGCGGCGGGTGCAGAGATCCGCCTCGAAGCACCTGTCAGCAAGGTCCTTGTGAGCAACGGGCGCGCCACCGGCGTGGTGCTCGAGAACGGCGACTACGTGCTGGCCGACACGGTGCTCTCAAGCGTGGACCCTCGCCTGACGTTCATGAAGATGGTGGGCGAAGCGCACCTGCCCGGTGACTTCGTGGAGGATATTCGCCACTACAAATTCCGGGGCTCGTCGGGCAAGGTCAACCTGGCGCTCGACGGGTTGCCCGATTTCACGGCACTCAAGGGCGCTGGCCCGCACCTGCGTGGTGCGATCTCGATCTCGCCGAACGTGGACTACATGGAGCGCGCCTACGATCAGGCGAAGTACGGACAGTACTCACGCCGCCCGTACATCGACATCGTCATTCCAAGCCTCACGGATTCGTCGCTCGCGCCGCCGGGGAAACACGTGATGTCGTGTTTTGTGCAGTACGCACCGTACGATCTACGAGAACCCTCCACAGGCGATGCGCCGTTGTGGGATCAGCATCGCGAGGCGTTTGGTGATGCGGTGATCGACACCATCGCCGAACACGCGCCGAACCTGAAAGACCTGATTCTGCACAAGCAGGTGCTGACGCCCCTCGATATCGAACGGACGTTTGGGTTGTCTGAGGGGAACATTTTCCAGGGCGAACTCACACTGGAACAATTGTTCGTGCTGCGGCCTGCGCCGGGCTGGGCCGACTATCGCACGCCGATCAAGGGGCTCTTCATGTGCGGGTCCGCCACACATCCGGGTGGCGGCATCATGGGCGCGCCGGGCCGCAACGCCTCGATGAAAGCGATGCGGCGATGATCGACGTCGTCATCATCGGTGGCGGGATCAATGGGCTGGTGGCCGCGGCCACGC
This sequence comes from Acidobacteriota bacterium, assembly GCA_009694745.1. GTDB lineage: Bacteria > Acidobacteriota > Vicinamibacteria > Vicinamibacterales > SCN-69-37 > SYFT01. The sequence goes on from SHUF01000068.1 coordinate 9,229, forward strand.
TGGCCCGGCACAAACTCGCCGTCGTGGTGCTCGACCAGTGCGACCGGGTGGGTGGCGCCGCCATCACCAACACATCCACACGGGGTTTCAGCGCGCCGCGGCTGAGCCACTCGCTCGGGCCACTCGCGCCCGAGGTGGTGCGCGCCCTTCACCGCCGTAATTCCGCCCTCGCGCGCGCCACACTCAAGTTCCTGCTGCCGGACCCGGTGCTCACCACGCTCGGTCACAACGGCGAGTGCGTCACCTTCCATCGCGATGACATCCTGACGGCCGCTTCGATCAACCGGGTGTCAGCACATGACGCCGGCAAGTGGCAATCCTTCGTGCAGACCATGCAACGACTGTCGGGCGTGATGGCCAACATCAATCGGCATGCGCCGCCGTCAATTGATGCCCCGTCCTACCGGGAACTGATCGACCTGTTTGGCACCGGGCGCCGGGCGCGGGCGCTCGGTCGCCGCGACCTCGGCCGGCTCGCGCGATACGCACCCATGGCAGTGGCGGATCTGGTGGCCGAATGGTTCGAACACGATCTCGTTCAGGCTGCGATTGCCGTGCGCGGGGTCTTCGGGCATCTGGTCGGGCCGTGGTCGGCCGGAACCGGCGCAATGCTCATGAACCGCATGGCGGAAGACCCGATGCCGGTTGGTGGCGGTGTCACCATGGTCGGCGGACCAGGCGCCCTGGCTCAGGCGCTGGCTGAACTGGCGGAAGCGTCTGGCGCGTTGATTCGGACGCAGGCGCGGGTCGCGCGCGTGTTGACACATGAGGGTGTGGCGACCGGTGTCGTGCTCGAGAGCGGTGAAGAAATCGCCGCGCATGCCGTGGTCGGAGCGATTGACCCCAGACACTTGTGCCTCAACCTCGTGGACCCCGCTGATTTCGCACCGTCGTTCCTGCAGCGGATGCGTCAGGTACGCGGACGTGGCGTCACGGCGAAGATCAACCTCTCGCTCTCGGCCGCGCCGGTGTTCGCCGCGCTGCACGGGGACGACCTGCCGCTCAAAGGACGCCTGCTGATTGCGCCCGACATCGACTACATCGAGCGCGCGTTTGATGCGGCCAAGTATGGCCACCACTCACCGCACCCGTGGCTCGAAATCGCCGTGCCGACCATGAACGACTCCACGCTTGCGCCCGAAGGCCAGCACGTCATGTCGCTGTACGTGCACTACGCGCCCCGCACATTGCGCGAAGGGACGTGGTCGGGTACGCGCGAAGCGCTGTATCGCTCAGTCATGAGCACACTGGCGCCCCACGCTCCAGGACTTGAGGCGCTCATTGTTGAACGCGAAGTCATCACCCCTGAAGATCTCGAAACGCATTGGGGTTTTGTAGGCGGTCACATCTTCCACGGCGAGCAGACACTCGATCAGTGGTGGGTGAGCCGCCCCGTGCAGGGCGCGGCGCAATACCAGTCACCCATTCAGCGGCTGTACTTCGCCAGCGCGGGAACCCATCCTGGCGGCGGACTCACCGGCCAGTCAGGCCTGAACGCCGCACGCGCGATCGTGCGTACGCTCAAGCGGCGTTAGAACACGTCCGTTTGCCAGTACACCGAGCGCGAGAAGTCGGGCGCGACTCCGCTGATTGAACGCACCATCATGACTTCAGGTGACGGCTCGATCTTGATCACCTGAAGCTGAGGCGGCCGGAACGTCTCTGGCCACACAGTGTGCATGGTCCGGTCCGGCTGGGAGGGATCGCGTTCGGCCAGCGATTCGAGCATGGCACCCACTCGGGCACCGGTCGGGTCGCGATCGCCGCACTCCTCGAGCACGACGCCGCCGGGGCCACGCGAAACCACCACGTACGCCACAGCGCGGTATCCCTCTTCGGCCACCAAAAATTCCAGTGACCGGAGGCCCGACGGACCGAGCCCGGCAAGCAACCGCCGCCGAAGGACACCAAACTCGATGAGCGACGTCGGCCGGTCGATCGCGAAGCCAGCGCCGCTGGAGTAGAGCATCGAGATCTCGGACAGCAGCGGCAAATCACTGGACTCTGCCGCGCGCACCAGCACGGCCGGTGCGCCGCGGCGATTGCGCGGCACCTCGATGGTGAGACGCCGACGCTCGACAGACGAGAATCCCAGCCGAGCGTAGTAGTCCGCCCCAATCTCCGAAAACAACAAGGCCACGTCGCACCCGCGTGCGCGCCCATCATCGATCATCGCTTCTATCAGTCTCGGGGCGAGACGCTGGCCGCGACGATGCTCCGGGGTGAACACGGCTCCGATTCCAAGGACCTTGATTGGACGCCCGTCAGCCTGCGCATCGAAGAAATAGCGCCTTGCGGAGACCAATACCTCGTCGCCCTCGACCAAGCCGACCCTCGCCAGATGCTCACGCGCCCAGGCGGTCATCCCCAGGGCCCGGTTCCACGACCCGTAGGACTGCCTGGACAGGCCTTCCCTCCACGCGGGATACGTGGCGTCCAGGATCTGGTCCAATAGGGAGGGATCCGAGATGTCTTTTACCATCGACTGATTCTGTGGGTCCAAGAGGTTGTATGACAAATTACCCAGGAGTCCTCGGACGCACGGCAGGCGCTGTGGTGGCGCTGGCGGTGGTCCTTCTCGCCCCAGTCGTTCTCGCGCAAAAGGGATCGAGCGCTGTGCCCCGCACGGCCGACGATGCGACGGTGGCGCATGTGCTCAACCGGCTGGGTTACGGTCCTTCCCCTGGGGACATCGCGCGCGTGCAGCAGATGACGGTGGCGGCGTACATCGAAGAACAGCTTCACCCTGAGCGGATCGCGGACACTGCCCTCAAGGCGCGGCTGGCCGCGTATCCGACCATTGTGCTGTCGACTGCCGAGCTGGCGCGCGACTACTACGGTCCGGCCGAGCAGTTGCGGCGGGCGGAGCAGCGCGCCCAGGCCAATCAGCCTGCACGAGCGGGGGCTGCTGGCCAGGCCACAGCCGGCCAGGCGATGGCCGGACAGACGATGGCTGGTGATCCGACGATGGCGGGTGCACCACAGCGCCCACAGGACCGCGATCAATCGCCCGAATTGCGGGCGGCGCGCCAGAAGGAGCAACAGATCCTGCAGGACCTGATGCAGGCGCGGCTGGTGCGGGCGATTACGTCGGAGCGCCAGCTTGAGGAAGTGCTGGTGGATTTCTGGTTCAACCACTTCAATGTGTTCTCGGGCAAAGGCCAGGTGCGGGTGTATCTGACGGAGTACGAACGCGAGGCCATTCGTCCCTATGTCCTTGGCAGTTTCCGCGACATGCTCGGTGCGGTAGCCGAGAGCCCGGCGATGCTCTTCTATCTGGACAACTTCCAGAGCGTTGATCCAAAGGCCGCGCAGAAGCAGGCTGATGAGCTGGCAGCGCGACAGCAGCAGGCGGCACTACGTGGCCGGGGACGAGGTCGCGTTCAGACGCCCCCGCAGAACCCACAAGGCAACCAGACCCCGGCAGAGCGCATCCAGCAGCTTCGCAATCGGGGCCTAAATGAGAACTACGCCCGTGAACTGATGGAACTGCACACGCTGGGTGTTGACGCCGGATACACGCAGGCCGACGTCATTGCGGTGGCCCGGGCGTTCACCGGCTGGACGATTGATCGGCCCAGGGACGGCGGCAGTTTCCAGTTCAACGCAGACATGCACGACAACGACCCGAAGGTGGTGCTGGGGAAGACCATTGACGCGGGCGGCAAGGCGGATGGCGAGCGCGTGCTGGACCTGCTTGCGACGCATCCGGCGACTGCGACATTCATTGCGACCAAACTCGCGCGGCGCTTCGTGGCCGATGAACCGCCGGCGTCGGTGGTTGACCGCGCGGCGAAGGTGTTCCTGGCTACGAAGGGCGACCTGCGCGAAGTGACGCGAGCGATCATCACGTCGCCTGAGTTTTTCTCAGCCGAGGCGCGGCTCGCCAAGGTGAAGACGCCGCTTGAGTTCGTGGTGTCGGCGGTGCGCGCATCGGGCGCGGACCTCAACAATCCGCAGCCGCTCGTCGGCGCGCTGCGATCGCTCGGGATGCCGCTCTACGGCGCGCAGCCGCCCACCGGGTGGGGCGACACCGCCGAGGACTGGGTC
>SHUF01000069.1 GCA_009694745.1 Acidobacteriota bacterium
ATGTAGCTCAACTGTCCGAAGTTTCCGGTTCGGCGCCGAACAGTGGCCACCCCCTTGAGTTTGCGCCACCGGCCCTTTCCATAGGCCTTCTGGAGTTGAGCCCGAATCTTGACACCGTGGCCGGATGCGATCGTCTCGACTTGGTCGATTTTGCCGACGATCTCGAACTTCACGATCTGATTCTCCACCACGGCCGTCCACGTGGCAACCGCCCGCACAGCAACCAGTTCGCGTTGATCTTGGCGGTTTTCCTGGACCGGCTAACAAGTCTTGGAGTAGACCGCGTAAACAGGCCCGCAGCTAACGCCGACCTGATGCCAAGCACGCACCCTCCGCTAGCCCGCTGAGAGGGGCGGATGTTAACACGCCCTTCGGACCATGCACCCACCGAGGCGTTAGACGCGACGATGGGCAATGGGCGCGTCGCCTCGTGGCTAACGTCCCCGCTTGAATCGTCGCCGAAAATGCGTAAACCCCTGAATTCGCACCGCTTGCGCGCCTCGTGGGCTTTGGGCAGCTCGGCAATCCGCAAGACGTCGACAATCCCTGGTCGCGTTTGAGGGGACAGGGCAGAGCCGACTCGGAGTGCCGCGACACGCGTCAGCGCGAAACCGTCGCGAAGGGAGCGCTAAATGCGAGGGCCAGCTCTGCCGTGTGCGGAGTGGCCCGGCGGCGAAAGGTCGCAGCCCGCGCGGACGCAGCGAACGGTTTCCCGCGGCAGCTCCGTGGAGGCTCCGCCCTGTCCCCTCAAACGCGACCAGGGACACAGGAATAACGTTGCGCTAGTGGGTTGGTTGTCGCAGAAAGGCGATGATCATGTCTGCCGCAGCATCGGCTGAGATGACCCGGGTGTCGATCGTCAATTCAGGAGCGGACGGGGCTTCGTACGGAGCCGTGACACCGGTGAACTGATCGATGCGGCCCTCGGCCACGCGCGCATAGAGCCCCTTCGGGTCGCGCGCCCGGCACGTCTCAACGTCGACTTCTACGAACACTTCCACAAAGCGTCCCGCCGGCACCAGGGCTCTGACACGCGCCCGGTCCGCGGCATACGGCGACACGAACGCGCAGAGGACGATGGCGCCCTGCTCGAAGAAGAGCCGCGCCACTTCGCCGGCGCGCCGGATGTTCTCCGCGCGGTCGGCAGGCGAGAACCCGAGATCGCCGCACAACCCGTGACGCAGATGGTCACCATCGAGGAGCATCGTGCGTCGGCCCGCGTCGAACAACCGGCGCTCCACGGCTCGGGCGATGGTGGTCTTGCCGGCGCCCGACATGCCCGTGAGCCACACGACTGCGGCCCGGTGACCCTGCTGGCTCTCACGTTCTTCGCGGGCGATGTTCCAGCCCTCCCAGGTCACGCCAGCCGAGACCTGCGTGTCGGCCTGGGTCTCGCCGCGAATCATGCCCGCGGCGACGGTCGCGTTGGTCGCCGGGTCAATCAGGATGAATGAGCCCGTCGCGGAATTGAGGCGATACGAGTCAAAGAAAATCGGGTCGGCCGTGGTGATTTCCACGCGGCCGATTTCATTCATCGAGAGCGTCTGCGCTGCATCGCGATGCAGAGTATCCACGTTGACGCGGTATTCCACGAGGTCAATGACCGCCTGCACGCGACGGGTCGTGTGCGCCAGGATGTAGGGCCGCCCGGGCACAAGCGGGGTGGCGGCCATCCAGCAGAGGTACGCGTCCACCCGGCGCGCCACGGTCGGCAGGTTCTTCCGCCGCACGATCATGTCGCCGCGCGAGATGTCGATCTCCTCAGTCGTGGTCAGCACCACCGCATCACCGGCCGCCGCCATCGGCTGCGGGCCGTCCAGCGTCTCCACCGATTTGATGCGGGTGGTCAGCCCCGATGGCAACACCACAACGTCGTCTCCGGCCGACACCGACACGGCGGTGCCGGCGAACCCGCGGAAGTCCTGATGCGGCCGAATCACACACTGCACCGGAAACCGAAAGTCGATGGCGTTGCGCCGGGCATTGCCCGTCACCGTCTCCAGTGTGGTCAGCAACGGTCCGCCCCGGTACCACGGCATGCGGGTAGAGGGTTCGACGACGTTGTCGCCTTCGAGGGCGGAGAGGGGAATGTAGGTGATGTCTTTGACGGTCAGTTTGGCCGCAAACGCGCCGAAGTCCCTGACGATCTCGTCGTAAACCGACTCGGCGAAGCTGACCAGGTCCATCTTGTTGACCGCCACCACCATGTGCGGGATGCCGAGCAGCGACGTGATGAACGCGTGGCGCCTCGACTGGGTCTGCACACCCCGGCTCGCATCCACGAGTACCACCGCCAGGTCGGCCGTGGATGCGCCGGTGATCATATTGCGCGTGTACTGCACGTGCCCGGGCGTATCGGCGATGATGAATTTGCGGCGCGGTGTGGCAAAATAGCGGTAGGCGACGTCGATGGTGATCTTCTGTTCGCGCTCGGCCCGGAGGCCGTCGGTCAACAGCGCGAGGTTCATCCGATCTTCGCCGAGCCGGCGGCTGGCGCCCGCCACGGCCTCGAGCTGGTCTTCAAAGATTGATTTCGTGTCGTAGAGCAGACGCCCGATGAGCGTGCTCTTCCCGTCGTCAACACTGCCGGCGGTGGTGAAGCGGAGCAGGTCCATCAGAAGTAGCCCTGACGCTTCCGGTCTTCCATCGCGGTGTCGGAACGTTGGTCGTCGGCGCGGCCCCCGCGCTCCGTCAGTCGTGCCGCAGCCGTTTCCAGGATGATGTCGGCCACACTGGATGCGGTGGATTCCACCGCGCCTGTGCAGGTGGCATCACCCACCGTGCGGAAGCGGACCGTGCGCACAGACACGCGTTCGTCAGGTTGCACCTGGATATGCGGGGTCTTTGCCAGCAGGGTGCCGGCCCGGTCCAGCACTTCGCGCTTGAAGGCGAAGTACAGATCCGGCAAGGGAATGCGTTCGGCCTCGATGTATTTCCAGATGTCGAGCTCTGTCCAGTTCGACAGCGGAAACACGCGGACGTGCTCGCCCGGGTTCTTGCGTCCGTTGTACAGGTTTCACAATTCGGGGCGCTGGTTCTTCGGGTCCCACTGGCCGAAGGCGTCACGATGCGAAAAAAAGCGCTCCTTCGCGCGCGCCTTCTCTTCATCACGCCTTGCGCCGCCTACTGCGACGTCCAGGCCCAGTTCCTTGATCGCATCGAGCAAGGTCGTGGTCTGCAACGCATTGCGGCTCGCCGCGGGGCCGGTCTCTTCCTAGACGCGACCCAAGTCGATCGAGTCCTGGACCTTTCTCACCACGAGCGTGCATCCCATCTGCGCCACGAACCGATCGCGGAAGGTCAGGGTCTCGGGGAAGTTGTGGCCCGTGTCGATGTGGAGCAGCGGAAACGGCACGGGACCCGGCGCGAAGGCCTTGCGGGCGAGCCACGTGACCACGACCGAGTCTTTGCCGCCTGAAAACAGGAGGGCAGGCCGCTCAAATTGCGCCGCCACTTCCCGTAAGACATGGACGGCTTCGCTTTCGAGCAGCGGCAAATGTCCGCGATCTGCACGCGTCATCTATTTGAGAATCGTTTCCATCAGGATGCGCACCACGCCCTGGCCTTTATTGACGGCAAGCGTGACGCCGATGGTGGCGACCGACACCATGCTGATGAGTTTGATCAGGATGTTGAGTGAGGGGCCCGCGGTGTCTTTGAACGGGTCGCCGACCGTGTCGCCGATGACTGCAGCGCCATGACGTGGATTCTTCGCATCTTCCTTGCGCGCGACGGGCTGGCCGGCCGCATTGACATAGGCACCTGCCGCGTTCTTCAGGTACTTGCCGCCGAGTTCGCCTGACTCGATCCACTTCTTGGCGTTGTCCCAACTGCCGCCCGCGTTGGCCATGAAGATCGCCATCGCGAATCCGGTGCCGAGGCCACCAGCCAGCATGCCGACCACGCCGCCGATACCAAACAGGACGCCAACCACCACCGGCACAACCACGGCCAGCATCGAAGGAACCACCATCTTCTTGAGCGCGCCATCGGTGGAAATATCGACGCATCGCGCGTAGTCGGGCGTGGCCGTGCCCTCCATGATTCCGGGAATCTCGCGGAACTGCCGCCGCACTTCCTCCACCATCACCAGTGCCGCGCGACCGACCGCCGTCATCGTCATGGCCGAGAACACAAAGACGAGCAGCGTGCCGATGAACAGGCCGCTGATCACCATCGGGTCGGTGAGCGAGAGGCTTTTCAGGAAGTCGGCTTCGCTTTGCTCGACCTGCGCGAGGGTGGCGAACGTGGCGATCAGTGCCAGTGCGGTCAGCGCCGCTGATCCGATGGCAAACCCCTTGCCGATGGCCGCGGTGGTATTGCCGAGGCTGTCGAGCGCATCGGTGCGGGTGCGGACCTCATCGCCCAGATGGCTCATTTCCGCGTTGCCGCCGGCGTTGTCGGCAATCGGGCCGTACGCATCAGTGGCCAGCGTCACGCCGAGCGTGGAGAGCATTCCCACCGCCGCGAGGGCGATGCCATACAGGCCCAGAGCCGGATGCGCGAAGCCGCCGGCGAAACCATAAGCGAGCGCGGTGGCCACCGCGATGGTCACAATGGGAATCCACGTGGACATCATGCCGACGGCGAGTCCACTGATGATGACCGTGGCCGGACCGGTGGCCGTTGATTCCGCCACTTCCTGCGTGGGTTTGTAGTCGTACGCCGTATACAGTTCCGATCCTTTGCCGATGATGAGGCCCGACACCAGCCCCATGACCGTTGCAAGCCATACGCCCCACCACGTCGCCCCGGGCACCAGATCGTAGATGCTGGCAAAGCACAGGTAGCAGATCACGCCCGAGAGCAGGCCGACGCCAATTGAGGCGGCGTTCACGCCGCGATTGAGGGCCTGCAGCAACTCCTTGAGACTGGCGCTTTCCTTCGTGCGTACGAGTTGGCTGCCCACCACCGAGAGCAGGATGCCGATGGCGGCAATAGCCACGGGCGCGACGATCATCGTCCACGCCGCTTCGGGGTGGCCGAGACTGATGGCGGCGGACGCCGCCAGTGCGATGGCCGCGAGAATGGAGCCTTTGTACGACTCGTAGAGGTCCGCGCCCATGCCGGCCACGTCGCCCACGTTGTCGCCCACGTTGTCGGCAATTGTTGCCGGGTTGCGGGGGTCGTCTTCTGGGATGCCAGCTTCGACCTTGCCCACCAGGTCCGCGCCTACGTCGGCGGCTTTCGTATAGATGCCGCCGCCGACGCGCGCGAACAGGGCGACCATCGATGCGCCCATGCCAAAGCTCACCATCACCTGGCCGACGAGCGCCGGCTGATCTGGAGCGATGACCGCGAACAGGCCAAGCCAGGCCACCACGAACAACAGGCCGATGCCGACCACCGACAAGCCCATGACCGACCCGGCCTTGAACGCGATTTGCAGGCCGGCGTTCAGACCGTTTTTTTCATCCGTGCAGGCCCAGGCCGTGCGGCTGGACGCATGGGTCGCGATATTCATCCCGGTCCAGCCAGTCCAGAAGCTGCCGAGGCCGCCGGTGACAAATCCGAGGAGGATCCATGCCGTCATCATCGCGCCACCGGGCTGCTGGAAGAGCCGGTAGTTGGCGCCGAAGGCGACGAGGATGCCGACCGCGACAAGCACAGGCACCACCACCTTGAACTGGCGGCGGAGGTAGGCCATGGCGCCGTCGCGAACGTAGCCGGCAATTTCCTGCATACGCGGATTTCCAGGAGCGGCTTTCATCACATCGCTGCGGTACTTCGCAGCGGTCAGCATCGCGAGCAGGCCGGCTACAAGGCCCAGGGCGAGCATCACCCAGAATGTGTCGGTGACAGCAATAGCCGCGTTTGGAATCATCGCCATGGTTTATATCATCCGCCCCTCATCCCCGGCTACAATCCGACCATGATGCGAACCCAGGTGCTTGGGCTGATATTCACCTTGACTGCCGCGGTTGCCCTCTCGGCCCAGGCCTACGTGCCCCACAGGGTCTTCGACTCCGCGCGGGGCCAGTTTTCCGACTTCGAGTCGATGATGGTGGCCCTGGCCAAGGCCGACATCGTGTTTGTTGGCGAGCAGCACGATGACCCCCATACACACCGGCTGGAGCGAGCCATTCTCGAGGGGCTGGCCCGCCGCAGGGGCGATGTCATTGTGTCGCTCGAGATGTTCGAGCGCGATGTGCAGAGCCGTCTGGACCAATTCCGCCTGGGTCAACTGGCTGAAGCGGATTTCCTTGCTGCCTCGCGCCCGTGGCCGCGCTATGCGACCGACTACAAACCTCTGGTCGACTTTGCCGTGGCCCATGAATGGCCGGTGATTGCGGCCAACATCCCGCGACCGTTCGCGTCTGAAATTTCGAAGGCCGGCCTGGACCTTCTCGCGGGAAAGCCGGCATTAGAGAAGGCGTGGTTCGCCGCCGACTGGCAGTGCCCGACCGACGACGAGTATTACCGGCGTTTCAAAGAGGTGATGGGCACGCACGCCGGCGCGGCGGAGGTCGATCGGTTTTACGCGTCACAGTGCCTGAAAGACGAGACGATGGCCGAGTCGATCGCCCTTGGCTGGTCTGCCGCGGCCGCGGCCAAACCGGGCACCCGGCCGCTGGTGGTGCACTACAACGGCGCGTTTCATTCCGACTACGGTCTTGGCACCGCGTCACGCGTCCGTCGCCGTCTGCCCGCCGCCCACACCGTGGGTGTGTCGGTGGTGCCGATCGCGAACCTCGATGCGATCGTCCACGGAGCACACGAGAAGAAAGGCGACTTCATTGTGTTTACCGTCAAGTGATCGTTGTCACGACGGATTCACAGGAGACGCCGAGACTCTGAGAAATCCGGATCGATAGGCCTGCAGCCCTCTGCGCCTCCTGTAATCCTTCGTGGTCAGCTGAGGCCTATTTCTCACTGCCCAGTCGCCAGGGGAGATCCGCGATCGCGTAGGTCATGACCGCGATGGCGGCGGCGTTGTCGGCCATCTGTTTCGGAGTGATGCGGTCCACCGTGTCGGCCGGCGTGTGGTGAATCAGGAAGTAGTTGCCGCCCACCAGGTGTGACATCGAGGGGATGTTGCCCGCCTGCACGCTGGGCCCGATGTCTGCACCGCCACCGGCGGCCTCGATCTTGTTGGCGCCAAGTGTCGCGAGGAGGCTGGCGATCGCGGTGACCGTGCGGCGGGCGCCGTCTGGTCCGCTGAATCCGAACCCGGCCGGGTCAAACACGCCACCGTCAGATTCCAGCATCATGACGTGGTTCTTGAGGTCGGCCATGTGCTGGTCGCGGTACGCGTTCCCGCCGCGCATGCCGTTTTCTTCGTTGGTCCAGAGCACTACCCGGATGGTGCGGCGCGGGCGCAACCCCAGGGCCTTCATGAGGCGCACAGCCTCCCACGTCACAATGCACCCGCCGGCATCGTCAGTGGCGCCGACGCCGACATCCCACGAGTCGAAGTGGCCACCCATCACCACGAGTTCATCGGGTAACTCGCGGCCGCGCAGTTCGCCGACGACGTTGAAGGATTCCACGTCGGCCTCGAAGTGCGCTTCCATGTTCAGTGTCACGCGAATGCGCACGCCGCGGTTCTGCAGGCGCTGGAAGCGTTCGGCATCTTCGGCCGGAATGGCCGCGGCCGGAATCTTCGGCGCGTCGGGCGCATACGTGGTGGAACCGGTGTGGGGCGTGCGCAGCCCCGTGGGCCCGACGGCACGGACCAGCATCGCCAGCGCGCCATGACGCGCCGCCCGTGACGGACCGGCGGAGCGGTACTGCACGGTTTCCCCGTACGTCGTGAAGGGGACATTGAAGAGCACGATCTTGCCCTTGACCTGGGCGGCCTTCGCTTCGAGATCGTCGAAATTCTTGAGCACGATCACGTCGCCGGTGACCCCATCCGGGCCGGTGCCCACGGAGTTGCCCAGCCCGAGCATGACGAGCGGCTGCGGGACGGGATCGAGCAGGTGGAGGCTTTCGCGGCCGCGCACCCACTTGGGCACCATCACCTGTTCCTTGCGGACGTTCTCCAGGCCGTCTTTTTTCATGGTTTCGACGGCCCAATCGATCGCTCGTTCGAGGCCGACCGAACCCGACAAGCGCGGACCGTACAGGTCAGTCACCTCCGCGAGCCGCTGCCAGGCGTGGTCAGACGCCTGGGACGTCTCGATCAGGCGCCGGGCCGGCTCGCGATACGCCTCGAGCCAGCTCTGTGAAGCGACGGGCACGGAGAATGAAGCCGACAACACGAGTACGACTGGTATGAGGGTTCGTGAGCGCATGGGGGATTCTGACACTACCCGTCGCTCTGTTAATGGCGAAATGTCTGCAATGCGGAAGTGGCCCAATGTTCGAATGTCGAAGGCGCGCAGTGAAGGAATGACCTTGGAGGAGCAGATTCAACCATTGGAGGGCAAAGACATTCGACCATTCTTCCCTGCAATCGGTTTGTCCGGCATTTCGCCATTACGGACATTTGTGGCATTTCGCCATTACGAATGACGAGCGGCGACCGTCAGAGCGCGACGCGATGACGCCCGGAATGTAGATAGTTCATCGTCTGGACGGTAAGCATGAGCATGAAATCGAGCCGCGTCTGTTCCTCGGGGTGCATCAGGCGCAGGTCGAGTTCGTCGGCGCGCCGGATCATGTTCACGATGACCTGATTGATCGTGTATTGGTACGACCCGGCCCAGGCGGCCACATGACGCCGCACGTCGCGCTGGATGCGCTTGATGAAGCGAGCCGCCTTCAGGTTCTGGTGATACTCCGGCGCGCTGGAGAAGAGCCGCCGCAGGTCGCGGTCGTAGAAGTTCGGATGTTCCAGGCCGTACTGCTCGCGCTTCTTTGCGTAGTGACGGCGCAGCGTGCCGCGCCCGTGATCGATCGGTTCCACGCGGCGGCGCGAGGCCACCACCGGTGGCTGGCCTGCCAGGCCGCGCATGAGCTGGTCCATGTATTCAAGTTTCTTGAGTGCCGGCCAGTCGTTAAAACGCACGCGCCAGTCACTGTCGGGTGTCAACCAGACGGCGAAGGTCTCGGCAAAGTCTTCGTCTGGGTGGCTCTGGGCATACCAGGAGTCCAGGTGCAGGACAAAACTCTTGGAATACGGCTTGGGCAGGTAGACCTCGGGATACTCCAGGGAAGGTTTCCCAAACAGGTTGATCCGTCGTCGGCGTCGCCGGAGGTTGTAGGCATTGTCGATGGCGTGGCCGGCTTCGTGCCGCAGGATCTGCATGAACCACTCAGGAGTGCCGCCTTCCACTTCCAGCATCTGCGCCTTCTCCAGCTTCATGAGCCGCGGATGCGCGAGGTAGAACGGAATGGCGATGCCCGGCACGCCATCGGGGCAGAACCACTCGGTAGAGAGCCAGTAGTGCGGCCGGAAGGTGAGACCCCGGGCGGCCAGTTCCTCATGCAACTGGCTGATTCTGGGCTCCAGGGCCGAGCTCTCGATGCTCAGGCCCAGGTCCCGGAACCGGATATCCAGCAGCGCTTCGTCGCCCAGGTCCGGCCACTCGGGTCGGGGGGGCGGGCCGGGGTCAGCCGGGGCGACGGGCGGGGTATCTGAGGGAAGGGTCACTGACAGGTTAAGAAAGGCTTATGATAGTCGCCGAATCGGACTACCCCCAAGGGAGAAACCATGAACACGTTTCGTACGGCTGCACTCCTCGTTGCTCTGGTCGGCCTCACCGCCGGCCCGGCGCTCGCCCAGACACCGCCTCCGCCTCCACCCACCCAGGCCCCCCCGACCCAGCAGCCACCGCCCAAGCCGACTCCCCCGCCGGTCGCCTTGCCGGGCGCGGAGCCGGGTTACGTCGAAACGGTGACCGTGGTGTCCGCCACCAAGGCGGAGCAGAAACTTGTGGACGCGCCGGCCACGATGTCGGTCATCGGCCCACGAGCCTTGGAAGTGGCGCCGTCCAACAACTACGCGGACTTGCTGCGGGCCGTGCCCGGCGTCAACGTCACCCAGCTTTCCGCGCGCGATATCAACATCACGAGCCGAGCGGCGACCAGTTCGCTGGCCACCTCGCAGTTGGCGATCCTGGATGGCCGCACGCTCTATCAGGATTTTTTCGGGTTCGTCATGTGGGACTTCATGCCCTCGAACACCAACGAGATCAAGCAGATTGAAATTATCCGTGGGCCGGCGTCGGCCGTGTGGGGCGCGAACGCGCTTAGCGGCGTGATCAACGTCATCACCAAGACGCCGCGTGAAATGGAAGGCACCAGCCTGCTGATGGGCGCCGGCAGTTTCGGCAAGGAATACTGCGGTCCCAATCCTCTGGTGGGCGGGCCGTGCGTGGTGACCAACAAAGGCGTCCGCAACGGCTCGCTGATTTACGGCAACATTACTCACGCGCAGGTCATCAACGACAAGTGGGCGTACAAGCTCTCGGTCGGCACGTACCAGTCAGACGCCTTCGCGCGCCCGACGGGCCTGATTCGCGGCAATACCACCGGCACCCCGTATCCCACGTACAAGAACACCGGCACGTCGCAGCCGAAAGTAGACCTACGCGTGGACTACGACGGCACCGAAGGCCAGCGATGGTCGTTCTCGGGCGGCCATGCCGGCACCGACGGCATCATGCACAGCGGCATCGGCCCGTTCGATATCAAGCAGGGCACCAAGTTCAGCTACGGCAAGATCAACTACTCCAAGGGCGCGCTGCGCATTCAGGCGTTCATGAATGCCCTCAACGGCGACGCCACGAACCTGGTGGCGGTGGATACGGCCGGTGCCCCGGTCACCCTGGACTTCAACACAAAGACGTTTGACCTCGAACTGAGCAACACCAAGGCCATCGCCGGCAAACACGTGCTCACCTACGGCGGCAACCTCCGGTACAACCAATTCGATTTGTCGCTCGCCACCCTTGAGAATCAGCGGAAAGAGGGCGGCATCTATCTGCAGGACGAGATCTTCATGGGCGACAGCGTCCGCCTTGTCCTCGGCGCACGTGTGGACAAGTTTACGTCGATCGAGAATCCGGTGGTGTCACCCCGCGCGGCGCTGCTCCTGAAGCCGACCGAGAAATCGACCATCCGCCTGTCGTACAACCGGGCGTTCCGCGCGCCTTCGGCAATCAACAACAACCTCAACACCATCGTGACCAATGCGATTCCGCTCGGATTGTTTAACCCGGCGTTTGGCGCCACGGTCTTCCGAGTGCCGACGGCCGCGGTGGGCAATCCGGACCTGAAGGAAGAGCGCATGGATGCCTTCGAGCTCGGCTACTCGGCCTCGCTCGTCGACAATCGCGTGATTGTGTCAGCCGCGTATTACTACACCAAGCTGACCGACGAGATCTTCTTCACCCAGACGGGCGAGTACGGTCCGTTGTCGCCGCCCCCCGGTTGGCCCGCGGTGTTAAATCCGGCATGGGCGGCCCTCTACACGGGGCTCGCCACCGGCAAGCCCACGCGGTTCCCGACTGAGTTCACTTACCTGAATCTGGGCGAGGTCAAGCAACAGGGTGTGGAACTGGGCGTGGATGCGGCGCTGGCTCCGACGACCTCGGCCTACGTGAACTACTCCTACCAGAAGGATCCCGATCCGAACTTCGCGCTCAGCGAACTGAACCTCGCGCCGAACAACCGCTTCAGCATGGGGATGAACTACTCCAGCCCCCGGGTATTCGGTTCGGCATCACTGAGCTACGCGGGGGAAGCGTTCTGGCAGGACGTGCTGGATGCGCGATACACGGGCACAACCCCGGCGCAGACCACAATCAATGCCAGCTTTGGCGTCAAGTGGTCGGGTGGGAAGTACATCACGACCTTGAAGACCGTGAACCTGACTAACCGCCAGGTCCTGCAGCATGTCTTCGCCGATGTGTCCCGTCGCCAGGTCATGGCGGAACTCCGCGTCAACCTGACGAAATAGCTCAAAGGACCTCTGAGGTCGGTTCGCCTCGCCATGCGCGAACCGACCTTCAGAGGTCTTCACTCCGGGGCCCCGGCCGATTTCGGCGATAATCGATCTGATTGTCGACTCCAAAGAAGAAAATCCTCTGGTCGGCCGCGTGGTCTGAGGCGCGCGACCTCATCTGGGCGCGCCGCCGCCGTCTGCTGCTGGGGCTGGTGCTCATGCTCGTCAGCCGGCTGGCGGGCATGGTCCTGCCGTACCTTTCGAAATACCTGATTGATGACCTGACACTGGGGCGCGTAGACCGACTGGCGACGCTCGCGTGGATTGTGGGTGGCGCGACGGTCGTGCAGGCCATCACCTCGTTTGCCCTTTCCCAGGTCCTTGGCGTGGCCGCCCAGCGCGCCATCACCGACATGCGTCGTCGGGTGGAAGAGCACGTGATGCGGCTCCCGGTCAGCTACTTTGACAAGAACCAGACCGGACAGCTCATCTCGCGCGTGATGAACGACGCCGAGGGCATCCGGAATCTCGTCGGCACAGGACTGGCCCAGTTGACGGGCAGCATGGTGACCGCAGTGCTGGCGCTTGGCTACCTGTTCTGGGTCAACTGGTTGTTGACGACGGTGACACTCACTGTGCTGGCCGCGTTCGGCGGCGCCCTGGCCTACGCCTTCAAGCGGCTCAGGCCGCTGTTTCGGGAGAGAGGCAAGATTCAGGCTGACGTGACGGGACGATTGAACGAAGCGCTGGGCGGCATTCGTGTTGTGAAGACCTACACGGCCGAGCGGCGCGAGGATCTGGTCTTCACCAAAGGGGTGCACAAGCTATTCAAGAATGTCGCCCAATCGATGACCGGCGTTTCTGCGACCACCGCCTTTTCCAGTGTCGTCATCGGCGCCATGGGTGTGGTCATCATCACCATCGGGGGGAACGCCATCGCGGCCCGCACCATGACGCTTGGCGACTTGATTAGTTACATCTTCTTCACTGGGCTGATGGCCGCGCCGATCGTACAGATCGCGTCGATTGGCACCCAGATCACCGAGGCCTTCGCGGGACTCGATCGGATTCGGGAACTCCTCGACACACCACGTGAGGACGCGGCCGATACCTCCAACTCAGGCGTGCCCGAATTGCGCGGCGAGGTTACGTTTGACGATGTTTCGTTCGAATACCAGCCGGGCGTTCCCGTGCTCAAGGCCATTTCGTTCATGGCGCCGGCCGGAAGCACCACCGCGCTCGTCGGGTCGTCGGGCTCGGGCAAGAGCACTCTTTTGAGTCTTGTCATGGCGTTCAACCGGCCGACCACCGGGCGCGTGATGGTGGATGGCCGCGATCTGAGTGGCCTTCGCGTGGGCGAATACCGTCATCACCTGGGTGTGGTGCTCCAGGATAATTTCCTGTTCGACGGTCCGGTGGCCGACAACATCGCGTAC
>SHUF01000070.1 GCA_009694745.1 Acidobacteriota bacterium
CGTCCCTGCGCTCGTGGCGGCCATCAACGAGTACGTGCAGCAATACAACGAGGCTCCACGGCGCTTCGTCTGGACCAAGAGCGCGAACATGATTCTCGACAAAATCACGCGATGTCCTAAACCGTTATCCGCATGACACTAGCGAACGCGATGGCGTACTGCCCTGGCGGCAGCGAGCCCGTTGACCTCTCGCAGAGAGCGCTCGCTCCTGGCGGAGTCGAGGCTCATGCCCGTAGACCGCGCCACGCGCGCTACGGGCGCACTATTCCAATCACCGCGTGGCGGCCCGAGGGCAGAACGTTCAGGTGCACCGCTGCCCGTGACACTTTGAGCCCATCGCGAGGCACGACGCTGCCGTGCAGCCACGGCTCCAGCGGAGCAGAGGCAAAGTTCAAGGAGAGCATTCCCTCGCGGGTCGGCCAGGCCGAGATCACGCGCACCGCGAAATTGAGATGGCCGTCGACCGGCGCTTCACTGAGGCTCACCGCCGTCGCCATGTGTGAACCATCCGGCATCAGTCGACCGGAACGCTCCATCTGAAGGAACACCCGGCGGCCGTGCAGGCGCTTGGCCTCGGCGGGCCAGGGCCGGGATGTGTCCCAGATACCTGGGAACGGCGTCACCGGCGTGAAAAACTCAATTGCCCATTGGGATGGCTCCGCCACGCCGCGCAGCCACACCTGCGAGTCCTTGAACTCCAGGCGGATCCTCTTCGGTCCATATCCGTTGACCGTTGCTGCCAGGTACACATCTTCGCCATACCACCACGGCCATGCCTGATGGATCCAGAACGCCGAGCCGATGGCGATTGAGGCCAAGCCGGCAGCGCACGCCCTACGCCACTGAGACTGCGGACTCCAACCTCCGCGACGCCACCATCTCGAGAAGGCGACCCATCCTAGAAGCACTGCGCCGACCAGCGCCAGGTTGGACCAACCTCTGACTGCCAACAGCCAGATCACACACACGACACAGCCGACCAACACAGTGAAGCGCGATGGCAGAAGTGCGGCCGTAATGACGACCGCGATCGCCCATGCCGCCGTCACAGGCCAACCCTCAGAGCGGTAGGCGGTCGAGACCGCGACCAGAACGCCCAGCAACAGAGCGCTACCCAGGACGGCCAGGCGCTCAGGCCAGTGGGTGACGGTGTGCGACTCGGTCAAAGCGAGTCAAGACTAGTGCGTTTTTCGGGTCACCGGACGAAAAATGTAACGGTGCGCGCGTCTTCCCAGCGCCCGGTGCGTTCGCACCAGCAAAATAGAAGCTCTATTGCTTGACGTTCCGATCGCCGAGGCCGTGCGTCTGGTTGCACAGGGGGCACGCGGTGGGCGGATCGGTGTTGCTCACGCGGTGTTTCACCGACGGCACCGTCTTCAGGAACGAGTAGATGTCGCTGATGTCTTCATCGGTCATATTGCGAAACGCCGAGAACGGCATGATGTGATTGAGCATGCGGCCCGGGATTTGTCCAGTACGCATGGTCTCGTGAAACAGCCCCTCGTCGTAGTGGGCCATGCCTGACGGATCGGGCGTGATGTTCGCTGTGCACACGAGCTTGCCGGGCTGATCGGGAAGCGAGAAGACCCCGCCGCCGGCAAAACCGAGGCCCGGCAGGGGCGTGCCCTCGGCGTCCGTCGGGCTGTGACAAGTACCGCAACCCGCCATCGTGACCAGGTACTTGCCGCGCTCGGCAGGCGTGGAGGACGGATGCGACGGCTGCGGTGTGGTCAGCGGTTTCGGCATGGTCTTGACGATGTACTCGAGTGGGCCTGGGAGCGAGCGCACCGGCACCGTGTTCTGCACGGCGGGGATCGTCCGGAGGTAGACCACGATCGACTTGACGTCCTCGTCGTCGAGCGATGCAAAGTCCATGTACGGCATCAGGAGAAATAGCGCGGTGCCGTCTTTCCGGACACCTTCCCGGATCGCCCGTGCCACCTCGTCGTCGGACCAGTCGCCGATTCCGGTTTCCTTGTCAGGCGTGATGTTCTTCGACGCGATGTGATTGAGTTGGGGGATCGGCATGACCCAGCCGGCGCCTTTTTTCGAGTCCACCAGTGGGTACTCGGGCGTCGACATGTCGTGTTCGGTGTGGCAGAAGAAGCAGTGGGTGGGGCCTTCGGCGAGGTACTTGCCTCGGGCGAGTCGGGCTTCAGTGACTTCGAACGCAGTGCTGGTCACGGGCCGGGCGTCTGGGCCCAGGACCACCTGCCACCCGACGGCCGTGATGCCACCCAGCACGACCACTACCAGAAGGGCGAACAGACTGAGGAATACTGTTTTCGCACGCACTGCCATGGCTCTCTCCCGCACGCCGCCCCAATGGGCGGCTAAAATTGACGCGCGATGCTACCACGGCTTCCGAAGCCCGAGCTGCGTTCGTCTCTACGCCGGCGCGACGGTCACGCGGTTCCGGCCGGTTCGTTTGCTTTCGTACAAGGCCTGGTCGGCCTCGCGGTACAAGTCCGTGGCGCGCTGCGGGCCCTTCCTGACCGTGGAGACGCCGACGCTCACGGTGATCGGGATCCGGGCACCCTCGTGCCGGCAGTCAACGTGCTCGATGGCTCGGCGGATGTTCTCGGCGACCGCGGTCGTTGCTTCGGCGCTGGAGCGCGGGCACGCTGTTCCCGGCGCTCGGGTTTTTCAACGTCTACCCGTTCATCTTTTCATTTGTGGCGGATCACTTTCAGTGCCTCGCCAGCCTGAGTGTGATTGCCGGGGTGGCCGCAGGTCTGACGAGGTGGTCGGCAGGGTGGACATCAGCCCAAACATGGCGGGAGCCCATTTGCGTTCTGGCGATCGCGGCGGTGCTCGCGACATTGACGTGGCGCCAGAGCCGGGAGTACGTCAGCGCCGAAGTTCTGTATGCCGCCACCATCGAGAAGAATCCTGATGCCTGGATGGCGCACCTGAACCTGGGATGGTTGCGACTGCAGCGCGGGGAACTGGAGGCCGCGGTGCGCGACACCGAGACCGCGCTTCGGCTGGAGCCGAACCTGCCGCAGGGCCACAACAACCTGAGTAGCGCGCTTCGCAGCCTCGGTCGATTCGATGCCGCCGAGCGCGCGTATCGCGAGGCACTGCGGCTGAAGCCTGACGACATCGACACGCGCTACAACCTGGGCCTGGTCCTAATCGACCTCGGCCGCCCCGGCGAGGCGATAGGACACATCCAGGCCTATCTCCTGCAGCATCCCGAAGACGCCCCGCCTTCGGCCAACTTGGAGACGCCCACCAGTCAATGAACCGCCTCGGCGATGCGATTGTGGCGTATCGCGCATCGATCAAGATCAATCCGCACGACGCTCGCGTGCGCACCAACCTCGGAAGTGCGCTCGGCCGGGAGGGGCGCCTGCCCGAAGCGATCGAGGAATTCACCGAGGCGTTGCGGCTGGATCCCACCTATGAGCCTGCCGCAAGAAACCTCGCGCTCGCGCGCTCACGCCCCGGCGGGGGATAACGCCGCGCGCAAATCTACGAGATCCGCGTCGCTCAGCTCGGGCGAAAAGTGCCGCACGCGTTTGATGATGTCCGTCGTCTCCAGGTAGCCCAGTACGCATCCCGCGTGGATGTAACCCGACGGTACAAATCGCCCATCGTCATAAAACACGAGGGCGATGCGCCAGGTGTCTTTCGCAATCAGTTACTTGCACGCGCGGCAGGTGGCCCGGCCCGACGAGGCCCGACCGGCGGTGCTGACGCGGGGGAGCCGGCGATGGGTGATGCCGAGTTGTGCCTGGTCGCGGAGGTGGTCGGCGTTCGCGATCGGCTCCGTGGCTGCGGCCAGCGCCTCAAGAAGAGCCTCGGGCCGCCGGTAGGCCGCGCACACCAGGTGGAACCAGTGCGTCATCTCTCCGTCGCCCTCGGCGTACGGGTTGGGAAGCCGTTCTCCGAAGCGAAGGTCGCCCTTCGGGATCTTGACTCCGCAGCCGCGGCAGGCGGCTCGGCCACTGGGTGACAGGTCAAAGACATGCGGCATAGGCGCCCGGGCGCAGTGTATCGCGCCGCGCCCTCGGGATGCTGGACTCTCACGCATTCCGGTAAACTGTCGCCCGAGGTTCCCCATGTCTTCCCGCTACGGCCGTCTTCTCCTGACTCTGTGCGCACTCGTGACCATGTCCGTGGCCATGTTCGCGATTCCGATCACTCCGTCGCTCGATACAGCTGCCGCGGTTGCAAGTGCCGCTGCACTTTCAGACGGCGAGGTGTTTCAAGGACGCGGAGGCGGCGGCGGAGGCGCGCAGATTCAGGCGGTAGACCCGCTGAAGTTCCGCTACATGGGCCCGGCGCCCGCAGGCCGCGTCGCTTCAGTCGTGGGTGTGCCCGGTGATCCCACCACCTACTATCTTGGCAACGCGTCGGGTGGCATCTGGAAGTCCACAGACAGCGGCGCCACCTTCGTGCCCGTCTTCGACGACATGCCGGTGCAGGCTATTGGTGCGCTGGCGCTTTCGTCCTCTGATCACAACCAGGTGTGGGCCGGCACTGGCGAAGGCTGGGTGATTCGTCCCAGCGACGTGATGGGCGACGGCGTCTACAAGTCGATGGACGCAGGTGCGACGTGGACGCACATGGGGCTGAGAGACACGGGGCGCATCGGCCGCGTCATCGTGCATCCCACCGATCCCAACATCGTGTACGTGTGCGCAGTGGGCCGCACGACTGGATCGCAGCAAGAACGCGGTGTCTTCAAGACCGTCGATGGCGGCAAGTCATGGACGCATTCGCTGTTCGTAAACCAGAACACGGGATGTTCCGGCCTGTCCATGGACTCAAAGAATTCAAACATCCTGATTGCCGGCAGTTGGCAGCTGATGCAGCGCACGTGGCAGCAGTACAGCGGTGGGCCGGGCAGCGCCGTCTACATCACCAAAGACGCAGGTGCCACCTGGAAGAAGATTGAGAACGGCATGCCGCGCTCGCCGGTGGGCAAGATCGACGTCGCGATTGCGCCGTCAGATTCGAATCGGATGTATGCACTCATCCAGACCGCAGACCAGGGTTCGCTCTGGCGATCTGACGACGGCGGGACCTCGTTCAACGTGGTGAGCTGGGATCGTTCGCTCATCGGTCGCGCGGGCTACTACATCCGGCTCGGGGTCAATCCACAAGACCCGAACGACGTCATTGTCATGAACAGCGGATTCCACCGGTCCAAGGATGGCGGCAAGTTGTTCCCGATCAGTGGCGGATGCGGCGACTGCCACGATGTCTGGTTCGATCCCACCGACGGCACACGCTATGTGCTGACCGACGATGGTGGGGCCACGATCTTCACGTCGGCCGGCTCTCGCGGCGTGCGATTGCCGAACGGCCAGATGTATCACGTGGCTGTGGACAACCGCGTACCGTACTGGATCTACAGCAACCGCCAGGATGACGGGACCATGCGTGGGCCGAGCACGAGTCCGGAACAGACCGGCAATGGCCGGATTGGTGGTTCGGAGCCCGCAGCACCGGCGGCGGCCCCGGGTCGCGGCGGCGGTGGTGGTGGCGGAGGTCGTGGCGGTCGCGCCGGAGGCCCGGCGTGGGACACGTACCTGGGCGGATGTGAGTCGGGCTTCACGCAACCGCAGCCCGACAACGCCGACATTGTCTGGGGATCCTGCTATGGCAACAAGCTGACGCGGTTTGATGCGCGTCAGGGCACGGCGCGGTCCGTCTCGCCGAGCATGATCACGTTCGACTCGGCGCCGAACCTCTCGAAGCATCGGTGCCACTGGACGGCGCCGGTCGCGTTCGACGCGTTTGAGCCCACGACCGTGTATTACGGATGCGAAGTGATCTTCAAGACCAGCAACGAAGGGCAAAGTTGGGTGGAGATCAGCCCCGATCTGTCCACGCGTGATCCCAGACTGATTGTCGCGTCGGGCGGTGTCGTGCAGGACAACCTCGGGCAGTTCGCCGGCGCCACGGTGTATGCCATCGCCTCATCGCCGCGTGAGCGTGGTCTACTTTGGGCTGGTACCAATGACGGCAAGGTCTGGTACACGCGGAACGGCGGGGGCAACTGGGTGGACGTGAGCGCCAACCTGAAGGGCATGCCCGACCTCGGCACAATCACGCAGATCTGGCCATCCACGTTCGACGCCGCATCGGCGATCGTGACAGTGGACGGGCACGTCAATGACAACCGCCGCCCCTACATCTTCAAGACCACCGACTACGGTGCGACGTGGTCGTCCGTGGTGGGCGATCTGCCGACGGGGCATTCGCTCGACTACGTGTTGTCCACGATCGAAAATTCGAACCGCCCGGGGATGCTGTTTGCGGGCACTGGTCGCGCGTTCTACTACTCGATGGACAACGGTGTGCATTGGACGCGGTTCAAGGAAGGCCTGCCGGCGTCGCCGGTGACGTGGGTGGTGTATGAGCCGAGGTACCACGATGTGGTGCTTTCCACGTATGGCCGCGGCTTGTTCATCCTGCCGGACATCACCGTGCTGGAGCAGACGGGGCAGCCCACGGCACCGCCGGCGACGAAGCTCTTTACGCCGCGCGCAGGGTTCCGTCAGGCGCGGGCTGGATCTGCAGACTTCATCTTCTCTCTGGCTGCCGCGCCCACAGGCCCGGTCAAAATGGAGATCCTCAACAGCGTCGGTGAAGTCATCTGGACGCAGTCGATTGCCGGTGGCCGCGCAGGCCTGAACCGCGTCTCATGGGACCTGCAGTATGAGCCGGCGAAGATGGTGGAGATTCGGACCACGCCGCGTGAGAACCAATACATCTGGGAAGAGCCCGACTTCTCAGGCAAGGAAGTGCGCATGGTCATGCACTGGGGGATCAGTGCCACCACCGGCACGCCGATCGCTGCGCCCGGAAAATACTCCGTGCGGGTGACGCTGAACGGCCAGTCGTTTACGGAGCCCTTTGAAGTGCTCAAGGACCCTGCCATCAAGGCGTCTAATGCGGATCTCATCGAATCCACCGCCATGCAGATTCGCATCCGCGACGCGATCTCCTCCACGTCGGGTGTGGTGAATCAGCTCGAGATCACGCGAAAGCAAATTGAAGATCTGCTCAAGCAGAATCGCGGCAAGGACGAAATCGAGAAGCCGCTGATGGATCTTGATACCGTGCTCTTTGGCACCGAACTGCGCCTGGTGACGCGCCAGGATCTGCGCAGCGACGACAAGTACTTTGCCGACGCCTACAAGGTCTACATGAACCTGCTCTGGCTGGGCGGCGCGGTCGGGCTCGGGGCCGGCGACGAGGCCGGCGCGGCAGACTACAAGCCTCGTGATGTGGCCTACGACATCCTGGTCGATCAGCTGCAGCAGCTGGCCGATGCGCAGGCCGCGTTCGACAGGCACATCGCAGTGGACGTGCCCGCGTTCAACAAGACGATGGCGGGGAAAATTTCCGCGATTCGAATCGCCAGGTAGCGGGGAGTTATCCTGCATCCCAGCGCCCGATCAGGCCGACGGAAAAATTGGTCCTTACGGGCCCTAAAGGAGTGGAAACATGCGGAAGCGACAGTTGATGACAGTGATGATGGTAGTGGTCGGCGTCCTCGTCGGCGCGTGCGCGACGTACGCCCAGGGGGGTCGAGGGCCGAACTGGGTGTTGTTGGGCGAGCGGGTGGTCACCGACAGAGCCGACCGGGGACCGTGGGTCGTTCACGGCGGTGAAGTTCGAAGTCCGTCGTCGCGCCGTAGACTTTCACCGGGTGGTGATTCACTTTGCCAACGGCGAGGACCAGAATGTCGAACTCCGCAACTCCATCCGAGCCGACGGCGAGACGCGGGTGATCGACATTGACGGCGGCAGCCGGATCATCACGTCGATCGATTTCTGGTACGACGCCAAGACGCTTGGCCGCGGCAACTCAGCCACGGTGCGGTCGCTCGGGCGGCACTGACGTGTTTCCCGGCAGGTAATGCTCAGGGCGTCCGGCGCAGCGACGCCCTGAGCCGGATCTTGGTGAATTCGTCGAAGTCATCTGAATACAGACGGTCGAAGATCCGCACCCGGAGTTCAGAGTCCGTGATCTAAGGCTCCGAGCTCCGGACGCTCGCCGCGATCAAGCGCTTGGCCGAGTCAAACATCCCGCTTGTCATGCGAAGCCTGTCGATGGGCGCGACCGATGCGAACCTCAGGGCGAATGCGGACTCGGTGTTGTTGAGCGTTGCAGACGGGCTCTGCTTCGCCCAGCATAACTTCGACAGAATCAGATCCTCGGGCGATATCATCCACACGCTCTGGCCTTCGACGTCGACCTTGTGCCGTCGCTCGAATTTCTCTAGTTCGTAGTCGGATTCCAACCGCACCACCACGTCAATCTTCTGGATCGACGCGCGATGAAACAAGGTGAACGGTCGGCGGGCCGCAATGGCGGCTGCGAGAGACCATCCGCTAGCCGTGTCGCCTGCGCGGGATACAGGATGGCCACCAGGTCGATATCGCGCGTCATTCGAGGTTGGCCATACCAGCCCGCCGCGACCGATCCGGTGAGCATGTAGTGGACCCCGATCGCGTCGAGCCTGGCGGCGATGAGCTTAAGGATATCCAGTTGGTCGGCCACGGAAACGCCATTATCCCCCAACACCTTGGCGGGGCCCCGAATGCAAGTTCACCGGTCGGCTAAGTGCTGGTTGGAGGATCGGCTGTTTGCCAGTCGCAACAGGGCCTACTCCACCATGTTAAGCTCCCCGCATGAGTGCAAAATACACGCGACTGACGCAGCCACTCGTGCGTGAGCACGGGAAACTGCGCGAGGCCTCATGGGACGAAGCACTGGACCGCGCGGCGGACGGATTCCGCCGTGTGACTGGTGAACACGGACCGTGGAGCTTCGGGATGTTCAGTTGTTCCAAAGCCTCAAACGAAGTGAACTATCTGGCGCAGAAGTTCACCCGCGGGGTGCTGGGCAGCAACAACATCGACAGTTGCAATAGAACGTGACACGCCCCCAGCGTCGTCGGTCTGACGACGGTGTTCGGGGCGGGTGGCGGCACGAGCGCGTACCGGGAGATCGAGGAGACAGACCTCATCGTTCTTTGGGGATCAAACGCTCGTGAGACGCACCCGATCTTCTTCCACCATCTGTTGAAGGGGAAGCAGGCCGGGGCGCGGATGTTCACCATCGATCCGCGACGGACCAGTTCCGTCGCGTGGGCCGACGTGTGGATGGGGCTTGAAGTGGGATCGGATGTGGCACTGGCCAACACGATCGGTCGTGAGATCATCGCGGCCGGGTTGTGCAACACCGCGTTCATCGAGCGGGCGACGTCGGGGTTCGAGGCCTACAAGGCCGCAGTGGAGATTTACACGCTAGAGCACGGCGAGAAGCTGACCGGCGTGAAGGCGGAAGACATTCGTGACCTCGCGCATTCGTATGCGCGGGCGGATCGCGCGCAGATTTGCTGGACGCTGGGGATTACCGAACATCACAACGCCGTGGACAACGTGTTTTCCATCATCAACCTGTCACTCCTGACCGGACACGTCGGCCGGTGGGGCTCAGGACTCGTCCCCCTGCGCGGCCAGAACAATGTGCAGGGCGGCGGCGACATGGGCGCCATCCCGAACAAGTTCGTTGGTGGGCAGGACGTGGAGAACCCTGAACTGCGCGCGATGTTCGAGAAGGAATACGGTGGCACGATTCCCGACAAGAAAGGCTGGCACCTGAGCCAGATGTTCGAGGCGATGGAGCACGGCGAGCTGTGCTCGGTCTATGTGCTCGGCGAGAACCCGATGCAGTCGGAGGCCGACGCGAAACGAACGCGACGCCTGCTCGAAGGCCTTGAGCACCTGGTGGTGCAGGACATCTTTCTGACAAGAACCGCCGAAGTGGCGCACGTCGTGCTGCCGGCGGCTGCGTCGTGGTGCGAGTCTGAGGGCACAGTCACCAGCAGCGAGCGTCGCGTGCAGCGAGTGCGCAAGGCGCTTGAGCCGCCGGGGCAGGCGAAGGACGACATCGACATCCTGGCGGCGCTTGCGAAAAGGCTGGGTAGAGATTGGGGTGCGCCGACGGCCGCCGAGGTGTGGGAAGAAATTCGCCGTCTGTCGCCGTGGCATGGCGGCATGAGTTACGAACGCCTCGAAAAACTCAATGGACTGCAGTGGCCGTGCCCGACCGATGATCACCCGGGAAGCCCGACGCTGCACACGAGACTGTGGGACGAGCCGGTGTCCGGTCCGCGGGCGCCGTTCCAGGTGGTGCATCACTCCCCGCCGGTGGATTTACTCAGCGAAGAATTTCCGCTGCGGCTGACGACGGGCCGCCGTCTGGATTCGTTTAATACCGGTGTGATGACAGGAGGCTACACGTCACCGCTGCGGCACGGCGAACGTATCGAGCTTTCACCCGAAGACGCCGAGCGACTGCAGATGACGCCTGGTGAGGTAGTGCGGATCGTCTCGCGTCGTGGCTTTGTGGAAGCTCAGGTAAAGATCGATCCCGGTCTTCGACCAGGACTCACGTTCATGACGCTGCACTTCCCGGACGAGGTGGAGACGAACATCCTGACCATCGACGCCGTGGATCCGAAGTCAGGTACCGCCGAGTTCAAGGCGGCTGCCGTGCGCGTAGAGAAGATCGTCCCTGTGCAGGCGCCAGAACCCGTCGGCGCCGGCGCCGCCGGAGGGAAACGCTGACGTGGACCTGCATCTGATTCCCGGGGCAGTGGCCTCGAAGGACGAGCGCGAGGCGATTGACGCAGCCATCGGATCGGCCAGTCCGGCAAGACACCTGCTGCTGCCGGCACTGCACGCAGCGCAGGCGAGCGCCGGCTGGGTCAGCCCGGGCGCGCTTAATCACATCTGCACTCGACTTTCAGTGCCGCCAGCCGAAGGGTTCGGTGTCGCCTCGTTTTACGCGATGTTCGCGACAAAACCCCGCGCTCCGCGGACGGTGCACGTGTGCGACGACATCGCGTGCCGCATCAAAGGCGCTGAAGGTGTGTGCCGGTCGCTTGCACAGAAGTTCGGTGCGCCCGGACAGGATGCCAATGGCCTGAATGGAGTCGCCACCTGGGTGCGCAGCCCCTGCCTCGGTCTCTGCGAACAGGCGCCGGCCGCGCTGGTGCAACGCACGGGCGAGTCGCGCGGCGACGAGGCGATGGCGCACGTTACCTTTGAGGACGTGGTGTGGGCTGTCGAATCTGGCGACGCGAGGCCGCCGCAGAAGACGATGGTGCCTCAGGCGGAGAGCCCGCGAGACCCGGCGCTTCGTCTGCTCAGGCGCGTGGGCATCGCCGACCCGGAGAGTCTCGACGAATACCGCGCACACGGCGGCTACGTGGCGTTGCGAAAAGCGCTGTCGCTCGGACCCGAGCGCGTCCTGCGTGAAGTGAATGATTCAAAGCTGCTGGGTCGTGGCGGCGCGGCATTCCCAACGGGGCGCAAGTGGGAAGCCGTGGCGCGTAATCCTGCGCGGCCGCACTACCTGGTGTGCAACGCGGACGAGTCGGAGCCGGGCACGTTCAAGGATCGCGTCATCATGGAGGAAGACCCGTTTGCGCTGGTCGAGGCCATGACCATCGCCGGGTATGCCACTGGGTGTGAGCAAGGTTATCTCTATATTCGTGGCGAATATCCGAAGGCCACCCAGCGTCTGCAGAATGCCATCGGGCAAGCCCGGGCCAGAGGTTGGCTCGGTGACAACATCATGGGTGAGGGCGTGCGGTTCGACATCGAACTGCGGCGTGGCGCCGGCGCCTACATCTGCGGCGAAGAGACGTCGCTGTTCAATTCGCTCGAAGGACTGCGCGGAGAACCGCGCAACAAGCCGCCCTTCCCTGTGAACGCCGGCCTCTTCGGCAAGCCCACGGTCGTCAACAATGTGGAGACGTTTGCGAATGTGCTCGACATCCTCGCGCACGGCGGGCCGAACTTTGCGGCGTCGGGCACGTCGAGTTCATCGGGGACCAAGTTGTTCTGCGTCTCGGGATGTGTCGCACGCCCCGGTGTGTACGAAGCCCCGTTCGGCATCTCGCTTCGCGATGTCATCACACTGGCCGGCGGTGTCGCGCAGGGCCGCGCCCTCAGGGCCGTGCTCCTGGGCGGCGCTGCGGGTGTCTTCGTGACACCGGATGAACTGGACATGCCGCTGACGTTCGAGGGCACGCGCGCGGCCGGCGCGACGTTGGGGTCGGGCGTCATCATGCTGTTCGATGACCGCGTGGACCTGGGCGACATCCTCATTCGCATCGCGGCGTTTTTCCGTGACGAGTCGTGTGGCCAGTGCGTCCCCTGCCGCATCGGCACCATTCGCCAGGAAGAAGCGTTGCACCGGCTTGTGGCTGCGCGCACGAAGGGCGCCGATGCCGGCGCCCGCGAAGTCGGACTCATCAATGACCTGGCGATGGTCATGCGCGACGCATCCATCTGCGGACTTGGCCAGACGGCGGCCAGCGCCGTGCAAAGCGCGCTGCTGAAGTTTTCTGTCCTTTCTCCGGAGGCCCACTAGGCCATGGAAGCCGTTCCCGTCACCTTCGTGCGCGCGGTCGACCTGAAGATTGATGGCAAAGACGTGCGAGTGCCAGAAGGCACCACGCTCCTGCAGGCGTGCAAGTCGGTGGGCATCGACACCCCGACGCTCTGTTATCTCGAAAGCCTCACACCGGTGAATGTGTGCCGCGTGTGTGTGGTCGAGGTGGAAAACTCGCGGGTGCTCGTTCCTGCCTGTTCGCGCCTTGCCGAGCCAGGCATGGTGGTACAGACCGACTCCGAACGAGTGCGACACAGCCGGAAGCTGGTGTTCGAGTTGCTCGGTTCGTCCGTCGATCTCTCAACGGCCGACCCGAAGTTCCGAGCCGATATGGAGCGCTACGCGGCCGAGCCGGATCGGTTCGACACAGGAGACGCACAGGGGCACGGCGCGAAATCCACTGTGAAGCAGCCGGTCAAGATCGATAACGACCTGTACGTGCGCGACTATTCAAAGTGCGTGCTCTGCTACAAGTGCGTGGAGGCCTGCGGCACCGACGCGCAGAACACGTTTGCCATTGCCGTGGCCGGCCGTGGCTTCAACGCGACCATCGCCACCGAGTTCGACACACCGCTGCCCGACTCCGCCTGTGTCTACTGCGGCAACTGCATCGGCGTGTGCCCGACCGGCGCGCTCATGTTCAAGTCTGAGCACGACATGCGCGAGGCCGGCACCTGGGACGAATCGAAACAGGCCGTCACCGACACCATCTGCCCCTACTGTGGTGTCGGCTGCACGCTTCAACTGCACGTGCAGGACAACTCGATCGTCCG
>SHUF01000014.1 GCA_009694745.1 Acidobacteriota bacterium
TGGCGTACTTGGGCGCCGTGCCGTGCGTGGCTTCAAACACGGCGTGCCCGGTCATGTAGTTGATGTTGCCGCCCGGCGCGATGCCGATGCCGCCCACCTGAGCCGCGAGCGCATCCGAAATGTAATCGCCGTTCAGGTTGAGCGTCGCGATCACGTCGTACTCGGCCGGCCGCGTCAGAATCTGCTGCAGGAACGCATCCGCAATCACATCCTTGACGATCAGGCCGTCGGGGAGCTTGCACCACGGCCCGCCGTCAATCTCGACGCCGCCGAATTCGCGCTTCGCGAGGTCGTAGCCCCAGTCGCGAAAAGCCCCTTCGGTGAACTTCATGATGTTGCCCTTGTGCACCAGCGTGAGGCTCTTTCGCTTCTCGGCAATCGCGTACTTGAGCGCGGCGCGGATGAGCCGCTCGCTGCCTTCACGCGACACGGGCTTGATGCCGTACGCCGAACTCTCGGGAAACCTGACTTTCTTCGCGAGCTTAGGGAAACCGTCCGCAAGCATCGTGCCGAACTTCTTCGCGTCGTCGCTCCCCTGTTCAAACTCGATGCCGGCGTAGATGTCTTCCGTGTTTTCGCGAAAAATCACCATATCCACCAGGTCGGGACGTTTCACCGGCGTTTCCATGCCGCGGAAGTACCGCACCGGTCGCAGGCACACATACAAATCCAGTTCCTGGCGAAGCGCGACGTTCAGCGACCGGATGCCACCGCCCACAGGCGTCGTGAGCGGTCCCTTGATGCCCACAAGATATTGACGGAACGCCGCGAGCGTGGCTTCGGGCAACCAGTTGCCCGTTTGTTGAAACGCTTTTTCGCCGGCCAGCACCTCCTGCCACGAGATGGCGCGTGAGCCGCCGTACGCTTTGGCAACAGCCGCGTCGAATACGCGCACGCTGGCGCGCCAGATGTCAGGGCCGGTGCCGTCACCTTCAATAAAAGGAATGATGGGATTGTCGGGAACGTGCAGCGTGTCGTTCGTGCGGGTGATGGCGGCGGGACTCATACGGACCTTTCCGAGGTGTTAGGTCACGTCCCTCCAACGTTGGAGGAAACGTCACGGGATCTTCACAGGATCTGTTGAAAACTTTGTGGAAAAGTCTCCCCTGATGTGTGAATCCCTCCGTGTTTGCTGCCGTCGCAGCGATTTGCACCACGGTGGTGCGCCGCTGGTGCGCAGACAACACAACATTATAAATGATCCGGTGATCAAAACGACCTCTGAGGTAATTACCGATGAGTGGCCGACGGCAATTACCTCAGAGGTCGTTTTGACTATCAGAGGCCGTTTTAGTTAGCGCAGTGTGAGGCGGGTGGTCGAAGACGAGGCCACGTGTACGAGTTCGACGGACGTGGCTGTGATTTCGCGGACCTCGAAACCGCCGACAGTGACTCCTGTGGTGAGGATCTCGACGGTGTCGCCCAGTGCCAGCACCGCAGAGAGTGTCGATGCTTCACCTTTTCCGGTCAGCAGAGCGACCAGTGTGGGCCAGGCGATGGCCGGCGCCGCCTCGATCACGGCCGCAGGCTCGGGAGTGGCCTCAGCGTCTGGTGTTGAAGGCGTGGTGCGCGTCCGATTCCCAAAACCAAATGGATTGCGACTCGCCACTGGCTCTGCCGGAACCGGCGTCAATCTCGCCTTGAGCCGCTCGGTTTGCTGCACCACTTCTTCAATAAGGGGCTTCATCGCGTCAATCGCCGCCATCTCGGCAGGCGACACCGGCGTGGGCGCCGGCGTGGGCGCGGCCGGCGCGTTGATATACGACGTCAGCAAGACGGCGCCACCAAGCAGGAACGCGGAGGTGAGGCGATGCATCACGCAATTGATCTTAACACCGGAATCGTAACACCGGACTGAAAAAGACGTGTGCTAAGATTCCTCGTGCCAGTAGTCTTCCCCGTTGGGCTTGCTGCGCGGGGCCGGGTCGTTGCCATTATCCCGGCCAGATATCACGCCACCCGTCTCCCTGGAAAACCTCTCGCGCTGATTGCCGGCCACCCGATGATCGAGCATGTGTACCGGCGCGCGTCTTTAGCGCGGACCGTGTCCGACGTGCTCGTGGCGACTGATGATTCGCGCATCGGCGATGCCGTGCACGCGTTTGGCGGCACCGCCGTGATGACGCGCGCCGACCACCCCTCCGGCACCGATCGGCTGGCCGAAGTGGCCGAACACCTGACCTGTGATCTGGTGGTGAATGTCCAGGGCGACGAACCCATGCTCGACCCGGCCTCGATTGACGCGGCCGTGGCCGCGTGCCTCGACGACCCATCCGTCGAGATGAGCACGCTGCGCACCCCCCTGGCCGACGCCGACCTCGAAAATCCCAGCGTCGTAAAGGTCGTGGTTGACCTCAATGGCGATGCGTTGTATTTCACGCGCGCCGCCGTTCCGTATGCGCGTGCTGGCCACCCGGCGCCGCTGGCCTGGCGCCATCTCGGCCTGTACGTCTACCGCCGCCAGACGTTGCTCCGCCTGGCGCAGTTGTCGCCCACTCCGCTCGAAATGGCCGAAGGCCTTGAACAGTTGCGTGCGCTCGAGCACGGCATCCACATTCGAACCGTTGAAACCCTGACTACATCCCCGTCGGTCGATACCCCGGACGATCTCGCCCGGGTACGGCAACTGATGGAGCCCTCCCATGCGTGAACTTGTGATGTCCCACTCTCATCCCGACCGTCCAGTCAAATACATCTTCGTCACCGGCGGCGTCGTGTCGTCGCTTGGCAAAGGACTGGCGGCGGCCTCCATCGGGTGCCTGCTCGAGGGCCACGGCTACAAAGTGGCGCTTCAGAAGTTCGATCCCTATATCAATGTAGATCCCGGCACGATGAGCCCGTTCCAGCACGGCGAGGTCTACGTCACCGACGACGGCGCGGAGACGGATCTGGATTTGGGCCACTACGAGCGGTTCACCAACATGGTGGCCACGCGCAACAACAACTGGACCACGGGCAAGATCTACGCGTCGGTCATTCAGAAGGAACGGCGCGGCGACTATCTGGGGCGAACCGTGCAGGTCATCCCGCACATCACGAACGAGATCAAGGACGCCATCCGCTCGGCCGCCGTCGGCGTGGATGTACTGCTTGTCGAAATCGGCGGCACGGTGGGCGACATCGAGAGCCTGCCGTTTCTTGAAGCCATCCGCCAGTTTCGCCAGGACGTAGGCCGCGAAAACGCACTGTTCGTGCACCTGACACTTGTCCCGTACATCGCGTCGGCGCACGAACTCAAGACGAAACCCACGCAGCACAGTGTGCGCGACCTGCGCTCGATCGGTATTCAGCCCGACGTGCTGCTCTGCCGCACCGACCGTCCCCTTGAAGCCGACATGAAGGGCAAGATCGCGCTCTTCTGCGACGTGGACGAGGAAGCCGTCATCACGGCGCGCGATGTGTCCAGCATTTATGAGGTGCCCCTGAGCCTGGCCGGCGAAGGGCTTGACCGCATTGTGCTGGAGCGGCTGCACCTGCCCAAGACCGAAGCGCGCATGGACCGGTGGCAGGAACTGGTGGACCGCATCCGCGAGCCGCAGGGTGAGGTCACGCTGCACTTCGTGGGCAAGTACACCGACTACGAAGACTCCTACAAGAGCATTAACGAGGCGCTCTACCACGGTGGCTTCCGTCACCGCCTCAAGGTCACCCTCAAGTTCGTGGAGGCCGAAGCACTCGAACAGCCCGACGGCGCTCGCTTGCTCGACGATGCGGTGGGGATATTGGTGGCGCCGGGCTTTGGCGACCGCGGTAGCCGCGGCATGATGGCGGCTGCCGAGTTCGCACGTACGCGCAAGGTGCCCTACTTCGGCATCTGCTACGGCTTTCAGTGGGCCGTGGTGGAATTTGCCCGGCACGTGGCGGGCCTGGCCGAAGCCGATTCCACCGAAGTGGTGGAAGACGCCGCGCACAAGGTCATCTACAAACTCCGCGACCTGCTGGGTGTGGACGACATGGGCGGCACGATGCGGCTGGGCAGCTACGCCTGCCGGCTTGCGCCCGACTCGCTCTCGTTCAAACTGTACGGCGACGAGATCATCCACGAGCGGCATCGTCATCGCTACGAGTTCAACTGTGCGTACGAAAAGACGCTCACCGACAAGGGCCTGCGGATCGTGGGCCGGTCGCTCGACGGCAAGTTCGTGGAAATTGTCGAGCTGTCCAACCACCCGTGGTACGTGGCCGTGCAGTTCCACCCCGAATTCAAGTCGAAGCCGCTGCGCCCGCATCCACTGTTTGCCGGGTTTGTGGAAGCCGCGCATCGGTACGCGCAGGCGCAGGCGGGACTCACCACCAACGTCACAGCTATCGGTGACCGCCGCCGATGAACCTCGTTCCCGTCACGTCCGACGTGATGCTGGGGCGCCGCGCCCTGGTGCTGATTGCCGGGCCGTGCGTCATCGAGAGCCCGTCACACGTCATCGACATCGCGCGTGAAGTGGCGGCGATCGCCGCCCGCGTGGGCATGCCGTACGTGTTCAAGGCGTCGTTCGACAAAGCCAACCGCACATCAGCCGCGTCCTTTCGCGGGCCCGGCATGACGGCCGGCCTTGAAGCGCTGCGAGGTGTCAAGGCCGCCACCGGTGTGCCGATTCTCACAGACATCCATGAGGCCGCGCAGGCGGCGCCCGTGGCGGAAGTGGCAGACGTCCTGCAGATTCCCGCGTTCCTGGCACGCCAGACCGATCTGATCACAGCCGCCGCGCAGACCGGGCGCGTGGTGAATATCAAGAAGGGCCAGTTCATGGCGCCGCTCGATATGCGCCACGCCATTGCAAAGGTCACGGCCGCCGGCAACAACCGTGTCTGCCTCACCGAACGCGGCTACACGCTCGGCTACAACAACCTTGTGGTGGACATGCGCGCGTTCCCGATCATGCGCGCCCTGGGCGCGCCAGTGATCTTCGACGTGACGCACAGCCTTCAGTTACCGGGTGGCGGCGACGGCGTCACTGCGGGTCTGGCCGAATACATCGAACCACTCGCGTGCGCCGGGGTGGCCGCCGGGGTTGATGGCGTGTTCCTCGAAGTCCATGAAGATCCGACGCGCGCGAAGAGTGACGCGCAGAATGCGTTGAGACTCGACCTGCTCGAGCCGTTGCTCCGCAAGCTTGTGCAGATCAACGAGATCGTAAAGCCCCATGAGTAACGACGAAAAAGACGCGATAGACGCGCTGGAAATTGCCGTCCAGGTGCTCGACACCGAGGCCCGCGCCATTCTGGGTCTCATCCCCCAGCTCAGCGACACGTTTCCACGCGCAGTAACGCTCCTCCACTCCTGCACCGGCCGGGTCATCGTGACCGGAATGGGCAAGTCGGGCATCATTTCGCACAAGATCGCGGCCACGCTCTCAAGCACCGGCACATCGGCGTTTTTCCTGCATCCGGCAGAAGCCATTCATGGCGATCTGGGCGCGGTGCGGGCTGAAGACGTGGTGGTGGCGCTGTCGCACAGCGGCGAAACCGAAGAGCTCATCCGGCTGGTGGAGGCCATCCGACGCATCGGCGCGCGGCTGGTTGCCCTGACCGGCAACCTCGAGTCCACGCTGGGACAAGCCGCCGACATCGCGCTCAGTTGCCACGTGGCGGCCGAAGCGTGCCCCATGAATCTGGCGCCCACGGCCAGCACCACTGCCGCGCTGGCGCTGGGCGATGCGCTCGCGCTGGCGCTGTCGCAGCGCAAGGGCTTTCGCGCCGAGGAATTTGCCGACCTGCACCCGGGCGGAAAACTCGGCAAGAAACTGATGTGCGTCGAGGCGTTGATGCACGGGCCCGACGCGGTGCCGCTGGTATCGGCCGACGCCCCCATGCCGCTGGTCATCCATGAAATGAGCAGCAAGCGCCTGGGGATGACCTGCGTGGTCGATTCCGAGCGCCACCTGCTTGGGATCGTCACAGACGGAGACCTTCGCCGGCACATGACGCCCGGGTCGGCTCTGCTCGACCAACAGGCCCAGGACGTGATGACCCGGCAGCCCGTCACCATCACAAGGGGTATACTTGCTGTGGAAGCCATCAGGCTAATGGAACAGCGAAAGATTACGGCGCTTGTGGTCGTGGACAATTCGCTTCGCGTTGAGGGTGTTGTGCATCTGCACGATCTCTGGCGCACGCAGATGATGTGATGCCACTGACCGATGACGATCTCAACGCCCGATCGAAACAACTGCGCCTCCTGTTGTTCGATGTGGACGGTGTGTTGACCGACGGCACGATTGGTGTGACCGGCGCCGGCCACGAACACAAGTCATTCTCCATCCGGGATGGCGCGGCCATCGTGTGGGCGCAGCGGGCCGGGCTCAGGATTGGGCTGCTCAGCGGCCGTGGTTCGGACGCCACCACACAGCGCGCAGAGGAACTGAAGATCCCGATCGTCATCCAGGGCGAAACCGACAAGCGCTCGGCATTCCTGAAACTGGCCGCGACGGAAGGGCTGCAGGCCGAACAGATCGCGTACATGGGCGACGACCTCGTAGACCTGCCCGTCCTGAAGCTGGCGGGTCTGTCGGCGGCGCCCCAGGATGCGTGCGAGGAAGTGCGCGAACGCGTGCACGTGGTGACGCGGGCCCCGGGTGGCCGTGGCGCGGCGCGCGAGTTCATTGAGTTGATTCTGCGCGGCCAGGACCGCTGGGACGCCCTCGTGCGCTCCCACCTGGCGTGAGCACCGCCATGGACAGCGGACTCGTGCTCATCCTCGTCATTACTGCGCTGCTGGTCGGTCTGGCGGTGGGCAAGGCGTGGGAGCGCTATAAACTTCAGGAAGGCCAGTGGGTGGATCGGCGCCGCGTCCGCCAGTCGGCGCACTTCATCGTCGGACTCAACTACCTGGTGGCCGGGCGCGTGGACCTGGCGATTGAGGAACTGGAAGAAGCCTCGAAGCTGGACCCGGGCGCCTTGGAGTTGCGGCTGATGCTCGGCAACCTCTACCGGGAACACGGGCAGGTGGGCCGTGCGATTCAGGAACACCAGAGCCTGTTGCAGCGGCCGCGACTGAGCCAGATGGAGCATGCCAACGTGCTGCTCTGCCTCGGGCTCGACTATCGACGCGGCGGATTTGTGGACCGCGCCACTGAGGCGTTTACCGAGGTGCTGAAACTGGCGCCCGACAACGAATCGGCGCTCAACAATCTCGAGAAGCTGCAGGAAGAACAGCACCAGTGGCAGAAGGCGTATCAAACACGCCAGCGACTGGCGGCGGTCGCAAATCCCGCCGTGCAGACGCGTTCCAAGACCATCCTCGCGTTGCTGGAACACGAGCTGGGCCTGCAGGCGCTGGCCAAAGGCGACATTCCAGAGGCGATCCGGCGCTTCACCGCGGCGATTGACCTGCATAAGGCCGTGCTGCCGGCCTATCTGAGCCTGGGTGATGCGCGGCTGAAACAGGGCGACGCGGCTGCGGCCGCGACCATCTGGGAAGCGGCGGTCAACGTCTCGCCCGACCGCGCATACCTGCCGCTCGAACGCCTGGAGGCGCTGTATGTGAGCCAGGGGCGGGCCGATCGGTTTATCGCGCTGTGTGAGCGGCTCACCGACGCGGCCCCGCGAGAGTGGCGTGCGCGCGCGGCACTTGCGCGCCACCTGGTGTCGCAGGGCCAACCGACACAGGCGCTCGAGTCGCTATTTGGCGCCCTCGAACACAACCCCCACGCGCTGGCGATTCACCAGTCGATCTGGGCGCTGCTGTCGTCGCTGGACCTGCCCCGGCCGCTCGTGGCCCGCTACATCGAAATCACCCGTCAGTCTGTCTTTTACCTCGACCCCCACGTGTGCACGCGCTGCCGGTACCGCAGCACGGAACTGCTGTGGCAATGCCCCCAGTGTCACGAGTGGGACGCGTTTGTCGAAGAACGCATCACGCCGGCAAGCGACGTCGAGTCAGAAATACCCTCAAGTCCGATCGTGTAAGCCACAGCTGCCATGAAAACACCCACCCGCTCGAAGTCCACTCACGCCCGCCGCATTGCTCTGACCGGCGGCATTGCCACAGGAAAGTCGTTGTGCCTGGCGACGTTTGCCAGGCTCGGGGCGCCCATCATTGACGCCGACCAGCTGGCGCGCGACACCGTGGCGGTTGGCTCACCGGGGCTGGCCGCGGTCGTCCGCCGGTTCGGGCCGGCCGTGCTGCTGCGCAACGGCCAGCTCAACCGAGCCGCGCTCGGCGCGGTGATCTTCGCCGACCCCACGGCGCGCAAGGACATCGAGAAGATCATCCACCCCCACGTGTATGCCGCGCTTGCGCGGTGGTTCACGGCGCTCAAGGCGCCACTCGGGGTGGCCGACATTCCGCTGCTCTTCGAGACCGGCCACCAGGCTGACTTCGATGAGGTCGTGGTCGCCGCCTGCCGCCCCGAGCAACAACTCGCCCGCCTGATGTCGCGCGGAGGCCTGAGCGAAGCCAACGCCCGCGCCCGCATCGCCGCGCAGGGGCCGCTGGCCGGCAAAGTCGCGGCGGCGCACCACGTCATCGATACATCGGGAACGCTCGAGGAAACCGCCAGCAATACAGAGGCGGTTTGGGCCAAGCTGCAATCTGGCACGTAGCTCGGGCTGTTTCTCAAGCCCGAGTGTCGACTAGGCCTTGAAGAGCAGGCCGAGCTACGCACGGCCGCGGGCTTCTGCGGCAGCCAGCGTGTTTTTCAGCAGCATGGCGATCGTGAGCGGGCCGACGCCGCCCGGCACCGGGGTCATGGCCGACGCAATGTCGGCGACTGCGGGGTGCACGTCGCCCACTACCATCGAGCCCCGCTGGTCGAAGCCGGCGAGCCTGGGGTGATTGGCGCCGAAGAGCGCGACGGCCTGGTCGCGTGAATCCACGCGATTGATCCCCACATCAATCACCACCGCGCCAGGCTTGACGAACGCCGGCGTGACAAAACCCGGGCGGCCGATGGCCGCCACCAGAATGTCGGCGCGCGCGCAGGTGGCCGCCAAATCCGGAGTCTTTGAATGACAGATGGTGACCGTCGCGTCGCGCTGCAGCAGGAGCAGCGCCATCGGCTTGCCCACAATCTCCGACCGGCCGATCACCACCGCGTGTTTCCCAGCGATGGTCTGCCCTTCGCGATCGAGCAATTCGATCACACCCGACGGCGTGCATGGTTTGAGTGCCGCGCGACCCTGCACGAGCAGGCCCACATTGTGCGGATGAAACCCGTCCACATCCTTGGCCGGGTCGATGGCGTCGAACACCTGCTCGGTGCCGTGTTTGCCGATGGTCTTTGGCAGTGGCGCCTGCACCAGGATGCCGTCGCACGCCTCGTCGGCGTTGAGCCGCCGGACGGTCGCCAGCACGTCTTCCACTGGCGCGGTGGCGGGCAACCGATGCACCTCCACCAGAAGACCGGCGTCGGTGCCAGCGCGTTCCTTGTTGCGGACGTAAATCTGCGACGCGGGCTCGTCGCCGACGAGCAGGATGTGCAACGCCGGGCGGCGACCGCGCGCCGCCAGAAAATCAGTCACGCGCGGCGCGAGTTCCGCCCGGATCGCCCCGGCGACGCGCGTACCGTCGAGCCACACCGCCGCTATTTCTCGCCCGAGGCCTTCGACAACACGCGACCGATGATGAACACCGCGATCGACACACCCAGGACCTGGAGGCCGAAGATGTCGGCCTGTTCGGCGGTCACGCCGATCTCATGCCACTTGGCGGTCGTGTCGTTGGTGATGCCCCACTCGGTGAAGAACCCGAGGATGGTCATGGCGAAGCCGTTAAAGATCGCCAGGGCGCCAAACGCTGTGGTGAAGTTTGCCAGCGCCTGCATGCCCGTGCGCTTCGCCCGCTCGGCCGCATTGGCGAGCGTGCTGTGGGTGCGGCCGTACACCCAGTAGATGATCAGGCCGAGGTCCAGCCACACGAGGAACCGCACCCAGGTGATCACGGGCAGGCTCAACATCAGGTAGAAACACGACACGATGCCCAACACCGGCAACACGTTGCCACCGGGGACGCGGAACGGCCGCTTGGCCTCGGGCCGCGTCCGGCGCAGGATCAGGACGGCCGCGCACACGACGACAAAGGCAAACAACGTGCCGATGCTCGTCATCTCGCCGACGGTCTGAATCTGCGTGAACCCGGCGACCACTGCGACCACCACACCCGTGATGATGGTGGTGATGTACGGCGTGCCGTATTTCGGATGCACCACGCTGACGCCCGGAGGCAGCAGACGGTCGCGGCTCATCGCGAAGAAGATACGCGGCTGGCTCAGGAGCATGACGAGCAGCACGGACGTGATGCCGGCAACCGCGCCGGCCGACACCAGATACGCCGCCCAGTCCTGGCCAATGAGGCTCAGCGCAAACGCGACGGGCGCGTTCAGGAACGCGGCGTCGGTCTTGCTGTTGACCACCGGCACGATGCCGGTCAACACGGCCGCCACGGCCAGGTACAACACGGTGCAGACGACGAGCGACGACAGGATGCCGATCGGAAGATCGCGCTGTGGGTTCTTGGCTTCTTCAGCCGTCGTCGAAACGGCGTCAAAACCGATGTACGCGAAAAACACGACCGCCGCGGCCGCCATGGTGCCCTGCCAGCCGTAGGCGAAAAACGGCTCCCAGTTTTCCGGTTTGACGTAGGTGGCGCCGACAGCGATGAAGAACACAATCGCCACGAGCTTGATGCTCACCATGATGGCGTTGGCGCGGGCCGTGGCCTGCACACCGACAACCAGCAGCGCGGTGATGGCCAGCACGATTAGCACGGCCGGCAGGTTGATGAGTGCGCCAATCGAGACGCCACTTGCGTCAAGTGTGCCCGGAGCCGCGCTCATCCAGACCGGCAGGCGAATGCCGGCGCCCGACAGGAGCTTCTGCATGTAGCCGCTCCAGCCGATCGCGACGGTCATAGAGCCGACCGCATATTCGAGGATGAGGTCCCAGCCAATCATCCAGGCCACAAGCTCGCCCAATGTGGCGTACGCGTATGTGTATGCGCTGCCGGCAATAGGAATCATTGACGCGAACTCGGCGTAACACAGTGCGGCGAAGCCGCAGGCCAGGCCGGCGGCCAGATACGAGACCATGATGGAAGGTCCCGCCTGATTGGCCGCTGCCGTCCCGGTGAGGACGAAGATGCCGGTGCCGATGATGGCGCCGATACCCAGCAATGTCAGGTCCCACGCGCCCAGGCTGCGCTTGAGCGCCTTTGACCCATGCTCGACGTCTCCGACAAGTTGTTCAATCGACTTGGTTCTGAGGAGGTTTGAATCCATAGTGTGAGGTCCGCTAACAGGCTCGTGGCCCGGCCATTATAGGCGACCCGGCCCAATGTGCAACCACGAGCGCGCCCGTGATTCGAGCCCGGCGGCATCAGCTGGGAGCAAGTCGGAGATCACGGCCACCGCATCCGCCCCTGCGGC
This sequence comes from Acidobacteriota bacterium, assembly GCA_009694745.1. Taxonomy (GTDB): domain Bacteria; phylum Acidobacteriota; class Vicinamibacteria; order Vicinamibacterales; family SCN-69-37; genus SYFT01. The sequence continues at coordinate 11,361 of SHUF01000014.1, forward strand.
CCACACGGCCGGCGCCCGCGCACGGGTGATCCCGCCGATGGCCACGAGTGGGAGGCCGGCCGCGTGCGCGGCCATGGCGGCGCGCTCGACCTGCGCCAGTCCCACGGGGCTGTATCCGGTGTCCTTCGACCCGGTCCCGAACACCGGGCCGATCGCCAGATACGCGATCGGCTCGCCCACCGCCGCCGCCACCTGGGCATCGTCATGCGTGGAAAGGCCAACCAGACGGCCGCGGACAACCCGGCGGACGTCGCCGACGGCCAGGTCGTCCTGCCCCACGTGAACGCCGTCGGCGCCGCAGAGTACGGCGACATCGGCGCGGTCGTTGATGAAGAGGGTGGCACCGGCCTCACGGCACAGGGCCGCGATCTCGCCGGCCACGTCAAGGAACGGACCGAACCGCGCAGACTTGGCTCGCAGCTGAATCAGGCGAATGCCGGCGCTGAGCCATGCGCGGCACACATCGGCCGGCGCCCACCCGCGAGCTGTGACCGCGTCACAGTCGAGGATGGCGTAGAGGGGTGACAGCGTCCAATGAGGCCATGAGGCAGTGCCCCGCTGCTTCGTCACGCGCTTTCGGCGAGCTTGCCTTTGCCTGCCGTTTTGTCCGGCATGAAGCGCTCCATGAAACTCGTATTGACCCGCGCGGCCACGAAGTCCGGGTCGTTGAGGATTTTGAGGTGGAGCGGGATCGACGTCTTGATGCCCTCGATCACCGTCATCTCGAGCGTGCGCTTCATGCGGGCGATGGCCTCGTTCCGGTCGCGGCCGTAGGTGATGATTTTGGCGATGAGCGAGTCGTAGTAGGGCGACACGGTGCAATCGGAGTGCACGAACGAATCCACGCGCACACCGGGGCCGCCGGGCACGCTGTAGGCGGTGATCAGTCCGGGGCTGGGCGTAAATGTCACCGGATCTTCCGCATTCACGCGGCACTCGAGCGCGTGTCCGCGGAACTCGATGTCGCCCTGCCGCACCGAGAGCCGCTGCCCCGCCGCCACCCGAATCTGTTCCTTCACAATGTCGATTCCGGTGACGAACTCTGTCACCGGATGTTCCACCTGCAGACGGGTGTTGACTTCGAGGAAATAGAAACTGCCGGTGGCGTCGAGCAGGAACTCAAACGTGCCGGCATTGCTGTACTGCACCGCGCGCGCCGCTTCCACAACCGTGGCGCCCAGTTTCTTCCGCTGTTTGTCGGTCAGCGCGGCCGAGGGCGCTTCTTCGATCAGCTTCTGGTGCCGGCGCTGCACCGAACACTCCCGCTCCCCCAGATGCACCACGTTGCCGTGATGGTCGCCCATCACCTGGATCTCGATGTGGCGCGGCGCCTCCACGTACCGTTCGAGGTAGACATCACCCAGGCCGAAGGCCGCTTCGGCTTCGCGCATCGCGGTCTTGACGTTTTTGGGCAGTTCCTCGGCGTTGCGCACGATGCGCATGCCACGTCCCCCGCCGCCGGCCACCGCCTTGATGATGAGGGGGTACCCGAGCTCTTTGGCCACCTTGATGGCCTCTTCCTCCCCCGACACGGGCCCGTCGCTGCCGGGCAGAATCGGCACGCCGGCTTTTTTCATCGCGCGCCGGGCGCGAGCCTTGTCGCCGAGCAACCGGATGACGTTCGGGTCGGGCCCGATGAACTTGATGTGGCACGCTTCACACACTTCGGCGAAATACGCGCTTTCGGAGAGGAACCCGTAGCCGGGATGAATCGCGTCGGCGCCGGTGATTTCGGCCGCGCTGATGATCGCCGGCACACTCAAATAGGAATCGGCGCTGCGGGCGGGCCCGATACAGACGTCTTCATCGGCGAACCGCACGTGCAGGGAATGCTCATCGGCCTGGGAATAAACGGCGACCGTCTTGATGCCCATCTCGCGGCACGCGCAGATGATGCGGAGCGCGATTTCGCCACGATTCGCGATCAGGATTTTATTGAACATGACGTCGCGCGCCTCAGCTCAACTTCACCGCGAACAGGCGGTCGCCGAACTGCACCGGCTGTCCGTTGTCCACGTAGGCCGCAACAATTTCGCCGTCACATTCGCATTCGATCTCGTTCATCAGCTTCATCGCTTCGATGATGCAGAGCACCTGGCCCTTCTTGACGATCGACCCGACTTCCACAAACGGTTTGGAGCCGGGCTCGGCCGACCGGTACAAGGTGCCGACAATGGGCGCCTTGATGACCGCCAGCGATACGCCGGCGTCCACCGCCGGGGGCGGCGGCGCGGCCACGGCCGGGGCCGCAGCGGCGAGTGAAGCGACGGAGGCCAGAGGCGCGGGCGCCGCGGCCGGGGCCGCCTGGGTCACCACGTACTCGCGGCCCGCCTTCCGGATGCGGACCTTGAGGCCGTCGTGCTCCATTTCGAATTCCGCAAGCTCGTGCTCGCGAACCAGGTTCAGGATGTCTTTGAGGGCGTCGAGGTTCATAACATCAAACAGTCAGCAAGTCGCGTGGTCCCGCCGTGAGGACTTCAATGCCCGTATCGGTCACGAGCACATCGTCCTCCAGCCGTGCCCCGCCAACACCGGGCACATAGGCGCCGGGTTCGACGGTGCAGACCATGCCGGCCCGGAGGATCTCGTCGGGAGGCGAGAGGCGCGACAGTCGCGGCGCCTCATGTACCTCGAGTCCGAGCCCATGGCCGGTTCCATGAACAAACGCCGCACCAAGTCCTTCAGCGTCAAGAACCTGGCGGGCGGCCCAATCAACGGCGCTGGTGGCCACACCGGCGCACATTACGTCCAACGCGGCCTGCTGCGCCCTCCGCACCGCGCGAAAGATGCCCGCAGCTTCGTCCCCAAGCCGGCCCACCGCCGCCATCCGGGTTAGGTCCACGCAGTATCCGTCCAAGACCCCGCCGAAGTCCAGCACCACCAAATCGCACGGTGAAAGTCGGCGATCGCCAGGATGCGCGTGCGGATGGGCTGAATTCGGGCCCGACGCCACGATCGTGTCGAAGGCCGGCTTGGTGAAACCGGCCCGGAGCAGGCCGAGGTCGATCTCAGCCGCCACCTGCCGCTCAGACCGGCCTTCCCTGACCCACTCCCCCAACCTCGCCGCCACTCCGACCAGCGCGGCGCCCGCCCGCCGGAAGACGGCAATCTCATGAGCGTCCTTGATGAGCCGGAGGGGTTCCACCAGGCCCGCACGGCCCTCAAAATCTGCGGGAACAGCAGCCTGCCAGCGCGTCAGCAGCGACACCGTGACGTGGTCGGCCTCAAAGATGACCCGGGTCGCACCCGTGCCGGCGATCACTGCGGCGAGCGCGGCTTCGTAGGTGGTTTCGGTGGTGACCACCGACACGGGCGCCATGTCGCCCTGGGCGCCTGCCTCAGTCGCAACGGTGGTGTACCGGCCATCGAGCACCAGATAGTGCCCGTCCGCACTTTGGACGAACAACCCGGCAGACCCGTGGAATCCGGTCAGGTACGCGATGTTCGTGGGCGACGACACGACACACACGGTGCCGTCGGCCTGCCATTGGCTTCGAAGTGCAGCCATCCGGGCCGGCCACTCTGGACGGGAATCAGTCACTCAACACGAGATTGTGTCAGACGGCGGCGCGGAGCGCCTCTACCCGCGACAGCCACGATTCAAGTCGCATGACAACGGGCGAATGGGGCGGCGCCAGGCGCTTGACGATGACGGCCTGTCCGGAGACGGCGGCGGCGATGTGGGCCCGACGAAGGCCAAGGGTATCCAGGAGCGCGGCGGCGGTCTCACTCACCTGTTCCTGGGTCACGCGGTCCCTAGGCGGGAGGGGGGCCTCACCGGCGGCCAGCAGGCTCCAGCCACGGCGGCTCTTGCGCAAAGCCACAGCTTTAACGGCATGCGACCCAAGATCGAGTCCGACGACGGGTGGCCGGAAGGCGGAGACAAGTCCCATTACGCTCTGGGGACTGGCAAGGCTGATGCCAAGTGCTCAGACGAGCCTCTCTCCCAGAGAGCAAGGCCCTGTCCCGTAATCAGGAACCCGGGTGACCTGCCCATTCTTGTTCGCGACTTGCACTTTCGTAAGTGGGACAAGATCGGCCTGGGGGTCCCCTGTTTTGTTGGGATTCAGGGCCGGATTGATTGACATTTCTGCACGGCATCGCTATTCTTTTGGTTTGCCGTCCTTTGGATCCGGCTGAAAGGGAAGCATGGGTACGTTTACGCCATCCGCCAAGGTCGTGACTCGGCTGTGGCATGTTATCGACGCCGACGGACTGGTTCTGGGGCGCATCGCGACCCAGGCGGCACGTTTGCTGCAAGGCAAGCACAAGGCGGAGTGGACGCCGTTTCTTGATCGGGGCGATCACGTCATCGTGGTGAACGCGTCGAAGGTCAAACTGACCGGCAAGAAAGAAGGGCAGAAGTTGTACCGCTATCACAGCGGCTACGAGGGTGGGCTTCGCGAGGAGCGCGCCAAAATCGTGCGCCAGAAGGATTCGCGGCGCATGGTGGAAGAAGCGGTGCGCGGCATGCTTCCGAAGACGAAGCTGGGCACGGCGATGTACGGCAAATTGAAGGTGTACGCCAAAGGCGAGCACCCGCATGCGGCACAGCAGCCGCGCAAGCTTGAGGTAGCGTAACCGTGGCAGCAGCAACTCAGTTCTACGGCACGGGGCGCCGCAAGACCTCAACCGCACGTGTTTTCCTTCGCCCGGGCGCCGGGGCCATCACTGTCAACGCCAAGCCTGTGGAAGTGGCCTTCCCCACCGAAACGCTGCGCCTTGTGATTCGGCACCCGCTGGTGGCGACCGAAACCACTGAGAAGTTTGACGTCATGGCCACCACCTCCGGTGGCGGCGTGGCGGGCCAGGCCGGCGCGCTGCGGCTGGGCATTGCCCGCGCGTTGCTCGAGTTCAACGAGGAGCTGCGTTCGCCGCTCCGCAAAGAAGGTCTCTTGACGCGCGACCCGCGCGCCAAGGAACGCAAGAAGTACGGTCAGAAGGGCGCTCGCAAGCGCTTCCAGTTCAGTAAGCGTTAATTTTCCGTTGAGTTTTCCGATGACTATCAAGGACACGAGGCAGCACTCTTGAGTTCGATTGCAATGAAGGATTTGCTCGAAGCGGGCGTCCACTTCGGCCACCAAACCAAGCGCTGGAATCCGAAGATGAAGCCCTTCATCTTCGGCGAACGTAACGGCATCTACATCATCGATTTGGGGCGCACCGCGCGGCTCTACAAAGAAGCCGCGCAGTTCACCACCAACACCGCCGCGCAGGGGGGCACCTTCCTCTTCGTGGGCACCAAGCGCCAGGCGCAGGATGCCATCGCGGAAGAGGCGCAGCGCTGCGGCATGTTCTTCGTGAACCAGCGGTGGCTCGGCGGCCTGCTGACCAACTTCTCCACCATCCAGCGTTCGCTTGGACGGCTGCGGGAGCTGGAAGCGATGACCACCGACGGGCGGTACGACACGCTCTCGAAGAAGGAGATTGCGCGACTCGACAAGGAGCGCCGCAAGCTCTCAAAGAACCTCGACGGCATTCGCGGTATGAGCCGGCTGCCCGACGCGTTGTTCATCGTGGACACGCGCAACGAACAGATCGCGGTGGACGAAGCGCGCAAGCTCAAGATTCCGGTGATTGGCGTGGTGGACACCAACTGCGACCCCGATCAGGTGGACTACGTGATTCCGGGTAATGACGACGCGCTGCGGTCGATTCGGCTGTTCGCGGCCGGCATTGCCGATGCGATCCTCGCGGGTCGCGGCATCGCGGAGTCGGCGTCAGCGGAAGAAATGCCCGCCGCACCGGTCAAGCCGGCCGCGGTTGAAACACCCGTCGTCGCTCCGACGCCGTCGGCGTAAGCCGGCGCGACTCGAACTTTTCAAGTCCGAAAGCGCCGGCCGGCCTGGGCCGGCGTTTCTTTTGTGTAGTGCCAGGTGAGGGTGAATCATGTCCGTTGAAATCAGCGCAAAGTTGGTAAAGACCCTCCGCGACCAGACTGGTGCGGGAATGATGGAATGCAAAGCGGCCCTGGTGGAGTCGGGCGGCGATCTCGAAGCGGCGCTCACCGTGCTGCGCAAGCGCGGGCTGGCGCAGGCGGCCAAGAAGATGGGCCGATCGACGTCTGAAGGCGTCATCAATTCGTACATTCACATGGGCGGCAAGATTGGCGTGCTCGTGGAGATCAACTGCGAGTCCGACTTCGTTGCGCGCACCGACGACTTTCAGGCCCTGGTGAAGGAAGTGGCGATGCACATCGCCGCCGCCAGTCCCCTGTACGCGCGACGCGAGGACGTGCCGGCCGAGGTGCTCGAGCGCGAGCGCGCGATCTACCGCGCGCAGATGGAAGCTTCCGGCAAACCCGCCAACGTGATCGAAAAAATCATCGAAGGCAAGGTGGGCGCCTACTACGAGCAGTTCGTGCTGCTCGATCAGCCGTCGATTCGCGACCCGAAAGTCACGATCGGCCAGGTGGTGACGGCCGCGATTGCCAAACTCGGCGAAAACGTCGCCATCCCGCGCTTCGCGCGTTTCAAGCTCGGCGAGCAATAGCGCGCGGCCCCAATTCCCGCGCGCCTCAATTGAGGGTTGAGGATTGAGCGATTGAGGATCGCGATTGCCCGATCGCGGGGTCGCTGATCGCTGCGATCGGGCGATGGCCCATCCCGCCATCCCGAAATTCCCATCAGCGATCCGCAATCAGCAATCCGTCCCATCCCGATCCTCAATCCCTCAATCCCCATTCCTCAATAGCGGCGCGCGCGGCTATAATCTGTACTCGTGCCCTCCACTCCCGCCTACACGCGCGTTCTACTAAAGCTTTCCGGCGAAGCGCTCATGGGCGAACAGCCGTTTGGCATCGACCCTGCTGTCGCCACACAGATCGCGCAGGAGATCGGTGAAGTCCAGGCGATGGGTGTGCAGATCGGGGTGGTCATCGGCGGCGGTAACCTCTTCCGCGGTCTGGCCGCGAGCGCCAAGGGCATGGACCGCGCGACGGCCGACTACATGGGCATGCTCGCCACAGTGATCAACGCCCTGGCGCTGCAGGACGCACTCGAGAAGATCGGCGTCACCACGCGCGTGGCCGCGGCCATCGAAATGCGCGCCGTCGCCGAGCCGTTCATCCGGCGCCGGGCCCTACGGCACCTCGAAAAGGGCCGGGTCGTGGTGTTTGCGGCCGGCACGGGCAACCCCTACTTCACCACCGACACAGCCGCCGCCCTGCGCGCCATGGAGATGCGCTCGGAGGTCATCCTTAAGGGTACCAAGGTGGACGGCATTTATACCGCCGACCCGATGACCACGCCCACGGCCACGCGCTACGACTCGCTCTCCTACCTCGAAGTGCTCGAACGCGGCCTCAAGGTCATGGACGCCACCGCCATCTCTCTCTGCATGGACAACAAACTGCCGATCATCGTCTTTCGATTGCGCGACGCGGGCAACCTGCGCCGGGTCATCATGGGAGAACCCGTGGGCACCACGGTGCGCGCCTGACGATCTGATCGTTTCCTTCCTGGAGCCTCGTATGGACGTCACCGAACTCAAAGGACTGAATGTCGAAGTCACCGCGCGGATGGATGCCGCGATCGAACACGTGCGAAAGGAACTGGCCGGCTTGCGGACCGGGCGCGCGTCGATCTCCATCCTCGACCCCGTGCACGTGGAGGCGTACGGATCGCTGACACCCCTCAACCAGGTGGCGCAGCTCTCGGTGCCCGAACCGTCCCTGATTGTGGCGCAGCCCTTCGACCCGTCGCTGTTGTCGGCGATTGAACGCGCGGTACAGAAGAGCAACCTCGGACTCAATCCGGCCTCCGACGGCAAGGTCATCCGGATCCCAATTCCGTCGCTGACCGAAGAACGCCGCAAGGAGATGTCGCGGCTCATGCACAAGTACACCGAAGAGGGCCGCAACGCGGTGCGCCAGATTCGCCGAGACGCCAACGACAAACTCAAGAAGTTCCTCAAAGACTCCGCCATCTCGGAAGACGACGAGCGACGCGGCCTTGAGGATGTACAGCGCATCACCGATCAGAAGATTGGCCAGATCGATGAGTTGCAGAAGAAAAAAGATCTCGACCTGCTCGGCAAGTAGCCGTGGCCTCCTACTTCACCCACCTTGAGTGTTCGGTGCCCTGCGGGGCGCCGCCGGCCGACCCACGGACGGTGCAGCACCTCTGTGTCTGCGGCATGCCGCTGCTCGCCCGGTACGATCTCGCGCGCGCACGGGTGTGGTCGCGGTCGTCGCTCACGGGCCGCGAGGCGTCCATGTGGCGCTACCACGAGCTGATGCCGCTGCTCGACGACGAAACCCCGGTGACACTGGGCGAAGGCTGGACGCCGATGATCGAGGCCACGCGGCTGGGCCAATCGTTGGGCCTGTCGCGCCTCCTCATCAAGGACGAGTCGCTCAACCCCACCAACTCGTTCAAGGCCCGGGGACTCTCGGCCGCAGTGACCCGCGCGCACTACCTGGGCGCCAAGGTGCTGTCGATTCCCACCGCCGGCAACGCCGGCAACGCCATGGCGGCCTACGCCGCGCGCGCGGGGATCGAAGCGCAGGTCTTCATGCCCCGCGACGTGAAGCGGCCATTCATCCGTGAATGCGAACTGTACGGCGCGCATGTGACGCTGGTGGACGGGCTTATCACCGACGCCGGCCGCATCGCGGCCGAAACCGGAAAACCCCTCGGGTGGTACGACGTGTCCACTCTGAAAGAGCCGTACCGTATCGAAGGCAAGAAGACGATGGGGTACGAAGTGGCGGAACAGCTGGGTTGGGAACTGCCCGACTGGATCATCTACCCCACCGGTGGCGGCACGGGCATGGTCGGCATGTGGAAGGCCTTTGCTGAAATGTCGGCGCTCGGCTGGATTGATCCGGTGAAACGGCCGAAGATGGTGACGGTGCAGGCCGCAGGTTGCGCGCCCATCATCCGCGCGTTTGATGAAGGCACGGAAAGAGCCGCGCCGTGGGAAGACGCCCATACCGTGGCCGACGGCCTGCGCGTGCCGCGCGCCATCGGCGACTTCCTGGTGCTGCGTACCGTGCGCAAGAGCGGCGGCGCGGCCGTCGCGGTCTCGGACGAAGACATGGTCACCGGCATGCGCGACATCGGGCGGCTCGAAGGCGTGAGCGCGGCTCCCGAAGGCGGCGCGGCACTGCACGCGTTGCGTGTGCTCATCGCATCCGGCCGCGTGTTGCCTGACGAACGCGTGGTGCTCTTTAATACCGGCGGTGCCCTGAAGTACCTCGACGTGCTCGAAAGCCACTGATGATCGGCGTGCTGTTCACGGGCGGCACGATTTCAATGCGGATCGACCCGGCCACCGGCGCCGCCGTGCCCGCGCTGGGCGCGACCGAGATCCTGGCGCAGGTGCCGCAACTGGGCAGCGTCGCTGAATTCGAGACCGAAGACTTTTCACGGATGCCAGGTCCACACGTCACCCCCGAGCAGATGTGGCGGCTCGCGCGGCGCGCCGCCGCATGGCTCGAACGGCCGGACATCGACGGCCTGGTCATCACCCACGGCACCGATACCATCGAGGAAACCGCGTTCCTGCTCGACCTGGTACTCACCTCCGACAAACCCGTAGTGCTCGTGGGCGCGATGCGCACGGTGTCGGATCCGAGCTGGGACGGCCCGGCCAACCTGCTCGGCGCCGCGCGTGTGGCCGCCTCCCCCGCCGCCCGCGGACTCGGCGTCCTCGTCGTCATGGACGATCTCATCCTGCCGGCGCGCGAAGTGCGGAAGGTGCACACGGAGAGCTCGAACGCGTTCGCCTCGCCTGAGTTCGGCCCCCTCGGCGTGATTGATGCGGGAACCGTCATCTTCCGGCGAAGCCCGCCGACACGACACGCCTGGCAAGACACGCGGGCGGACCAGGGCCTGCGGGTGGAACGACTGGAAACCAGGGTAGGGCTGCTGCAGGTGTACACCGGCATGGCGGCTGACGTGGTGAACGCCCATCTGGCGGGCGACACGCAGGGCCTGGCGATCATTGCGTTCGGGCGGGGCAACATCCCGCCGGCCGTCGTACCGCCGCTTGCCGGGGCCATCGCGCGTGGCGTGATGGTGACGGTGTCATCGCGCTGCCTCTCGGGCCGTGTCTCGGCCCGGTACGGCTACGACGGGGGCGGACTGGGCCTGGCCAGGGCCGGCGCGTTGCTCGTGGGTGAACTCTCAGGTGCCAAAGCGCGACTCCTGCAGATGGTGGCACTCGGCGGTACCACGACTCGCGTCGCCGCCGCAGAGTTGGTGCAGGCGCTGACGCGGTAGCAGCGATCTACGCCGCCGCGGCGCGGCGGCGGCGCACCTTGCGGCGATTGAGCAGCGGATAGACCCACATCCACATCCCGCTGCCCCACAAAAACAACAGCACCAGCGCCGAGGGGAACACGATCCACAGTTTGTACGGATCGCCAAAAATCGACCCATCGTGGATGGCCTCAATCCAGTCGCTGCGGCGATAGGCGACCTGCATCACACGGCCGTCGGTGGTATCGATCTGCACTTCCCAGTCGTTCTGCAATGTCGCTTTCGCCACACCGCGATCGGGCCGCACGTCCAGCCGCTTGACGTCCTCCCAACCGGCGACCTTGACCTCGGGGTGCGCATAGGTCTTCATGGCGTTCAGGATGGCGCTGAGTTCGATTTGCGGCGCCTTGACGCGGCCGCGATGCTCAACAGGCTGGACCCACGCCCAGTGTTTCTTCAACTGCAGCACCACTCCACTGCTGATGACGATGAGGAGGGGGATCGCGATGATGGCCGCGCCCCAGTAGTGGAGTTTTCGATTCAGGACATTGCCGTGCATGCGTGTGTGTGATCCTAGGCAGCCGCCATGACCTACTACCAGCGGCCGTAGAGCCGACGGCGCCTCCAACGCTTAGAGCGCGTTTCAATTGACTGTAGTCGTTCGGAGGGCACGGGCTTCAGCCCGCGACGCGCGGCACGGGCTGAAGCCCGTGCCCTCCGGATGATTGTCGCTACACCGATCTGGAAAACGCTTAGTCGCCGAAGCAGATGCCGACGTGTTTGGCTGTCCGGACAATGTCAGAGTCGGACGGCACTTTGCGCGTGCGGCCGACGACATCCGCGATCGGCACCGCCACCACGTCGGGCGGGTGCAACGCGGTCATCACACCAAACCGGCCCTGCTGCAACAACTCCACAGCGAAGCTGCCAAAGCGTGTGGCCAGCACCCGATCGTAGCTCGTCGGCCATCCGCCGCGCTGCAGATGCCCCAGCACCACATGGCGGCACTCTTTGCCCGTGAGCGGCTCGAGCGCGCGCGCCACCTGCTCGCCCACGCCGCCCAGTCTTTCCATCCGGTCGGCGGTCGCGGCAGTCTTGACCGTCACGGTTCCTCCCGAGGCAAACGCTCCCTCGGCAGCGACGACGATGCTGAACCTGGCGCCCCAGCGTTCACGCGCGCGGATATGTTCGGCGACACGTTCGAGGCTGTACGGCAGTTCGGGAATCAGCACCACGTCAGCGCCACCACCAATGCCGGAGTGCAAGGCAATCCAGCCGGCGTAGCGGCCCATGACCTCAACCACCATCACGCGGTGATGCGCTTCGGCCGTCGAGTGCAACCGATCGATGGCATCGGTGGCGAATGCCACTGCCGTATCAAACCCGAACGTCATCGTGGTTTCGACGATGTCGTTGTCGATGGTCTTGGGAACGCCCACCATCGGCACGCCGAGTTTCTGCAGCTCGTAGGCAATGGCAAGCGTGCCGTCACCGCCGATGACCACAAGCGCATCGAGGCCGAGCTTGTGGAAGTTCTCGACGCAGCGCGCGGAATAGTCGGCGGACCCAGCGCCGGTTGTCACCGGATAGACAAAAGGATTGCCACGGTTGGTGGTGCCGAGGATCGTGCCACCGAGACGAAGAATGCCTGTGACGTCTCGCGGGGTCAGGGGACGTGAGCGCTCAGGGTAGATCAGTCCGTCAAAGCTGTCCTCAAGGCCCACACACTCGATATCCGCGTTGGCGGCGGACTTGACGACCGCCCGAATCACAGCGTTGAGCCCGGGTGCGTCGCCGCCGCCCGTGAGGATACCTATACGGCGTACTGCTGAAGTCATAGGGACACGTGCGGATCAGTCGAGATCGAAATCGCGGGTGGGCTTGGTGATGGGTTCTTCGCGCGCCTGCTTGAGCGCGTCTTCGAAGCGCTTGGCGAGCGCGTCGCCGCGGCCCCGCTCGGACACCACCGATTTTTCGAAGAGGGCCTCGCGACGAGCCTGCTCCTGCGCCAGGATGTCGTGCGCCTCGTCAAGCTTCGGCTTGTCGGCACGCTCGACCTCCACGTGGCGCACCACGCGTTGCAGACCCTGATCGACGACGAGCGTGCTTTGGCAGCAAGGGCAGGTCACGTGGAATTCGGTGCCGAGCAGACTCATGGGTCTATCATACGGCCGTGGACCTCAGAGTCGTCACGTACAACATCCATCGATCACGCGGCATGGACCGCCGGACGCGTCCGGAGCGGATTGCGGATGTGTTGGCCGCGCTCGAGGCCGACGTCATCGCGTTACAAGAGGTCATTGGACCGAGCGGAACGGGCCCAGGCCACGCCGAAATCATCGGCGCCGCCCTGGGGATGGGCTGGATCATGGCGCCCGTACGCGAGCTCAGGAACCACCAGTTCGGCAACGTGATTCTCAGCCGGTTTCCCATGTGGGACCACTCCCAGCACGATCTGTCGTGGAAGACGTGCGAAGCGCGCGGTGCACAACGTGTGGCGGTTGACGTGGGCCAGGGCACGCTGCAGGTCTACAACGCCCATCTGGGCACGGCGCTGCTGGAGCGGCGGTATCAGGCGATGCGCCTGGCGGCCTGGGTGGACGACCGGAAGGTGCAGGGCCCCAAGTTGCTGTTTGGCGACTTCAACGAATGGTCGCGCCCGCTGGCCACCGACATCCTGGCCAGCCGGTTGCAGAGCATCGACCTGTTTCCGTACCTGAAGCGCCGGCGGACCTACCCGTGGTTCTTCCCGCTGCTCCACCTGGATCACATCTACTACCAGGGCGAGGTCGAGGTGCGACAGATCTCGCTGCCACGCACGCGCCTGGCGAAGATGGCGTCGGACCACCTGCCTTTAGTGGCCGACCTTCGCGTCAAGCTGTAGTCAAAACGACCTCTGAGGTAATTACCGTCCGCAACTGTCGGTAATTACCTCAGAGGTCATTTTGGAGGCCCTCTTGACGACGTGGTATCTATGTAATATCACTTTGTAATCGGAGGAGTTAATGATCCGAGAGAGGGTTCGTTCAACGCTGTCAGGTTGGGTCATGGTTCCCGGGTTGCTGGTGGCAGGTGTGGGCTGTCTGGTTGGGCTGGTCAGCGCAGCCCAGTGGTTGGAAGACTCGGCCGGCGATGTCAATGGGGCGATGGTCGGCATCGTCATCCACAGCGCAGTGGCGCTCTTGGTGATTGGGGTGCTCGCTTTCGGTTTCTTCATCGTCAATCCGAATGAGGCCAAGGTGCTGACGCTGTTCGGCAAGTACTCGGGCAGTGTGAAGACTGACGGCTTCCACTGGGCCAATCCCCTCCTGACGAAGCGACACATCTCGCTTCGTGTTCGCAACTTCGAGAGTTCGCAGATCAAGGTGAACGACCTTGAGGGCAACCCCATCGAAATCGCGGCGGTCGTGGTGTGGAAAGTGACTGAGACGGCCGAAGCGTGTTTTGAAGTTGACAGCTACGAACACTACGTCAAGGTGCAGACGCAGGCGGCCGTGCGCAACCTGGCAACGCACTACCCCTACGACGCGTATGAGGAACACCACAAGTCGCTGCGCGGCAATACTGTTGAAATCGCCGAGCAGGTGGAGGTGCAGGAGCGGTTGGCGAAGGCCGGGGTGGAAGTGCTCGAGGCGCGCATCAATCATCTGGCGTACGCGCCGGAGATTGCGTCGGCGATGCTGCAGCGCCAGCAAGCCGGCGCCATCATCGCCGCCCGTTCGCGTATCGTCGAAGGCGCCGTGGGCATGGTCGAGATGGCATTGGACCTGCTGTCCAAGCGCGACGTGGTCGCACTCGACAATGACCGCAAGGCCGCGATGGTCAGCAATCTGCTGGTGGTGCTCTGCGGCGACCGCAACACGCAGCCCATGATCAACGCCGGGACGATCTATCAGTAACGGTGGACGATCCATGCCCGACCGCAAACCGTTCCTGCTGCGCATCGATCGTCAGGTGCTCGACGCGCTCCAGCGCTGGGCCAATGACGACCTGCGCAGCCTGAACGGACAGATTGAGTTTGTGCTCCGGAAGGCGCTGGCAGAGGCCAAGCGCCTTCCGGAGTCGAATCGGCGTGCCCCTTAGCCTTCTTCTTCGAAGTCGGGCTGGATGACGGGCGTGTGGCGGGTGGAGGGGCGCAGGGCTTCGCGGTGATCAAACACCGGCAGGCCGGCCACGTGAATGGGCACCTGGCAGGTCTCGGCCTTGTGCGAAATCACCACCGTGATGGGGCTGCCTTCGGTGCCGTGGCGAAAACCCGCGACACAGCCACAGGCCAGCCGCGCAGCGGCCAGCGGGACGGACTCGGGGGCCACGGCCACTACTGGCCTTCCGCCGTCCGGGGCTCGAACAATCGCTTCACGCGTCCCTCGAACCAGTCGAGCGACTGGGTGCCGGTCAATTTGTAGTCCACCGAGCCGTCGGCCCGGATGAACCATGAGATCGGCAGTGGGTTCGCGCCATAGTGCTCCTGCATCTCGTCGTGCCCCAACCCCACCAGTACGGGGTAGTTCATCTTGAGCTCCGCGGCAAACGGACGCAGGTCCTCGGGCTTGTCATCCACAGAAATCCCCAGCACGATGAACTTCTGGGCTTTGTACTTGTCCACCAGCAGGTTGAACAGTGGAATCTCGTGTTTGCAGGGGCCGCACCACGTGGCCCAGAAGTTGATGATCATCGGGCGGCCCTTGAAGTCGGACAGGCGCACATCCAGCCCGTTCATGTCCTTCACGGTGTAGTCGAGTTTGGCCATCTCCACGCCTTCAGGCGGGGCGGCGCTCTCGTCATGGTCATCCAACGCGCAGCCAAGCGGCCACACGGTCAGCGTGGCGGCCAGGCCCAGCGCAGCGGTCCATCGGGCCACCCACGGCATATTGAGTTTCATCAGATCCACCTTATCGCGTCCGGAGTGGTGACCACAAGTTACCCTCGGGCTGTCCCCGAATGACAACGAAACGCTGGGGGCAGGGTGACTTTTGCAGGGATCTTTCAAGGCATGACCTTTGCTGACAACCCTCATCAGGCGTAACCGGCCGAGGGCCTGGACCGTAGGCGGATGCGAGATTGTGTAAGAATCGAAGCATGTGTGACGACCTGATTCCGGAGGCAACCCTATGGTGATGCGCCGCTCGCGCATGACGACTGTTCTGTTCCTGGCCCTGGCCGTCCTGACCATTGGACTGGCGCCCGCAATCGCATCGGCGCAGACGCCGTACGTGCCTTACTTCGGCAAGAACCGCGTCAAATACGACAAGTTCGATTGGCACATCTACGAGACCGATCACTTCGAGATTTACTACTACCCGGAGATCGAGCCGCACCTCGAACGAATCACGGGGTATCTCGAAAGCGCGTACGTGCGCATCAGTTCCGAACTCAAACACGACCTGGCCACGCGGGCCAAGGTGGTGTTATTCAAGACGCAGAGCGAATTCCAGCAGCAGGACATCTCGGGCAGCGAACTGCCGGAAGGCGTGCTGGCGTTTGCTGAGCCGTATCGCGACCGGCTGGTGCTGCCGATCGACGAACCGCCCGACCAGCTCTATCGGCTCATCACGCATGAGCTGACGCACATCTTCGAATTCGACGTCATCCCGCGCGGGCTCATGGGGTCGGCCATTCCCCTCTGGGTGGATGAAGGCCTGGCGAACTACATGGCCGGGTACTGGAACGTGCTGGACCTGATGCAGGTGCGCGATGCGGCGCTCTCGGACAACGTGCCGCGCATGAGCGAGTTTGAGAGCCAGCCGCTGTCGGGCCGGCTGCCCTACTCGATGGGCCATGCCGCGTTTGAGTTCATTTCGAGCCGCTGGGGCCAGGACGGGCTTCGGCAGTACCTGTTTTCGCTGCGCAAGAACATCATTGGCGGCGGTGAGAGTGCGTTTGAAGAAGCGCTCCGGCTGAAGCCCGAGGAATTTGACGAGCAGTTCGATCGGTACATCAAAGACCGGTTCAAGCCGTTCCGCGACAAGGAGCGCCCGGCCGACTACGGTCGTGACCTCGCGCCGCGTCGCGACCGCACGCCATACGTGTCGGTGCTGTCGATTGAGCCCTCGCCCATCGGCGACGTCATCGCGGCAGTCGTGGGCAATACACGCGACCAGGAACTGGACATCATCCTGCTCTCGGCCAAGGATGGCCAGTTTGTGAAGAACCTGACCAAGGGCTTCGACAAGGACCGCGGCTTCGAGTACATCGCCACGGCCGGCGGCCTGCGCGGCAACCTGGTGCCGTGGATCACGTGGTCGCCCAAGGGCGATCGTCTGGCGTATTTCGCCCGCACCGAGAAATCCAAGACGCTCGTCATCCAGGATGTCGTGAGCGGCCGCACCGTGCAGAAGCTGGCGCTCAACACCATTGACGGCCCCGAGTCACCGGCCTTCAGTCCCGACGGGATGCGCGTGGCGTTCTCGGGCCTTCAGGGCGCGACCGGCGACATCTTCGTGGTGGATCTGGCCACGGGCCAGGTCACCAACGTCACCAAGGACGCGTTTGCCGACTACGCGCCGTCGTTCGCCCCCGACGACCGCTCGCTGGTGTACTCGGCGCGCATCAGCGGCAACGACAAACTCTTCCGCGTGGACCTCGCCGGCGGCGCGAAGACGCAGTTGACGTTCGGCACACACGACGATACCGGCGCGAAGTTCCTGGACCCCAAGACCATCGTATTCACCTCCACCGCCACCGACCCGGGAGTGATGCTCACGCCCGAAGTGGCGCGCAACGGCAACATCCCGAACGTGTGGTCGCTTGACGTCACAAACGGTGAACTCAAGCAGTGGACGGACGCAGCCACCGGCAACGTCTCGCCCGTGGCGCTGCCCGAAGGCAGCGCGATGAAGGTGGCGTTTGTGTCCTACAACAAGGGCCAGAACGGCATCCATATCATCAATCGCGAAAAGGCCCTCCTCACCGTCCCTTCATCTGACTTCGGTGCGCCGGCGCCCATCGTGGACTTCCAGCCGCCGATGAGCCACACGCTGCTCAAGCAGAACATGCACCGTAAGGGCATGTTCGAGAAAATGACGCTCGATCGCCGGCCGCCGGTGAACCTGGGTGTGACCAGCGGCGGCGACCTGTTCGGCGGCACGCAGATCAGCTTCAGCGACGTGCTGGGCGGCAAGCAGGTCAACTTCTTTGCGGCCTCGGTGTCGCAGTACCGCACGCTGTCGTTGTCCTACATCAACATCGAGAGCCGGCTGCAGTACGCGTTGCAGGCGTTTTCACAGGACACGTTCTTCTACGGCCAGCTCGACGGGTATCTCTACCAACTGGGATTGACACCGTTCATCGATCGCGATCTGGCGCAGGCCGTGACCACGCAGCGCGGCATGACGGCCTTTGGTATCTATCCGTTCAACCGGCACTCACGCGTGGAGTTATCGGGCGGGTACGTGTACCTGCGACAGCAGTATGAGGACCCCGCCCTGCAGCAACTCTCCCAAGACTATCAGGAGCAGCAGTTCGGGACGCAGTTGTTCCAGACGGGTCACATGATTCCGCTGGGCCTGACGTATGTGCACGAGACCACGGTGTTCCGCGAGTACGGCCCTGTGGCGGGCAAAACCGCGAGCATCGGCGTGTCATGGTCACCCAAGTTCAGCAAGTCGCTGTCGCGGCGCACGGTGGACGTGGACGCGCGGTACTACAAGCGGCTTGGCGTCAACGGCGTGCTGGCGTTCCGTGCGCGGGGGCTTCAGAGCTGGGGTGACAATCCCGAGTTCCTGCCGTTTGGCGGCAACTCCGAAATGCGCGGGTACGAGTACCTCGAGTTCCTGGGCCACAAGGCGTTTTTCGGCAACGTAGAACTCCGCATTCCGTTGATCGAAGCCATGCTCACGCCGCTGGGCGTGCTCGGCGGCGTCCGCGGGACGTTGTTCTTCAATGTGGGCGGCGCCGGCATCAACGGCCAGTCGTTCAGCCCCTGGACTCGCGGCCAGGAACTGGTCACGCCGCTGCTGGGCTTTGAGTTTGACCCGGCCACCGGCATCTACAACCCGGTGTACGACACCAACACCTACGTGGTCTCGGGCTTCCGTCTCAAGGACGCGCGCGCGTCGTATGGCATCGGCCTGCAGAGCTTCCTGCTCGGCTTCCCCATGCACTTCGACTGGTCGTGGAAGACGATGTTCAACAAGGACTACGAGGATTTGATCTTCGCGTCCGAAGGCGGCAGCCAGACGTTCCGCAAGCGAAAGTTCTCGTTCTGGATCGGATACGACTTCTGAGTACACCATCCGATTCCTACACCGAGATGGTGCAGGTCGTGTTGCCCAACGATGCCAACCCGCTGGGGTTCATCCTGGGCGGCACGGTCATGCACCTGATCGACATTGCCGGCGCGATCGCGTGCCACCGCCACACGCGCAGCCTGCTGGTGACGGCGGCCCTTGACGGTCTGCAGTTCCTGCATTCCATCAAAGTCGGAGACCTGATCATCCTGCAGGCGCGGGTCACGGCGGCGTGGAAGACCTCACTCGAAGTGGAGGTCGAGGTGTTTTCCGAAGAGACGCTGACCGGCACGCGCCGCATGACCAGCCGCGCGTATCTGACGTTTGTCGCGATCAACCGAGACGGAGGCCGCGTGCCCATCCCGGCACTGACGCTCTCGACCGACGCCGAACGCCAGAAGGCGGTCGAAGCCGACGAGCGCCGCCAGGCTCGGCTCAAGGCCAAGCAACGGCTTGCGCCTTAGGCCAGGATTTTTACCATGAAGGACATGAAGATCCATGCTGAAGCGGTTTTTTGAGATCGCGGACTTAGACGTTTCGGAGGCGGATGCGGGTGACCTCGTGTGCGGGGCCCTTTTCGAAGACGAGGCGGGCGCGGTCGCGGGTGGGCCGGATGTTCTCTCGGAGATTGACGCCGTTGATCGTCCGCCAGATATCCTGCGCGGTCTCGATCGCCTGATCGTTGGTGAGGCTGGCATACCGATGAAAATACGAACGCGGATCCTTGAAGACCGTCTCGCGCAAGGCGAGGAAGCGCGCCACATACCACGCTTCGATATCCGCTTCGGCGGCGTCGATGTAGATCGAAAAATCGAAGAAGTCCGAGACGAACACACGCGAAGGCTTGTCGAGCAACCCGTCGCCCGTCTGCAGCACATTCAGCCCCTCCACAATCACGATGTCGGGACGATCGACGACCTGGAATTCTCCGGGCACGATGTCATACGCCTGGTGCGAGTAGACCGGCGCGTGGACGGCGCCGGCGGCGGCCTTGACGTCGGTCATGAACTGCACGAGTTTCCGGACGTCGTAACTTTCGGGGAAGCCCTTGCGGTGCAGGAGCCCGCGGGCTTCGAGGTCGCGGTTGGACCGCAGGAAGCCGTCGGTGGTCACCAGATCGACCCGCGGGTGGTTGGTCCATCGCGCGAGCAGCGCGCGGAGGATGCGGGCAAACGTGCTCTTGCCCACCGCCACGCTGCCGGCCACGCCAATCACATAGGGCGGCGGCGCGTGCCCGGTGGTGCCAAGAAACGTGTCGGTGGCCGTGTGCAGCTGCTGCGTGGCGCTGACGTGCAGGTTCAACAACCGCGACAGAGCCAGATAGATGGTCTCGACTTCGGCGAGCGACACGCGCTCGTTGAGGCCCCGCAGTTCGGCGAGGTCAGCCTCGCCCAGCGTCAGCGGCGTGGAGACCCGGAGAGCCGCCCACGATCCGCGATCAAAATCGAGGTACGGCGACGCCACCTATTTGCGGTAGTACGCCGCGTTTTCTTCGATGAAGCTCTTCCACTTGTCCGGGGTTTCGTCGAGCGCGAAGATCGCTTCCACCGGGCACGCCGGCACACACGCGCCGCAATCGATACACTCATCCGGGTGGATGTAGAGAATCTTGGTCGTTTCGTAGTCCGGTTCGTCTTTGCGCGGGTGAATGCAGTCGACCGGGCACACGTCGACACAGGCCGTGTCCTTGGTGCCGATGCAGGGCTCTGTAATAATGTACGCCATATGCGGCCTATTTTACATGTACCAGCGGGCGCCCTGGCAGCCCTCGTGACACTCATCGCCCTGGCCGGCGGGTCGTGCGGCGGGGGTTCCTCCACGCCGTCCGGACCCACGCCACCCACCGCCCCCCCTACCGTCACCAACACCATCACCATCACGTCGGCGGGAGCCTCGCCAAGGGACATCCAGATTGCGGTCGGGACCCGCGTGTTGTTCATCAACGACGACTCGCGGGCCCACAACATGTCGAGCGACCCGCACCCGGAACACACCGACTGCCCCGAACTCAATCAGGTGGGCCTGCTCGCGCCCGGCCAGCGCCGCGAAACCGGCAATCTGACTTCCCCGCGGACGTGCCGGTTTCACGATCATGACCTGCCGTCAGACACCCGGCTCCTGGGCCGCATCATCATTCAGTAGCGATCACCTCGACGGCTCCGGGCCCAGGGACCGCAGAAAACCAGTCGGCGGTATCCCGATGCCCATACGCCCTGCGGTACTTCGCCAGCCAGGCCGCGCCGAAGCCTTCCGCGCCTGAGGCCGGCACCACGGCCCAGACGCTGCCGCCAAAGCCCGCGCCAAACGCCGAGGCGGCGAACGCGCCCTCTTCGTACGCCATCGCCACCAGCGCCACTGTTTCTGGAATCTGGTTGCCCAGCAGGCGTTCGGCGCCGTCCTGTGAGGCCGTTGCCAATCTGTGCAATTGCGCGAAGTCCGCGCGCGAAAACGCCGCGGCGGCGAGGGGCACTCGTGCAGTTTCGTGCACAAACTGCGTCAAACGCCGATCGAGATCTTCAGGGGTAAACCCCGGCGTCTCTGACCGCAGGACGACGTCCCGCAACTGCTCTTCTGCGTCCGCGTGGCTCTGCAGGGCGGCCGCCAGGGACATGGCTGGTGTGTCGGGATGCTCTGCGTTCCAGATTCCCACCAGCGCCCGCACCGCCAGCGACGCGCGGTTATACCTGTCGCGGACGCTGCCCGCCTTGTCGGCGTGTACGCCGCTCGACGCCACGACAAAACGCCACGACTCGGGCATGGGCGCAACCCCGTGGGCCACCACCGGCATGAAGCTGTACTGGCTCACCACGCCAGGCCGGCACGCGAGGATGGCCGTGTGGTCCTGGCTGCCCCCGTGGGTGCCCACACCACGCGTGCCTTCCAGTGACTTGTAGGTCAGGCCGTTCTCCACGCAGCCCAGGTACCAGGCCAGGTCCTCGACTGACCCGATCACCTCGCGCCAGTCATCGCGGGCATCGAGATTGCCCCGTCGAATCAACGCCATTGCAATGCCCACCACCAGCGCACTGGAACTGCTGAGCCCTGCTGCGCGCGGCAAATCACTGGCGAACGCAATATCCATCCCGAGCGACGCGCCCGGAAAGTTGGCGGCCAGACGCCGCACCGTCACCGCGACGTAGTTCGCCCAGCCCTTCCACCCACGCTCGGTATCACGCATGTCGACTATCGCCACGTCACCGTGGCGTGCGTCAATCACGCGCACACACGCGTCCGCCCGGGGCCGGCCGACCACGGCAAAGCCGCGTGGCACGGCCGAAAGGAGCGATCGCCCGCCCGCATAGTCGGTGTGTTTGCCAAAAATCTCGATGCGGCCAGGGACCGACCAGTGCCACAACGGCGATGCGCCGGTCACACGGGCAAATTCAGCCGACGCGCGCTCAAGCCACACCGCCCGGCTCTGCGCCCCGCCTGGATCGTAACCGGCGGCGTGCAGGCGTTCCGCGAAATCCAGCGTCAGGGCCGCGGCTCCACGGTCGCAAGCCGAGCGACGACGGTGGTCACGTCGGCACGGCTGGACAGATCGAGGACGGGCCCCTTCGCCGGCAGGCCGCGGAACACCACGCCGCGGCGAATGGCGAGACGCACGGCCATGGGCAGTTCAAATTCGCCCCGACGCGACGGCTCCACATCGCGGCACGCCTCCATCAACCGCCTGTCGCCGCGCCAGCAGTTCATGCTGATGAGTGCACGGGGCCCCGCAGCGTCGATTGCCGCCTGGCCAGGCTTCTCCACAATGTCCTGCAGTGTCCCGTCCGGCCCCATCGTCAACACGGCGAACGCGGCGACACGTTCGGGTGGAATCGCACTCGACAGCACGAGGTCGTCCTTCTGGTACACCGGCAGCGCAGGACCGCCGGCGAGCCGCAACGCGCGAAGTGTGACCTCGCCATACAGATTGTCTGCGTTCAACACGACGAACGGATGTGCGCCCACCCACTCCGAGGCCGCCCACACCGCGTCGGCCGTGCCCAGGGGCTCTGGCTGTACGACAAACGACACAGACAGCCGCGCCGGACGCCCTGCGCCCTGGTAGTACTCGCGCAGTGGGTCGCCGGCGTCTCCTTCAGGCGCGACAATGAGCGCGACGCGCGTGAAGCCCGCATCCGCCAGATCGCTCAGGACGTAGTCGAGAAACGGGCGCAGTCTCCGGCCGGGTCCCGGCATTGGCATCATGCCCTTGAGGCCTGCTGCAGCCGCAGACTGCTGCTCTGCGCTGAGTGGTGTGCCATCGCCGCTGTCGGCACGCATGCGGCGGCCCAGCCCGCGCGCCAGGACGAGGGCTACAACGTCTTCCACAATCGAGGCAGGAGACGCCACAGCGTGGCTCCGCTGACCGCAAACAGCGCCATCGAGATCGCGGTGGCAGTCGTGTGGCCCAGCAGGAAATGGCCGGTGCCGAAGAGCGCGCTGTACACAAACACGCAACCGGCTGCCCATCCGAGGAACGCGTGATTAAATCCGTCCATCGGTGCGAGGTTGCCACACTGCGCGCGTACCTGAGCCCACCCAGGGCCGGCGGGCCGGGCTAATCGGTAGAACCTGCGCAGGGTCTCGGGGTCAGTGGGTTTCGCCCAGAACGCCACCGCCACCCAAATCGCGGTCGTGATGGCCACGGTCGCGATGAGTGTGATGTGGCTGGGCCAGTTCATCCCCTGCCGTTCCGCGATAAACACGACCAGCGCAAGCACAAACGAGCTGGCCATCGCGGCAATCTCACTGCACGCGTTCACACGCCACCAGTACCATCGCAGCAGGTAGAGGAGGCCGGTGCCGGCGCCAATCGAGAGCAGCAGGTTGAAGCTGCCCCGCGCAGACTCCAGCACGAGCGTGACCAGCGCCGCCGCCACCATCAACAGCGCCGTGACGATTCTTCCCGTCATGACGTAGTGCGCTTCTGACTCACCCGGCTTGAGGAAGCGGCGGTAAAAATCGTGCACCAGGTATGAGGTGCCCCAATTGAGGTGCGTGGAAATCGTGGAGACGTACGCGGCGAGCAGACCGGCCACCATGAGGCCCAGCATGCCGGCCGGCAGGAACGTGAGCATCGCCGGGTACGCCATGTCATGGCCGAGCAGCGACTTGTCGACATGGGGAAGCGCGCGACCAATGTCGGCGACTTCCGGGAACACCAGCATCGAACACAACGCGACGATGATCCACGGCCATGGGCGCAGGGCGTAGTGCGCGACGTTGAAGAACAATGTGCCCGACAGCGCGTCGCGTTCGGACTTGGCGGCGAGCATTCGCTGCGCGATGTAGCTGCCGCCGCCGGGTTCTGATCCCGGATACCAGGTGGACCACCACTGCACGGCCAGCGGCACGATGAAGATCGGGAGTGCCACGCTCCAGTTGCCGAAGTCGGGCAACATCGCCACCGTCTCGACCGGAATCTTCGCGATGAGCCCGTCCAGTCCGCCAACTTCCGGCCGTCGAAGCGCGTACACGGCGGCTGCCACTGACCCGGTCATCGCAATACCGAATTGGATCATGTCGGTCACCAGCACACCCCACAACCCCGACGTGGCCGCGAACGCGACGTTGATGCCGCTGCAGACGAGCAGCGTCTCCCAGATCGGCCATCCGAGCAGGACGTTGGCAATTTTGGCGGCGGCCAGATTCACCGCCGCCATGATCAGGATGTTGAACAGGGCCCCGAGGTAGATCGCGCGGAAGCCACGCACCCATCGAGCCGCCGGTCCCGAATACCTCAGTTCGTAGAATTCAAGATCGGTGACCACGCCGAGCCTTCGCCACAACTTGGCGTAGAAGAACACGGTGGTCATACCGGTGAGCAGGAACGCCCACCAGACCCAGTTCGCCGCCACGCCGCCCTCGCGCACGAGGTTCGTGACCAGATTCGGCGTGTCGGTGCTGAAGGTCGTGGCCACCATGGACACGCCGATGAGCCACCAGGGCGCGGCACGGCCGGACGTGAAGAACTCCGTGGTGCTTTGCCCGGCTCGCCGGGCGAGATAGACCGCCGGCGCAAACGACACCAGCAGCGAGACAATGACGATGGTCCAGTCGAGGGGGGTGAGTTGCATGCGCGCTCAGGCGTGAACGATGTCGAGCTTCGGGTTTGTGCGCCAGCCGCCCTTGGTGAAATCAGGAACGTCCACGGCGCGGCTCTTACGCGCGTTCGACTGCGCAGTGAGATCAACCAGCGAGCTAATCGCGGCGGCGTCGTAGACGTTCATGTCGGTGGGCAGCCCTTCACGCAGGCATTTGATGAGGCGATAGTCTTCCATATAGTCCATGCCTCCGTGCCCGGCGCCGGCCGCGCGCTCGTTCATTTCCTTCCAGAGCGGATGGTCAAACTCGTCCCGGAGCGTCGCCTGCTCCACCCACTGGTCATTGCGGCCCCGGCCTTCGATGTAGACGCGATCGGGATAGCCTTGGATGATGCCCTTTGTCCCCTGCAGTTGGTGGATGCGGCTATAGGGCCGCGGCAGGTTGGTGTTGTGCTGCACCATGATGGTCTTGCCGTTGACGGTCTTGACCAGGCACGTATTGACGTCTCCCAATACGTACTTTTCCTGACGCTGTGGCGCGTCAGCAGGAAAATGTTCGCGCGCCCAATCCTGCAGCCCGCGCGACGGTCCACTCATCGAGACCAGGTACGACAAGCGATCGCCGCGATTGATGTCCATGCAGTTGGCCACCGGCCCCAGCCCGTGCGTGGGGTACAAGTTGCCGTCCACCTTCATGGCCCATGCGCGCCGCCACAGGCCTTCGTCGCGATTCTCGAACTTGATGCCGCGCAGGTCGTGCAGATAACCGCCCTCGGCGTGCACGATTTCCCCCAGCAAGCCCTGGCGCACGATATTGAAGGCCATCATCTCGGAACGGCCGTAGTTGCAGTTCTCCATCATCACGGCGTGTTTCTTGAACTTCTCCGCCGACTCCACCATGGCCCAGCAGTCTTCAACGGTCATGGCCGCCGGCACTTCGGTGGCCACGTGTTTGCCGTTCTTCATCGCCGCCAGCATGACCGGCACATGCCATTCCCAGGGCGTGGCCGTATAGACCAGATCGAGATCCTCTTCGGCGCACATTCGCTCGAAGTCTCGCGGCCCGTTCGTGTACGCCTTGGGCGCGGGGTGCCCCGCCGCGACGATCGCCTTGGTCGCCCAGTCGGTGCGCACCTGACGGACGTCACACACGGCCGTGATCCGGCAGCCGGGAATCTTGAGGAGGTTGCCGACGTGTCCCCCACCCTGCAGACCGATGCCGACAAAGCCGATGCGGACCATGTCGATGGGCGGCGCCGCGAGCAGGCCCGAGGCCCCCTGTGCCGCCGTGTCGGAGCCGCGCGCGGCGACGGCGCCGGCCACGACCGCCGCACTGCTGATCTTCAGAAAGTCGCGGCGATCCAATCGCGTTTGTGCATCACTCATAACACCCTCCACTCTCAATCGCCTGTGAACGTCGGCGTGCGTTTTTCCAGGAACGCGCTGGTGCCTTCCTGTTTGTCACGCGAATCAAAACAAATCGCCTGCGCGAGCGTCTCGAAGAGCAAACCCGAATCGAGATCCACTCGCGCCGATGCATTCAACGCCAGCTTGGCCAGGCGGATGGCCAGCGGGCCGCGCGTCAGGACCTTCTCGGCCAATGCGAGCGCATGGGTCATCAACTCGGCCGCCGGCACCACGGCCGACACCAGGCCCCAGTCGAGCGCCCGCTGCGCATCAATCGCATCGCCGGTCAGGATGAGGTGTTTGGCGCGACCGAGGCCCACGATGCGCGGTAATCGCTGCGTGGCACCGGCGCCGGGGATGATTCCCAATCCCACTTCGGGCTGCCCGAACTTCGCGTGCGCGGCGGCAATGCGCAGGTCGCACGACAGCGCGAGCTCACAGCCACCGCCGAGCGCCAGGCCATTCACGGCGGCAATCGTCACCTTGGGGCACTTGTCGATGGCCGCGAACAGCGACGAGTTGATCGCCGCCAGCCCGTCATCGCGGGTGCGTGCCTTGATGGCGTTGATGTCGGCGCCCGACACGAACACGGTGTCTCCCGCGCCCGTGATCACAATGGCACCGACCGAGTCGTCTGCGGACAGCGCGTCGATCGCGACGGACATCTCACGCACGGTGGCCAGATCAAGCGCATTGCGGACTTCGGGCCTGTTGACGCGCAGTACGGCCACACGTCCGTGACGGGTGACGTCAGTAGTCGTAGACACCCTTGCCCACTTTCTTCCCCAGCCGGCCTGCCTTGACGTACTGCGACAGGAGCGGGCACGGGCGGTATTTTTCGCCCATGCTCTTGTGCAGGTACTCGAGGATGCTGAGCCGGGTATCGAGCCCCACCAGATCGACAAGTTCAAACGGGCCCATCGGATGATTGAGCCCCAGCTTGAGGGCCTTGTCTATGTCGCGGGCCGACGCCACGCCTTCCATCAGCATGTAGAAGGCTTCATTGCCGATGCTCGCGTTGACGCGGGTGGTGATGAAGCCGGGCGCCTCGCGGACGAGTACGGTCTCTTTGCCCATCTGCCGCCCCACGGCTTCAATCGTGTCGAGCGCGTGCTCGCTCGACTCGAGGGCGCGCACGATCTCGATGAGCTTCATCTTGTGAACGGGATTGAAGAAGTGCATGCCGGCCACACGTGACGGGTCCTTTAACGTGCCGGCCATCTCGGTGATGGACAAGGCAGAGGTGTTGCTCGCCACCACGGCGCCTGCGGGCGCGTGCGCGTCGATCGCCGCGAACAACTGCATCTTGATGTCCATCCGCTCTGGCGCGGTTTCGATGACCAGGTCAGCGCCCGCGAGCGCCGCGGTCACGTCGGAGGTGGTGACCAGGCGCGCCATCGCGGCATCCGCCTCCAAGGCGGTCGCCTTGCCCAGATCTACGGCCTTTCGCAGGATGCCGTCGATGGTGCCGCGCGCCTTCGTGGCCTGTGCGTCAGAGACGTCATACAGCCGCGTGTCGAACCCGGAGGCCGCCGCCGCGTGTGCCACGCCGTGTCCCATGGTGCCGGCGCCCAGCACTGCAATCGACCGAACGGTCATCCTTCCCTTTCGCCCACAATGTCCTGCATCACATCCACCGCGTGATCGATCTCCGTTTCCGTATTATAGAAGTGCGGGGCGATGCGAATACCAGCGCCGGGCCGATAATCCACGATGACCTCTCGCGCGATCAGCGCCTGGGTCACGGCGGCGCCATCCGGCACGTCGATAATCACCGAGGCACCGCGTTCATGGTCGTCAGTCGGCATGGCCAGGCGCCAGCCGCGCTGCTCCGCCGCGTCCATCAGCCGGCGCGTCAGCCGCAACGATTTTTTGCGGATGGCCGGCACACCAATCTCGGCGACGATCTCGTAGCCGGCGCGCGCCGAGTACAGCGCCGGTACGTTTGGCGTACCGCTCTGAAAACGTTCCAGCCCTTCCGCATAGGCTACCGGGCCAGGGGTGAACTGGAACGGCTCGGCATGCCCCGCCCAGCCGACCGCCGCCGGGCGTAACGTGGACATCAGGTCTGGCCGCACGTAGAGGTAACCGGCGCCGGGACCGCCGCACAACCACTTCACGCTGCCGCCCACGGCAAAGTCCGCCCCGAGCGCGGTCACTTCAACCGGCACGGCTCCAGCGGCTTGATACAGGTCCAGCACCACCCGCGCGCCCACGCGATGCGCCTTCTCGATGGCCGGTGCTACATCCTGCAGATGCGCGCTCCGGAACAACACCAGCGAGAGATTGACCAGCGCGGTTCGTTCATCGATCGCGTCCACCACCCTGTCCATCCTTCCCCGCACCGCATCGTCTGACGGCACGGTCACCACCTCGGCGCCGTACCGTTCGAATCCATGGAAGAGGTAGTGGTTCGAGGGAAAGTCGAGGTCCTGCACGACAATCCGGCGTCTCGGTCCGTCATACGAGAAGCAGGACGCGACGATGGCCTGGGCCACGGTGGCGTTCTGGTGCATCGAAATCGTCCCTGGTGCCGCGCCAATCGTTGGCGCCAGGATGTCGCCGGTGACGCGACCGATCTCCCACCACCCTTCGTGCCAGGCGCGCACACCGCGCGTGCCCCACTCACGAGCGAACTGCGAGAGGTAGGTTTCTGTCCGTCTCGGCATGGCGCCAAGCGAGTGGCTGACGAGGTACGTGCAGGTGTCGAGGATGGGGAATTCGGCTCGCCAGCCGAGGAGCGCGTCCATGCCCGGGCAGTCTACCATCCGCTCGATCCCGCTTTGGGTCCGGCGGTGCCAACCCGGCTAACTACGACCAAAAGAGCCGCGCGAGCCAACTCACGCCAAACTGGTACACCGACGACGGTCGCCAGCTGCAAGAACGGCGCGCGGCAGAATCTGGTTCGCGCCGATTTCAGCGCCTTCAAGAACCAGGGTACGTGCATGAGCTACGTCAACACGGGCAAATAGCGCAGCCGTGCACATTATCGTGTGGACCTAAGGGGAAATCCCGGGCGGCCTGGGACATCGCCTCGTAAGAAGGGCCCGACCGGGCAGGTCTTCCTGCCCGGTCGGGTCAGTTCCCCAGTTCCCCACTTCCCCAGTTCGGTTATCCTGTCCCATCACTCAGGAGGACCGACCAATGGAGCGCAAAACCATCGCCGACTACGATCCCGACCTGCTCATTTTGTTTGACGCCTACGTGCATGGGCACGTGGATCGCCGCGGCTTCCTGGACCGCGCCACCAAGTTTGCCGTGGGCGGCGTGACCGCCGGCATGCTGCTGGACTCGCTCAGTCCAAAGTTCGCCGAAGCGCAGAAGGTGCCCACCGACGACGCGCGTATCAAGGCGGAACGGGTGGAATACCCGTCGCCCGCTGGCAGCGGCACGATGAAGGGGTACCTCGTCCGGCCGGCGAAGGCCACGGGCAAGTTGCCGGGCGTGGTGGTGGTGCACGAGAATCGCGGGCTGAATCCTCACATCGAGGACATCGCGCGGCGTCTGGCGCTGGACAACTTCATTGCGTTCGCGCCCGACGCCCTGACACCGCTTGGGGGATACCCCGCCGGTGGCGAGGACGAAGCGCGTACGCTGTTCGGCAAACTC
This sequence comes from Acidobacteriota bacterium, assembly GCA_009694745.1. Taxonomy (GTDB): domain Bacteria; phylum Acidobacteriota; class Vicinamibacteria; order Vicinamibacterales; family SCN-69-37; genus SYFT01. The sequence goes on from SHUF01000014.1 coordinate 40,842, forward strand.
GACCAGACGAAGACGCGTGAAGACATGGTGGCGGCCGCCGGCTTCCTGCAGAAACACGCCGAGTGCACCGGGCGCGTCGGTGCGGTGGGATTCTGCTGGGGCGGAGGCATCTCGAACCTGCTGGCCACGCGCATTCCGGACCTGGGTGCCGCCGTGCCGTTTTATGGCAGTGCCGCCGCAGACGCCGACGTGCCGAGGATCAAAGCGCCGCTCCTGATTCACTACGCCGGTACGGACACTCGCATCAACGCCGCCTGGCCGGCGTTTGAGACGGCGCTCAAGGCGGCCAACGTGCGCTACACGATGCACATGTACGACGGCGCCTCACACGGCTTCAACAACGACACCACTCCGCGCTACGACGAAAAGGCCGCCACGCTGGCCTGGACGCGCACCGTGGAATTTTTCAACACCCATCTGCGCCGCTAGGTGAGCCGCGTAGTGGCGAAATGTCATAAATGCCCGAAATGGCGAAATGCCGGACAAACCTATTGCAGGAAGAATGTGGGAATGTTCTTGGTGATGATTGGTTGAATCTGCTTCTCCAAGGTCATTCATCCATTGCGCGCCTTCGACATTCGGGCATTCTTCCCTGCAATGGTTCGTCCGCACTTCGCCATTTCGGACATTTCTGACATTTCCCAATTACGCGCGCCCGCGAGGGCGCCACCTAGGGTGCCATATCCACCCAGACGGTCTTGAGTTGGGTGTAGTAGTCCAGCGCGTGCACTGACATCTCACGCCCGAAGCCGCTCTGTTTGTATCCGCCAAACGCCGCAGCGGTGTCGTACGTGTTGTAGGTGTTGATCCACACCGTGCCCGCCTTGAGCTTTGACGCCACGTAGTGCGCCTTGCGCACATCGCGCGTCCACACGCCTGAGGCCAGGCCGTAGATCGACGCGTTGGCCTTGCTAATGGCGTCTTCGACATCGGCAAACTCAATGGCCGCAAGCACGGGGCCGAAGACCTCTTCCCTGGCGATCGTCATGTCCACGGTCACATTGCCAAACACCGTCGGCTGCATGAAGAAGCCCTTACCGGTGCCGATGTCGGTGCGCTCGCCTCCTGCCAGCAACGTGGCGCCTTCCTGCTTCGCGATTTCGACATACCGCAACACGCGCTCAAGCTGCGCCTTCGATGAGATGGCGCCGAGACGCGTCTTGGGATTCAGCGGGTCGCCGGCGACCATCTTTTTAGTACGGTCTGCAATTTTCGAAAGGAACTCATCCTTGACCGACGACTCCACCAGCAGCCGCGACCCGGCGGCGCACACTTCACCCTTGCCGTAAAAGATCCCCATCGTCGCGCCCCTGACCGCGGCGTCGAGATCGGCATCCGCAAACACGATATTGGGGGACTTGCCGCCGAGCTCAAGCGTGATGTGTTTGAGCGTGTCGGCCGCGCTCTTCATGATGCCCTTGCCGGTGGACGTGTCGCCGGTAAACGCGATCTTGTCGATGCCGGGATGGTCCACAATCGCCTGGCCGGTGGTGCTGCCCGACCCGGTGATCACATTGAGCACGCCCGGGGGGAATCCCAGGGCCGTGGCCATCTCGCCCAGCGCCAGCGCGGTCAATGGCGTCTGGCTGGCCGGCTTCAGGATGACGGTGTTCCCCATCGCCAGAGCCGGCGCCACTTTCCACACGGCGATGAGCAGCGGAAAATTCCACGGGACGATCGCCGCGACCACCCCCACGGGTTCGCGCAACGTGTAGACAAGCTGCCCGCCCTTGACCGGTACGGTTTCGCCGTGAATCTTGTCGGCCCAGCCCGCGAAATACTGGAGGCACTCGGCGGCTGCCGGAATTTCGACGTGGCGGGATTCGGTGATGGGCTTGCCGTTGTGCAGCGTCTCGAGGCGGGCGATCTCGTCTGCCTGGGCCATCAGTTGCTCGCCCAGTTTGTAGACCAGCCGGCCGCGCTCTCGGGCCGACATCTTTCCCCATGGCCCCTCGAAGGCGGCACGCGCCGCGCGCACGGCGGCATCGACGTCTGCACTGGTGGCCGATGCCACTTCGGCGATCACCTCTTCGGTGGCGGGGTTGATGACCGGCTGCGTCTTGCCATCCGACGCATCACGCCACTCACCGTTGATCAGCAGTTGTTTCCGTCCGAGCATCATGTCGTTTCTCCAACTGATTCGTCACACCAGGGCGTGTTTCCGTTGATCGCAGTCGTTCGGAGGTCCCGGGCTTCAGCCCGGGACTCGCGGCACGGGCTGAAGCCCGTGCCCTCCGTGCTCTAGTTTCCCTTGAACACGGGCTTGCGTTTTTCTAAGCTCGCCGCGATGCCCTCTTTGGCGTCGCGGCTCTGGAACAGCAACTGCTGCAACTCGCGCTCCATCGCCAGGCCTTCGCCAAAACCCGCCTCCGCGCCAGACTGCACCGCGCGCTTGATTCGGCCCACCGCCAGGCTCGCCTTGTGGGGCGGCGTGAACGTCTTCGCGTACTCGATGACGGCGTCCAGGAACGACTGCCCTTTCAGGCGATCGGCGTCCCACACCTCGGTCACCAGGCCCGCGACCTGCGCCTCGGTCATCGTCATCAGCCGGCCGCTGATCATCAGTTCCATGGCCTTCGCCTTGCCGAGCAGGCGGGCCAGGCGCTGCGTTCCGCCCGTACCCGGCAACACGCCAAGCGCCACTTCGGGCAGCCCGATTTTGCCCGCATCCTGCTTCGCAATACGCAGGTCCGCCGCAAGTGCCACTTCGAGCCCGCCGCCCACTGTGTGGCCGTTGAGTGCGGCAATCACCAGCTTCGGAGTCTGTTCAAGACGGTTCAATGTCTCATTGGCGTGCAGGCAAAAGTAGTACTTGTACTCGGGCGTCGCATCCTTGAGCATCGCAATGGTGGCACCGGCGCAAAAGAACTTCTCTCCGGTCCCCGTCAGGACTATCACATGCACCGCCGGATCCATCCGCGCGTCCAGCACGGCCCGGTCGAGCTCCTGCATCAACTCGTAGGAGTACGTATTCGCCGGCGGCTCACACAACGTGAGCACGCAAACGCCGCCATCGATGGTTCGAGTCACTCTCTGCATGGCCTACATTTCCGTGCGGACGTATTCGAAGTTTATCGGCGTCCGGTTCACTCCGCGCGCCGGAGGCGCGATGTAGTTGGCGAACTTCCCGGTCTCGTAGATGGGCTGGTTCATGATCGACAACAGATACTTCTTGTCCGCCGGGCTGGGCAGCCACTCATACTTCCGGCGCGCCCACTCATCGTCCGACAGCATGTGGCCGTCGGGATCCGTGTGGATCGACGCAAACTGCCCAATCCCCCGGTTGAACTTGCGGTCTGGCAGGCGCAAGCGATCCGAGAAGCCGTACTTCTCCAGCGTCTTGTTCCAGCGGGTCACACCCGACTGGCAGTCGTCCACATACCAGTCGCGCAGCACCTCGTTCATGGCGTTGCGCATCGGCACGGCTTCGCGCTTCACCGCGCCGTTCTCGACAATATCCAGGTCGTAGGTGGTTTCAATCACCCGATGTTCCGTCCACTTGCCTTCTTCCGCGCGCCCCTTGAGGCCGTTGGCAAAGTACGACGCGGCGTTGGTCGAGATTTCGTTGCCGTGCAGGTCGAGGCTCAGCGAGAACCAGAGGTTGATGTGCTTCTGGATGGTCGGCAAATCGATACCGCCCAGCCTCCGCACGTCCTCTGAGAAGCCTGACTCTTTCATCAACTGGCAGGTGCGCTCGACGATGCGGTGGATGCCGGTGTCGCCGACGAACATGTGGTGCGCTTCCTCGGTGAGCATGAAGCGAGTGGTGCGCGCCAGCGGGTCAAGCGAGCTTTCGGAGAGCGACAACAACTGCGATTTGCCGTCGCGGTCGGTGAACATCGTGAACATGAAGAAATCGAGCCATGTATCGATGGGCTCGTTAAACGCTTCAAGGATGCGCGGCTTGTCCTGGTTGCCGCTCTGACGGGCCAGCAGATCCTCGGCTTCGTCGCGGCCGTCGCGACCAAAGTACGAGTGCAACAGGTAGACCATCGCCCAGAGGTGACGGCCCTCTTCGACGTTGACCTGAAACAGGTTGCGCATGTCGTACAGGCTCGGGCAGCGGTGCCCGAGCCAGCGCTGCTGCTCGACAGACGCCGGTTCGGTGTCGCCCTGCGTCACGATGAGACGACGCAACTGATTCCTGAATTCACCGGGGACTTCCTGCCACACCGGCTGACCGAAAAAATCGCCGAAGCCAATCGTGCGGTTCACCACCGGATCCGCCAGGAAGATGCCCCAGCGATACTCGGGCAATTTCACATACTCGAAGTGCGCCCAGCCGGCGGCGTCCACGCTGATCGCGGTACGGACGTAGATCTCGTGAAAGTGCTGGAACCCCTGCGGGCCCATGTCGCGCCACCACTGGATGTAAGCTGGCTGCCAGTGCTCGAGCGCACGCTGCAGCCGCTTGTTCAGGTGGAGGTCAACGTTATTGGGAATCTTGTCGGAGGAAATCATCAGTGCCGTCCAGGGTCCAGAGTCCAGGGTTCGTCGTGCCGGCGCTTTCGCGCCGGGGCTTCTTATGTGCGGCCGTAATCAAATTCGGCGCGGTCGGAGGTGCCGTAACTTGTGAGCGCGCCCTTGGGGCCTACGGCGTTGGGGCGCTGGAAGATCCAGTTCTGCCACGCCGTGAGACGGCCGAAGATCTTGGTCTCCATCGTCTCGGGGCCCACAAAACGCAGATTGGCTTCCATCCCCGTGAGCGCATCCGGAGACATTGACGCGCGGCCTTCCACGGCCAGTCGCACCTCATCGTCCCAGTCAATTTCATCGGGTGCGAACGTGACCAGACCAGCGTCGAGTGCGTCGGCCGCCTCGAACGGCTCCGCGTGTGCAAGCACCGTGGCGACCTGGTCGGGCGTGCCGTAGAAACGGGCCTGGAGTCTTGAGATGCCGTTGCTCATCGGCAGGATGCCGGCGTTCATCGCTGAAAGGTGCACGGTATTGTGCTGGTCGGGGTCGTCGAGCATGTAGGACCGATCGGCGGCAAGCGCGAGTTCGAAGAGCGTACCGGCAAACGCGCTGCCGGGCTCGATCACCGCGAAGAAACTGCGCGCGGAGAGATCTACCCGTTTGAGCGTGCGCTTGATGAAGTGGATGACCTCGCGCACCAGCCAGTGGCCCGCGTGGTCCAGCAACACCTGGTCGGCCCCGAGCACCAGCGCCGAATCGCCTTCGGTCTTGAGGACGATGGTGCCGATTTCGCGTTCGTTAACGCGCAGGCGCAAGATCGCGTCGTCAATTTCGCGAAAGCACCGGAGGGGCCAGAACTGGTCGCCGGCGGCGAGAATCGCCTCGGGGGTCTGCTCCACAGGCGTTTGTGGGGCGCGCACGGTCATGGTGGCCGACCGTTTGGCGCGGTCGAACGCGACAGACACTGAAGAGTAGGTGTAGGCGTCTTCCGTGATCACGGCGCTCAACGGATTGAGCGTGACGCCTGGCCCCGAGGAGGGCCGGTCGGACGTTGCGGCCAGTTCGAGCGCGCGTTTCGCCACGGCTTCCTTGAACCTGCTGGTGGGCACCACGGCGTCCACCAGTCGCCATTCCACGGCGCGCTTGCCCTTGATGCCTTCGGCGATGGTGCCGAAGAAGTCGGCCAGGTCGCGGCGCACCTTGCGCTTGTCCACCACGCGTGTCAGGCCGCCGGTGCCCGGCAGCACGGCCAGGAGCGGCGTCTCGGGCAGGCTCACGGCCGAGTTCGCATCGTCAATGAGGATGATCTCGTCGCAGGCCAGCGCCAGCTCATATCCGCCACCGGCACAGATGCCGTTGAGCGCGGCCAGGAACTTGAGTCCGGAGTGCGCGCTTGCGTCCTCCATTCCCAGTCGCGTTTCGTTCGTGAATTTGCAGAAATTCACTTTCCAGGAGTGCGTGGAGCCACGCAACATGAAGATGTTGGCGCCGGCGCAGAAGATGCGCTCCCGCAAACTCGTGACCACCACGGTGTGGACTTCGGGATGTTCGAACCGGATGCGGGTGATCGCATCGGCGAGTTCAATATCGACTCCGAGGTCATACGAGTTGAGTTTGAGTTTGTAGCCGGGCGCGAGGCCCGCATCTTCCTGCACGTCCATGCCCAGAGTGGCGACAGGGCCATCAAAGGTCAGCTTCCAGTGCTGATAGCTGCAAGGATGCCGTTCGAACGAAAGCGGTGCCTGAGTGGAAACAGCGGAATCTGGAGTGGCCATGAATCATTGGCAGGATATCGATCGACGCCGCCGACCGTCAAGGTCGGAGATGCAGTATATTGCTCACATAGTGCATTATAAATCTTCACCATGACTTCCCCCGGCCCACTCGATCCGCTCCTGGACGCCCTGGGCCGCCGCGTGCGACAACGTCGCCTGCACCTGGGGCTCACGCTGCGTGATCTGGCCGAGCGGGCCGCGCTTTCTCCGCGGTTTCTGATGGAGGTTGAAGCGGGCCGCGGCAATATTTCGTTGCGGCGGCTTGCCGCCATCGCCCACGCGCTCGGCGCTGAACTGGCTGAACTTGTGGCGGCCCCGCGCCCCGAGGCGGGCCGCCCGATGGTGGCGCTGCTGGGCCTGCGTGGCGCGGGCAAGACCACCGTGGGCCGCGGACTGGCGCGGCGGCTCAAGGTGCCCTTCCTGGAACTCGACACGGTCATTGCCGAACGCGCCGGCCTGGCCCTGGGTGAAGTGTTTTCCCTGTACGGCGAGGACTATTACCGCAGGCTGGAGCGTGAGGTGCTGACCGACCTGCTCTCGCGCGCGCGGCCCGGCGTGATTGCAGTGGGCGGCGGACTGGTGACGGCACCCGATACGTTTGCGCTCCTCCGGCGAAACGCGGTCACCGTGTGGCTGCGCGCGCGTCCGGTGGACTACTGGAACCGCGTCATGAAACAAGGCGACCAGCGGCCGATGAAGGAACATCCGCAGGCGCGCGACGCGCTGCGCGACATCATCGCCAAGCGCGAGCCGCTCTATCGGCAGGCGGACCTGACGGTTGACACCACGTCGCTCACGGTCGCCCAAGCGGTCGCTGCCGTGGCGGAGGGAATCGGCTAGAATCTCCTTGCTTCCTGTCTTCCCCGGGTGGCTTAAGGAGAATCCGTATGTTCCACGTCAGCAAAACCACGCGACGCCGACTGCTGTTTGTCGCCGGCCTCGCAGCGATGGCGGCCCCGTTCGCGGGCGACCTCGTCGCGCAACAGGTGCCGCCGCCGGCCGCCGCACCGGCGTCGATGATTCATCAGCCCAGTGATCCGAAACTGCAGGGGTTCCGCTGGCGTTCGATTGGCCCGACGGGCCAGGGCGGCCGCATCGACGACCTCGCGGTTGACGAAAAGAACCCGTCCACGTTCTATATCGGCTACGCCGTCAGTGGCCTGTGGAAGACCATCAACAACGGCACGACCTTCGAGAACATCTTCGGAGCGTACAACCACTCCATCGGAGACGTGGCGCTGGCGCCGTCGAACTCCAGCATCATCTATGTGGGCACCGGCGAACCGAACAACCGGCAGAGCTCGTCGTTCGGCGACGGCATGTACAAGAGCATCGATGCCGGCAAGACGTGGACCTACATCGGCCTGCGCGAAACGCAGTCGATTGGTCGCGTGATTGTGCACCCGCGCAACCCTGAGATCGTGTGGGTGGCGGCCGTCGGACACCTCTACGGGCCGAACGAAGAACGTGGCGTGTTCATGACCATCGACGGCGGCAAGAGCTGGACCAAGACGCTCTACGTGAACCAGGACACCGGCGCAACCGAACTGGTGATAGACCCCGCGAACCCGAACCTCCTGTTTGCAGCGACCTACGAACGGCGCCGGACGGCGTGGGGGTTCGTGGGCGGCGGTCCGGGCAGCGGCATTCATCAGAGCGCCGACGGCGGTAAGACGTGGCGGAAGCTGACAGGCGCAGGACTCCCCCGCGGCACGATGGGCCGCGTCGGCATGGACTTCTCGCGCTCCAACCCGAACGTCATCTACGCACAGATTGAAGTGGCGCCCGACAAAGAGCCAGCCGCCGCAGCCGCTGCTGCGCCTGCACCGGCGCCGGCTGGACAGCCGGGTGGTGGTGGTGGTGGTGGTGGTGGTGGACAAGGTGGCCGTGGTGGCCAGGCCGGCCCGCCCGATCCAACGCAGAGCGGCGTGTGGCGCTCAGCCGACAAGGGCAAGACCTGGACGTTCCAGTCGAACGAAAACCAGCGCCCGATGTACTACAGCCAGATTCGCGTCGATCCGAGCAACGAAAACTTCGTATTCGTCGGTGGCGTTGGCCCGCGCAAGTCACTCGACGCCGGCAAGACCTGGATCAGCCTTCCCAACATGGGCCACGTGGACAACCACGCGATTTGGATCAACCCGATGAACGGCAACCACGTGATGTACGGCAACGACGGCGGCCTCGATGTCAGCTACGACCAGGGCGCGACGTGGGACTCGGTGCGCCTGCAGGCCGTGGGCCTTCCCTACCATGTGTCCGTGGACATGCGGCGCCCCTACAACGTCTGCACGGGCCTCCAGGACAACGGCTCGTGGTGCGGCCCCAGTGGCCAGCGTTCGGGCAACATCCAGATGTGGAACTGGATCAGTGTCGGCGGCGGTGACGGGTTCCAGACCATGGTGGACCCGACCGACCCGAACATCTTCTACACCGAGTCGCAGAACGGCAACATCAACCGCTACGACATGACCACCGGCACCACCACCAACATCCGTCCGCGCATCGGCGGCGCGGGTCGTGGCGGCGGCGGTGGCGGCCCGCAGGGCGCCAACATCCTCAATGAACTGCCGGCTGACCAGGTTATGCAGTACAACTGGAACTCGCCGATGCGGATCTCGCCGCACAACCCGAGCACCATCCTGTTTGGCGGCCGACACTTCTTCGTGTCGCGTAATCGCGGCGACTCATGGACCATCAGCCCCCGGATGGGCAAGAACATCGACATCTCGCAGCGCAACATTCTGGAGCAGTCGTATGGCCTGCCCTCGTGCGGCCGCGGCGCTGGCCCCGGTAATCGATGCATCCTGTCGCGCCACGACGGCTACGTGCAGAACGAATTCGGCACGGTCACCGAACTCGAGGAATCACCGCTGGTTCCCGGCATCTACTGGGTCGGGACCGACGATGGGAACGTGCAGGTGAGCCGCGACGCCGGTGTGTCGTGGACCGAAGTGGGCCAGAACCTGCCTATCCGCAACAAGGAGTCCTACATCTCGGGCATCGAAGCGTCGAAGTTCGATGCGGCAACGGCGTATGTGGCGGTGGACGGTCATCGCGACAACGACCACGCGCCGTACATCTTCAAGACCACCGACTACGGCAAGACCTGGGCGTCGATCGTCGGCGATCTGCCGCGCGGCAACGTCAACTCGATCCGTCAGGATCCGGTGGCGAAGAACCTCCTGTATGCGCCGACCGAATACGGCTTCTACATCTCGTTCAACGAGGGCACAAACTGGATGAAGTTCATGCCGAACATCCCCAACGTCCGCGTGGACGAAGTGGTGGTGCATCCGCGCGACAACGACCTGGTGCTGGCCACGCACGGCTACAGCATCTGGGTCATGGACGACGTAACGGCGCTGCAGCAGATGGCGGCGGCGACTCCCACGGCGCCCACGCTCTACACGCCGCGTGAAGCGGTGCAGTGGAAGACTGACCGGCGCAATCAGACGGAAGTGCCCGGCTCGAAGTACTGGACGGGCGAGAACATGCCGCGCGGCACGGCCATCTCATACTTCCTGCCTTCGGCGGCCACCGACGTGATGGTGAAGATCACCAACACGGCAACCGGCACCGACGTCCGCACCTGCGCGGGCACGGGCAATGCGGGACTCAACCGGTTCCAGTGGGCGCTGACAGGCAACCCGGCAGCCGGTGGCGGCGCGGGCGGTCGCGGCGGCCGTGGCGGCTCGCCTGAGGCTGCAGCGCCTGCGGCACCAGCCGCGCCCGCCGGCCCTGGCCCCTGCGCCACACCGCCGGCTGCCGGCGGTCGCGGCGGCGGTGGTGGCGGCTTCGGTGGAGGGGGCGGTGGCGCAATTCTCCCCGGCGTCTACCGGGTCACGCTGTCAGTGGCCGGCAAGGAAGTGGGCACGCAGACGTTCAACGTGCTCGAAGATATCTGGATGAACAAGTAAGTCCAGGGTCCATAGTCCTGGGCTTGCCCGCCGCAGCGCGCAGCGCGAAGGTGGGAAACATGTGGGGCCGGTTGGTGTGCACAACACCAACCGGCCCTAACTCGCCGTGTCGCCGGGCTTCAGCATCAGCACTTCAATGCCGCTGCCGGCGAGTTCGGCGACCAGCGCGTCGGGCGTGCCGCTGAGAATCGGGAACGTGCCCCAGTGCATTGGGACGACTTGCCTGACGCCGAGCCACTTGGCGGCAATGGCTGCGGTGTCTGGGCCCATCGTGTAGTGATCGCCGATCGGCAGGAACGCAATCTCCGGTCTGTACAACTCGGCGATGATCTTCATATCGCCAAAGAGCGCCGTGTCGCCGGCGAAGTAGATGGCCGGCATGCCTGGTTGCCGCAGCACGAAGCCTGCGGCGCCGCCCAGATAGACGATGGTGCCTTCGTCCATCATGCTGCCCGAGTGCACGGCATCCGTCATGGTGATGCGGACGCCGGACACTTCCTGCGTGCCGCCCTTCCCCATGTCGTGCACGCGCTTCAGGCCCTTGGCCGTGAGGTACTGCCCGACCTCGAAGAGACAGACGACCGGCGCATCGGCGGCGCGCGCGACGTGCACGGTGTCGCCGAGGTGATCACCGTGCCCGTGCGACAGGAGGATGAGGTCAATCGGCAGCAGCGCCTCAGCCTTCCCAAGCGGTGCCGGGCAGGAGGGATTGCCCAGCCAGGGGTCGGTCAGAATCCTGGTGCCTGAGGGTGTGACGATTAGGAATGCCGAGTGGCCGAGCCAGGTGATCTGCAGCGATGCCATGCCGAAAGTATACTTAACGGTGTTGAACTCGCTCTGTCATGCCTACCTTTGATTTGCCCTTGATTCGTGGCCGACATGCCCGGCAAACGCCGTTGTCGCGCGAGCAGAAGCCCGAGTGGCTGAAAGTGCGCGCGCCCGGTTCCGAAAACTACGTGCGCATCAAGGGCCTGATGCGCGACCTGGGTTTGCACACGGTTTGCGAAGAAGCGCACTGCCCCAACATCGGCGAGTGCTGGCATCACGGCACGGCGACGTTCATGATCATGGGCGACACCTGCACGCGCGCGTGCACGTACTGCAACGTGAACCACGGTACGCCGCTGGCGCTCGACCCCAATGAACCCGGCAAACTCGCGCACGCCGTGGACACGATGTCGCTGGCGTACGTGGTTGTGACCTCGGTGGACCGCGACGACCTTCCGGACTTCGGCGCCGGCCACTTCGCTGACACGATTCGATCGATTCACGGGGTGCGACCCGACTGTCAGGTCGAAGTCCTGATTCCAGATTTCCAGGGTGAAGAAGCGCCGCTGCGCACGGTCCTGGCCGCCAGGCCCAATATCCTCAACCACAACACCGAGACGGTGCCGCGCCTGTACCGGACGGCGCGGCCCGGCGGCAAATACGCACGTGCGCTCGAACTGCTGCAACGCGCGCGCACCTGGGCGCCAGACATCCCGACCAAAACGGGCCTGATGGTGGGCCTGGGTGAAACGCCTGAGGAAGTCATCGACGTGCTGCGCGACCTGCGCGAGGTGGACTGCCAGATCCTGACCATCGGCCAGTACCTGCGCCCCTCACTCGCCCACATCCCGATGGATCGTTATTACACGCCTGACGAGTTCCGCGAGTTCAAACGCATCGCCCTGGAACTGGGATTCGGGCATGTGGAGTCGGGACCGCTCGTGCGGTCGTCCTATCACGCGCATGAACAGCTAAAAGCATTCGAAATGAGCCAGTAGGCCATTTCGCGGCATGGCCTCATTCCCGATCGATCACGTCGGCCTCACTCAGCCGCCCTGCCGGCCGGTGGTGGCGCTCCACCGTGGATTGACCACATTGTTGAAGATCGATCCGAACTGGAAGCTGAAGCCCACTATCATGCGGTAGCGATACCCCGTCTCCACCCGGCGCAACCGCAGCAGTACTTCTTCGTCCGTCGCGGTGCCAGCGGCCAGATAAATTTGGTTGCGGACGCGCGTGAAGCTCCCCTCGACGTTCAGCGCGAACCCCCTGAACAACCGTGCGTCGGCATCGGCGAACAGATCGATGTTGTATTTCGACGCATCGTGGAGATACGCCGAATACGCCGCCGACGCGCGCCAGGTCCCCCACGGTTGCCTCAAGGCCAGAATAGTCGCGAGACGATGGTCACCAAGCGTCTCTTCCGTCTTGCCGAACAGCGTCGTCTGGTAATACTGCGCCCGTGAGAACCCCATCGAGTACTGGACTACGAACAAGCGCCGGGTCGACTCGGAATACGGGTAGCGATCCCACTCCACACTAACGGCCTGCCGGGCCAGCACGCGTTCGTTCGACTGCGTACTGGAGCGCACCTCGGTGCGCATCAGGGCCGCCCAGTGCTCGGGTCCGATGCTCTTGGTCACCGAACCGCTGACACTCCAGGAGTCCGTCTAGCTCTCCACTTTTCGGCCATCACTCAACGTGAACTCGCTCGTGTTGAAGTCGCCATTGCTGGACAGCGACAGCTTCCAGCGCTCCGTGGTGCGATTTGCCGAGGCGTTGACTCGAATGCGGCTGCTTCCCTGTCGTTCCTCACCGTTGAGTTCCACACTGGACCCGAG
>SHUF01000015.1 GCA_009694745.1 Acidobacteriota bacterium
GTGGTGAGCAACACGTTACGCACACCCATGGCGTGCGCGCCGAGCAGGTCGGACTGCAGCCCCATGAGGTTGCGGTCGCGGCAGGAGAAATGCAGCAGCGGCTCGACACCGCTCTGCTGGCGCAGCATCAGGGCCAGCGCCAGTGCGCTGACGCGCGCGCCATTGCGCGGGTAGTCGGGCACGCTCACGGCACACACACCCGCCGTCTGTTGCCGGCGGACGCCCGCCACCACGGCAGCAAGGTCAAGCCCGCGCGGGGCTGCGGCTTCGCCAAGCAGGGCGAACTGGCCCGCGTCGAGGACGCGGCCAAGCGTTGAACGCGACGCGCGGGGCACCGGAGTCACAACCGCCACGGGCCCGGCGTCGGCCGTCACTCGGGTGCGTTGAACCGCCGGCGCGGAGGCCCGCACGCTCGCAGCAATCTGCCGGATGTGGTCGGGCGTGGTGCCGCAACACCCGCCGACCAATCGCACACCGGCCCCCACGAACCGCCTGGCGTAGCTCGCCATGTATTCGGGTGAGCACAGGTAGAGGTTCCGGCCATCAACGTCGCGGGGCCGGCCAGCGTTGGGCTGCGCCGACAAACGCCGCGAGGTCAGCCGTGCGATGCGTTCAATGGTCTCGAGCATGGCCGCCGGACCCACGCTGCAGTTGATGCCGATGACATCCGCACCGGCCTGTTCGAGCGCAGGGGCAAACGTCTCTGGCGGTGTGCCGTCCAGCGTGTTGCCGTCATCTTCGGTGGTCATCTGCGCCACGATCGGCAACGGGCTGACCTGACGGACGCCGCGAATGGCCGCGACAAGTTCATTCACATCCCGGAACGTCTCAAGGATGAACAGATCCACGCCACCCTCAGCGAGCCCCACGGCCTGCTCGCGGAACGCGGCTTCCGCCTCATCCACGCCGGTGCGTCCCCACGGTTCGATACGAATGCCGAGTGGGCCCATGGCCCCGGCCACGAACACCGCGTCGCCTGCGGCGCGCCGCGCCAGCGTGGCGCCGGCGACATTGATCGCGTGCGTCTCGTCGGCCAGCCCGAACGTGCCGAGCTTGACGCGATTGGCGCCGAAGGTATTGGTCTCGAGCACGTCAGCGCCGGCATGCACATATTCAGCGTGCACTCCGGTGACCAGGCCCGGCTGCGTGAGATTCAGTTCATCGAAGCAGCGATTGAGGAAAACGCCCTTGGCGTACAGCAACGTGCCCATCGCGCCGTCGCAGACGAGCACGCGTTCGGACAGAGCCTCGAGAAAGGGGCCGGGCACTTCAACGAGCCGGGTGTGTTGATTCAGCCACCAACAGCTCCTGCTTGTCCCAGATAAAATCCTTGTTGCTGTAGACGGCCAGTTCGTAGTCTTTGCCCATGAAGATGGCCGACACCGGGCAGGCTTCTTCGCAGTAGCCGCAGAAGATGCATCGCGTCTTGTGAATCTGGTAGAGCTCAGCGTAGCGCGGACCGGCCTTCACCGTGCCGTCGTTCTCCCCCGCTTCCAGGTAGATCGCATCAGCCGGGCACGCCACCGCGCACAACCCGCACGCCACGCACTTCTCAAGGCCGTCTTCGTCGCGCATCAACACCTGTTTGCCCCGATAGCGCGGGAACACCGGGACCTTCTGGTCGGGGTAATTCACGGTGTTCGACGGCTTGAACATGTGCCGGAACGTGTTGGCAAAACCTTTGATAAACGGCCCAATCATGGCTTTGATGATACCAAAGGAGCCTCGCCAGTGCCTTTAGTTGTGTCAAACTCTGCTGTGGGCACGTCTAAGCCATCATCAAAGGAGATAGTGCCTTGGGGCATTCAGAACACGAGCCCGTGAAGCCCGCACCAGACGAATGGCCCCGCCAGGTCGATCCCGAGTCGGACGAGGCCTGGGAATTCCTGGGGATGCCGAGGCCACAGGTGGAGCCGACCCGCCCGGCGGAAACGCCTCAGCAGGGGTTGCAGGCTCGCCAGGTTCGCCGCTCGGCCGTACTCACTCAAGTGCGCGAGGAAGTGTTTGCCTGGGTGAAAACCCTGACGTCGGCGGCCGTGTACGCCACGTTGATCGTGACGTTCGGCTTCCAGGTGGCCCGTGTCGAGGGCATGAGCATGGCGCCCACGCTGCAGGATCAGGACCGGCTGATCGTCAACAAACTCGCCTACCTGCTCGATTCACCCAAAGTCGGCGACGTCGTCATGCTCATCTATCCCAAGAGCCCCGACAAGTCCTTCGTCAAGCGTGTGGTGGCCGAGCCCTTGGATACGGTGCGCATGGTCGAGGGAAAAGTCTTCGTCAACGACGAAGTGCTGCCCGACGATTTCATTCCTGAGGAATACCGGTCAACCGACGACCTGCCCTCCGAAGTTGTGCCTGAAGGGTATTACTTCGTGATGGGCGACCATCGCAACAACAGCTCCGACAGCCGCCACTGGGGGTTTGTGCCGAAGAAATACATCCTCGGTCGCGTGCAGCTGCGCTGGTGGCCGTTCAACCACGCACGGGTTTTTTAGAGCCGCCCGACTTCGCCGTGACGCGAATCGCGCCAATTTCCATGGTGCGATCGATCGCCTTCAACATGTCGTACACCGTCAGCGCGGCCACGCTCACGGCGGTCAGCGCTTCCATCTCCACACCGGTCGGGCCGGTCGTGCGCACCGTCGCGCTGATGGCATACCCCCACGGTCGCGCGGTTAGGGCCACGTCCACGGCAGTGACCGCCAGCGGGTGACACAAGGGAATCAGGTCTGACGTGCGTTTGGCGGCCATGATGCCGGCAAGCCGCGCCGTTTGCAGCGGGTCACCCTTCTTGACGGCCCCCTCGCGAATGGCACGCACCGCCTCACGGCTCATGCGGATTTCGCCCACGGCCGTTGCCTCGCGCACCGTCTCGGCTTTTGCCGTGACGTCAACCATGCGCACGTGTCCCTTCGCGTCCACATGCGTCAGGGCGCCGCGTTTAGTCCTGGTCTTCATCCGACTCCCCTTTCGCGAGGAAGAATGACAGGCTCTCGAGCGACACGGTCAAGTCCACGTTCTTGAGCTTCACGCCCGGCGCCACCTTCAACACGCCCGGGGAAAAATTGAGCACCGCGCGAATGCCGGACGCCACCGACACGTTGACCACATCCTGCGCCGCCGATGCCGGCACAGCGAGCACGACGATACCGATGTTCTCGCGCTTGACCACTTTGCGAAACTCCACCATGTCGAGGATGCGCACGCCACCGCGTGACTTGCGTCCCACCTTGCTGCGATCCGTATCGAACAAGGCCGCGATCTCGAAGCCCTCCTGGTGAAACCCCGGATAGTCGGCAAGCGCCAGGCCCAGGTTGCCGGCCCCCACCACCGCCACGCGCACGCCGCGATCAAGACCGAGAATCACACGCAGGTGCCGCTTGAGTTCGCGCACGTGATACCCGACACCACGCACACCGAACTCGCCGAAGTACGCCAGGTCTTTTCGAATCTGTGCGGCGTTGAGATGAAACTGCTCCGCCATCGTTCGCGAAGACACCGCCTTCACACCAGCCACGTTGAGCGTGTTCAGGCAGCGCAGATACACCGACAAGCGGCTCGCCGTCAGTTCCGATACCTGATCGCCGCCCTTCGCGATCTTGTCGCGACGGCCGCCAGCCTTTTGTCCCAGCTTGTTCTGTGCCGTCACAAGGTCACAATTCTAGCGCGGATTCGCAGGGTGCACTAACATCGGATCATGCGCTTCCACCTGTGTCTCACCGTGGCTGCCGGCCTTCTGGTAGCAGCCCCGATGACCGTGGGCACGCAGACGATGTCGCGAACGGCGACAACGCTCGCAGCGATTGCGCGGCACCCCGCGTTTTATCACGACAAAGTTGTGGCACTGGTCGGTACGCCAGTGGAGTTGGTGGAGGGAGCGCTCCCCGCATTGCCGCTCGAGGCACCGAGGCAGTTCGTCATTGCGCCCAAGAGTGGTCGCGTGCCTCTGCGGGCGCTCGAATTGCGCGGCCGCCTGTTCGACATCGGGCGCTTTGCATCCGACGACTCCCGCCTGGGACCGCTCGACCTGCACAAACTCATCACGCTCGCCGCCGGAGATCGGTGGCCGGCGCGCGATCGTCTGCTCATCCTGCACGGCACGACCTGGATCGATCGCGACCCCGTACTGGCCCCCACTCTGCGCAATCTGGCGCTGCAACCCGAGCGGCTGACCGGGCAAACGGTTGTGGTGCGGGGGCGCTTTCGGGGCCGCAACCTCTTTGGCGACCTGCCCGCGTGGCCCAGGCAAAGCGAATGGGACTTTGTGCTGCAAACCGCCGACGCGGCTGTCTGGGTCGTCGGCAAGCGACCCCGCGGCGATGGCTTCGACCTGACGACCACCACACGCACACACACCGGCCGATGGCTCGAAGTCACGGGTCGCGTGACGATTGTGGACGGCTTGCCGCTCATCGTGGCCGACCGGCTGCGCGCGGCCGAGCCCGAAGCGGAACCGGAACCCGAAGAAGACCCCACCCCGGCGCTTCCGAGCCCTGAGGTGATCTTTGCGGCGCCCGCGCAGGACGAAACGGGCATCGCCCGCGACGTGCTCGTCCGCCTGCAGTTTTCGCGGCCCATCCGGCCCGGCTCGCTCCAGCCAAACATCCGAATCCGGTACGCGAACGGCGTCACCGAGACTCTGCCGACCTGGACGGCCACCTACAGGCCGGGCCCCATGGCGGTTGAGATTCGATTCGAGTCGCCGCTCGCGGGCGGCGTTGGGGTCATCGTGGAGTTGGGTGCGGACATCCAGGCGCCCGATGGTGTGGGCCTGACACCCATGACGCTGCGGTTTACGACGTCAGCCGGGCTGCGGTAGGCGCACGGCAATCGCCTCGCGCACGGCGGCCACCACCGCCGCGCGATCGGCAAAATCAAGCCCTGCGGTTTGTACCGGCGGCGCGAACTCCACCTGCAATGTGGTCGGACGAATGACCATGCTGCCCCGCCGCATGGCGGCGCTGGCGCCAGAGACCGCCACCGGCACGATGGGCACCTGGGCCTGAATCGCCATGATGAACCCCCCCTTTTTGAACGGCAGGAGTTCCCCGGTCCGGCTTCGCGTCCCTTCAGGAAACACGACGAACGACCGGCCGGCAGTCAGCGCCTTCGACGCCGCATCCACCGCCGGCAGACTCTGCCCGCGATTGGCGCGCTCGAGCGGCACAAACCCTGCCGCATCAAAGGCCCACACGAGGATGGGCACCTTGCGGAGTTCGGCCTTGTAGACCACGGCGATATGCGGAAACAGCGACCGCAGCGCGAGGAACACCGCGGGCGGCTCGAGGTTGCTGGCGTGATTGGCCGCGTACACCGCCGCGCGCCCCGTCTGGATGTGCTCCGCTCCGACGACTTTGACGCGAATGCCGCACAGCGCGAAGCTGAAGCGCACTCCAAAGCCGCCCACGCGATACAACACGCGCGGATCCCGGGACACAATTGTCCATAGAAGAGTTGGCAGCCCAACGATCAGGAGGTACGCCGACAGGCCCGCAAACGTCGCGAACGTGCGAATAGCTGCGACCAACGCTCTTACGAGGCGCGAGCCGCGCGACGGGGAACCGCAGCCACCGCCGTGGCCGTGGCCGTTGCGGTCGCCGCCTTCGTGGCCCGAGTGGCCTTGGCAGCCACCGACCTGGCGGTGTTACGGGCTTTGGTGGAGAAACAACGCTCAAGCGCCTGTTCCACCCGCTCGTCGATCACGACGACTTTTTGGCCCATGACTTCGGAAATCTCCGAAACCACAAGGAACTTGGCCCGGTCCAGCATCCGCTTTTCGCGAAACGACAGGCTCTTTGACTTCGCCAGGTGGCTCAGGCTTTTGAGCACCTCCACCACGTCGTAAATGGAGCCGGTCCGCATCCGGTCGGAGTTGTCCTTGAACCGGCCCTTCCAGTTTTGGTGGCTCTCGATCTTGCCGTCCCCCAGCAAGGAAAACAGCCGCCCGGTCTCATCGTCGGTAATCGCCCGTCGCAGGCCGACGCCATCGACGTTGTCAACCGGGACAAACACAGTGGTTTCATTGGCCATACGCAGCTGGTAAAAGCCGCACGTGGTGCCCATGATGGTCTTGGTTTCAATGCGCTTGACGATGCCGAGCCCGTGATTTGGGTAGATGACCTTGTCGCCGATCTCAAATGCCACGAGTCCCCCGGTTTTATTGACTGCGGACGCACAGGCTGGCTGGCGCGTTGCCTGAATGGAAAGTGATTATACCTCAGACGGCCCATTCCGGCAACGGCAGCGACCTTAAATTACTGCGTGGCAATGACTTAGCTACTTGCGCCCGATCTTACCCACGTGCCCTTTCCCGGTGCGGGCACCCAGGTTGTCTCGCACCAGCGGTTGTACACGATTGGCCACGTTGAAACCGGCCTCGTAGACCATCTGGGCAATGCGCTGGAGTTTCGGAAAGAGGATCTTCTCCACTGAATCCGACGCCTGGTGATAGTCGGGATGTGTGCCCGTGAAGAAAAACGCGATGGGAATGCCCTTGGTCGCGTAGCTGTAGTGGTCTGAGCGCGTGTAGAAGCTGTTTGGGTCGCGCGGGTCGTTGTATTCGTAGCTGAGCTGCAGCGGTTCGCGGGTGCCGAGGTTGGCGTCCACCACCATGTTGTGCAATTCGGTGGAGATTCGGTCGGCGCCGATGACGTAGACCGTGCTGGCCTCTCCCGGGAGGTTGTCTCGGTTGCGGCCAATCATGTCGATATTGAACTGGGCCTGGATGGTGTCGAGGGGCACCACCGGAAAGTCGGCCATGTACCGCGAGCCCTGAAGGCCCGATTCCTCGCCCGAGTGCCAGACAAAAATCACTGACCGCTTCGGCTTGGGTCCAGTGGCAAAGGCCTTGGCGATAGCCATCAACCCCGTCGATCCCGACCCGTCATCGTCTGCCCCGTTGTTGATGAGGTCAGGCACGGTGCCAGGAGCTGCGGCCCCACGGCCGCCTGCGGCCGGCGCTGCCGTGCGGTACCCGGTGTGATCGAGGTGAGAGCCGAACATCACGTAGGTCTTCTTGAGCACCGGGTCGGAGCCCTCCACCAGGCCCACCACGTTCTTGGTGAGCTGCGTGGAGATGACTTCGTAGTTGTTGTTCATGTTGACGGTGACCTTCACGCCCGGCACCGAAAACGTCGGCAGAATGTCGCCCTTGTCCGACGCGGCCTTCAGCGCCGCGAAATTTGTTGGCGCCGACGCAAAGATGGCGTCAAACAGACGGTCGTCACCGGTGATCTGGGGCGTCACCAGTGCATCAACACGCTGCACCGTGGTGAGGTCCGCAGGCGTGGCGGGTGCTCCACCGCGTCCGCCTCGTCCACCCGCCGGAACGCCGCGTCCGCCTCGGCCTGTGCGCGCCGCAGCCAGCTGCGCCTGTGCCTGGGCCACGGCCAGGTTGGCCTGCTGCAACGCCGCCTGCGCTTCGGCAAGCGCAATTTCGGCCGGCGTCAATGGTGCGGCCGCGGGCGCAAAGCCGAGCGCCGCCTTGGCGCCCATCGTTTCGATCGCATAGCGACTGCGCGCACCCAGCACGCGGGCGGCGCCCGTGAGGTTGGCGGGGCCGTTGCCCATCCACACCACGAGCTTGCCCTTGGCGTCGCGGCCCTTGTAGTCGTCGTGCGCAGGCTCGGCCATGCTGATGCCGTAGCCGACAAACTCGACGCCATCAAAGGTCAGCGACTGTTTGCCTCCGGTGTTGGAAGGGAACGTGACGCCCTCGCCGTGTTTGAAGGTGACGGGCGCTTTTCCTGGCGCCTCAACCGTCACCGAGGAATTGTTGGTGATGCGATAGCCCTTCTGCTGCACGTTCTGGAAGTACGCGCCGTTGTCGCCCATGGGCTTCACGCCCATTTCGCGAAGGCGTTCGGCAACAAACTGCGCCGCCAGCCCGTAGCCTTCTGTGAAGATCTGACGTCCCTGCAGTTCGTCGGACGAGAGATACGTGAGCCAGTCGCGCAGGTCTTTTTCCTGGATGACCGCCCGGCGGTTGCCCTGCGCGGAAACGACCGGCCACGGCAGCGTCGCCGCCCCCGCCCACACCGCCGCCAACACGCCCACCGCCACCCATCGCCACCACGCCGATTTCTGAGCCGTCATCGCACCCTCCAAGTCACTCCCGATCCGGGAAAGCATACACCCGCGAATTACCGACCTGTCGGCGGCTGTCTTTTCGCGAGTCGCCCTGCAGCGTCTTCGTGATCACTGCGCTCACCAGGCTGATCAGGATGGCGGCAACGATGGTAGTCAGGATACCGCGGACTTCGAAGCCCGCCAGGAAGTACGAGGTCAGCCACAGGCAGAACCCGGAGACGACGAAGTAAAAGAGCCCCAGGATGCCGCGCGTGGCGCGTTCCTGTTCCTTCGCCTGCGATGCGACGATCGTCTCGACCAGCCGGTCGAGTCGAACAATCGTGTTCACGATGCCGAGTACGGCGCCCGCGATAAACGCGTCCTGGGTCGTCGCGACATTGACATCGTCGAACAACCAGGCGACAAAGAGTATGGCGAGGGAGTTACCAATCCAGCGCAAGAGAAGTCCGGTCATGTCCCCTGTTATACTCTGTTCTTTCCCCTCCTGCCGGAGTGGCGAAACTGGCAGACGCGCGAGACTCAAAATCTTGTTCGCTTAACGGCGAGTGTGGGTTCGATTCCCTCCTCCGGCACCAATGCAAATTAGGAACTGGGGAACCGGGGAAGTTGGGATGTAGCATCCCCAGCGGAGGCGTCAATGTTCTCAAACCGCCGGGCGATCTTCGCCCTTCTGCTGGCCGCTGTCGTTCTTGCCGCGCCGATCGGCGCCACACAGTCACCTTCGTCCAAGGCACTGGCCGTGGTCCTGCAGGCGCTGGAACAACGGCAGGCCGACGCGCGCCAGTCGGCCGCCACACGAACGGTGGCGGAAGACACGTCGCTTTCGCTGGCGGCGTCGGAGCGAGCCGCGGCCGATGCCAAGCCGTTCCTGGCACAGCTCGATGCCATCGATCCGGCGGGACTGACCCACCAGGAAGATCTGTCGCGCGAAGTGCTGCGCTGGAATGCGTGGGTCACGATGAACCAGCCCGCGCAGTTCTGGTTTCACTCCGCGGTGATGCCGACGACTGGGTCGCCACTCACGTCGATCCTCACGGGCGCACCCGAACGCACGTTTGCGAATGACGGAGACCTGACCGGCTACCTTGCCGGTCTCGACCGGCTGGTCGAGACGATCGTCGCATCGCAGGCGAAGGAACAGGAACGCGCCACGCGCGGCATCATCCTGCCCGATGAGCAGATCGATCGCTCGCTCACCTACCTGGAACCCTTCGCGGAGGGCTCATCGTCGAGCCCGTTTGCCGTAAGCGCCGACAGGCTGAAGGCGATCGCGCCAGCGGCGGCGGCGGCGTTTCAAGCACGCGTCGCAACCGTCATCGATACGCGCGTAGCGCCGGCTGGCAGGGCGCTCAGAGAGATGCTGATTGGACTCGCGCCCAGAGCACCGAACGTGGTGGGCTGGGGACAGTACCCGGGCGGCAAAGAGGCGTATCGCATCGCCGTTCGCCAGATGACCACGCTCGACGTGACGCCCGAAGAGGTGCATCGGATTGGCCTCGAGGGTATCGCCGAGACCGAAAAGGCGATGGCCGACCTGCGACGGCAGATGGGCTTCACCGGCACGAAGGCCGAATTCCACGACCAGTTGCGCCGCGACCAACGGTTCTACGTGAAGACACCAGACGAAGTGGGTGCCGTGCTGATGTCGCACATCAGACGCATCGAACCCAGGGTGCGCGAGTTCTTTACGCGCTCCCCTGAGGCGATCTACGGCGTGACGCGACTGAATCCCACGCTCGAGCCTTCACAGACGTACGGGTTCTATTCCATCCCGACGTCGGCAGAACCGCGCGGGCTCTACAACTTCAACGGCAGCAGACTCGAAGATCGATCCCTGCTCGCAGGCGCGGCGCTCATCTTCCACGAGCTTGTGCCGGGTCACCACTTCCAGATCAACCTTCAGCTCGAAAACAGGGAACTTCCTGCCTTCAGGCGCTCGAGCATGTCTACGGGTTATACCGAAGGTTGGGGTGAGTACTCGTCGTCGGTCGTCGCGCGCGAGATGGGCATGTACACCGATCCTTATGACCTGTACGGGCGCCTGGTCTTCGATAACTTCTTCAACGTGCGCCTGGTCGTGGATACCGGCATGAACTACCTCGGCTGGTCGCGCCCGAAAGCCATGCTCTACATGCGCGAGCACACCCTCGAATCGGATGTGCAAATCGACTCGGAAACCGTGCGTTACTCCACTCGGTCACCGGCACAGGCGCTTGCGTATCGCATGGGGCGCCAGACCTTCGTGCGCCTGCGTGAGCGGGCCACTGCCAGACTCGGCGCCCGCTTCGACATTCGTCGCTTTCATGACGCGGTGCTCTCGGTCGGCTCGATGCCGCTGTTCGTGCTCGAGCGGCACATCGACTGGTGGATCGCGCAGGAACTCGCCCGCTAACGTGTTGCCGGTTCTGAAGACCTGGCAACTGGCTACAATCGGTGTGTGTCCCGTATCACCCGCCGCGATCTGCTGAAGGCCAGCCTGGCGGCCGTTCCCGGCGCGGCGCTTGCGCGCGTCGGCAACGGCCAACAAGTAGCCAGCGGCAGCGCCTACGCAGGATTTCCGGAGCCATCCCGGCAGTGGCACGGTGATTCATCAGTCCGAGCGGCGCTCAGGTCGGGGAAGGTGCCCGCAGGCTCGGCTCTCGGCGTCGTCGAACAATCCCTGCAGCAACCGGCACAGGAGCTCCCTCGCTTTGATCGCCGCACCGGCGAACGCATCATCCCCGAGGGTTTTGCGCGGGCGCGCGCGTCCGAATCAGCGGCGGCTCTACGCGCGACGTTCCCGAACCTGCGCCGGCACTTCGTGTTCGAGTACTACCCATGGTACGAAACGAACCCGTACTTCCACTGGTCTGAAAAGGGTTCACAACCTCCCTACGGTATCGCGTCCACGATGATGCCGGCGCTTGGGCCGTATCACTCGATGGACATGGCCGTGGTCGAGCAGCATGCGCGGTGGATGGCCGACGCCGGCGTGGGCGCCATCGCCATCAGCTGGTGGGGCCAGGACTCAAACACGAACCGCGCGACGCCCATGATCATGGACGTGATGCGGGCGCACGACATCCACGTCACGTTCCACCTCGAGCCCTATCGCCCGGACCGCGCGCTCTTCTACACATCCGACATCAACTATCTGCTGCGCGAGTACGGCGAACGACGCCGGTGGGATTGTTTCCTTCTACTCGACCACGGCACTGGGCCTGCCACGCCCGTCCTCAAGACCTTCCGCACCATCGTTCCCCTCACTTCTGTCGATTGCCTGGGCGTGGTGCGCACCGTGCCCGACTACACGCCAGACGATGTGTGGAAGCGGCAGACGGATGCCGTACGCGAGAATGTGCGGCCGCTCTTCGAGCGAATCGTACTGCTGGCCGATTCGCTTGATCTGGGGCGAACTCCCGCCGGCGGCTTTGACGGGATTGCGATCTACGACAGCTTTGTGCGGCCGTCTATCTGGCCGAGGGTCGCCACCGACTTTGGGGCCAACAATCTGCTGTACTCGTTTGCGGTGAACTGCGGCTTCGACAGCTATGTGCCAGTCACGCCCGGAGGGGTGTGTGACGTGCCTCAACCGTTCGAGCCGCCGGTGGGCCCAATCGACTGGTGGTCGGCGGCCTCACGTGAGACCGCAGAAGCTGCTTCGCGACAGCGTGTGCTTGAGAGCCTTGAGACCACGATGCAGTTGCAGGCTGACCCGCGGCGCAACAACTCGGCACGCCGCTTCTTCCTGACCTACCTCACCACGTTCAACGAGTGGCATGAAGGCACATCGTTTGAACCTGCGAAACATCGTTCGATGCTGCTGCCCCAAGAACGCCCGTTCAACTATCACAATCCGGAGAACGGGGCGTGGCGGCTCGAACTGCTTCGGACACTTCTCCGCTCAGTCACGAGTGGGAGGTAGGCGCCGGTCGTTGGGGTCCTGGGGGCCTGGGGGCCTGGGGGCCTGGGGCCTGGAGTCGCTCGGAAAATCGATGAATGTCAGAGTCCTGTCGTTTCACGCGGAGTACGGGTGCAAGCATCGAGGGCGGTGCTGTTCGTCGGGGTGGCCGATTGCCGTAGAACCTGTCGAGCTCTCGCGGTTGCGCTCTGGAGGACTGATGCCGCCTGGCCCGGCACCGGATGGTCCGACACTGTTGCCGAGCACTCACGGCGAGTGCATGTTTCACGACCGCACCGCTGAGGGCGGCTGCAGGATTCAACGTACGATGGGACATGCGGCGTTGCCTCTTGCGTGCCGACAGTTTCCGCGACAGTCCGTCCGCGATCCCCGAGGCGTATCGGTCACCCTCTCGCACTACTGCCCGACTGCGGCAGACCTCTTGGCCGCGGCTGGACAGCCGATAGCGATCGCGTTCGATGCGCCCGCCTTCCCTGCCTATGCCGAGTATGTCGGGTTGACCGCGGACCCGGCGCTTCCGCCGTTGCTGCATCCGCGGCTGGCTATGGATTGGGACAGTTGGTGGCTGTTCGAAGATCTTGCGGTGACTTTGATCAGCAACGCGCCCAGCCCACTCGAGCGACTCGCGCAGGTCGTTGAGGACGTGCGCGAGTGGAAGGTTGGCGACCTGCCGCTGCACGAACATGTGCGCGCGGCCTTCATGCGTTCGCACCAAACCCCGACAGTGCCACCCGCGCCATCACCGGGAACCGTGGCCGACCGATGCGCCGATGCAATTGACGCCGTGCCCGAACAGTGGCGCACTCAGGCACTCGACGCGCTTTCGGCCGGCCCGGCGGCTCCAGTGGAAGACGTTGTGATGCGCCGATATCTGGCAGCGCACGCCTTCGCGAATTGGACGGCGTATCAGGGAGAAGGACTGCGCGCGTGGTATCGCGCGGTGGAAACCGCCGCGTGCCTGCTTGTGCACACGGCGAACCCCAGCCGCGCCGATCTCATTCTTCGCCACCTGGCGGATGCAGACGCATTCACCGCCATGTGCAATATGGCCGAACGCTATTCGGCGCCCTGGAAGGGGTAGCTGTGGTCGGTGGCCGATACGAACGTTTCCTTGATCGTGCGGGTGCTGACCCACCGATTCAGGTTGGACCGTGAGCCGGCCTTGTCGTTGGTGCCCGAGGCCCGCGCGCCGCCGAAGGGTTGCTGACCGACCACCGCGCCCGTGGGCTTGTCGTTGATATAGAAGTTGCCGGCCGCATTGCGCAGCGCGCTCGTGGCTTCACGCACGGCCGACCGCTCGGTGGCAAACACGGCGCCGGTCAACGCGTATGGCGACGTCTTGTCGAGAATCTCCATCGTCTCGTGCCACTTCGCGTCCGGGTACACATATGCGGTGACGACGGGTCCGAAGATTTCCTCGCACAGGAGCCGGTACGCCGGGTCGTCGGTCTGAATCAGCGTCGGCTCAACGTAGTAACCCTCTGACGCGTCGCAGCCGCCGCCCTGCAGCACCTTCGCGGTGCCTTTGGCGTGCTCCAGGTACCCGCTGATCCGGTCAAATGCCTTGCGATCGATCACCGCGCTCAGGAAGTTGCGGAAGTCGCGCGGGTCGCCCATCTTGATCTGCTTCATCATGCCGATCGTGCGGTCGCGCACTTCGGACCACAACGACTGCGGAATGTAGACGCGGCTGGCCGCCGAGCACTTCTGTCCCGAGTACTCGAACCCGCCGCGGATGATGGCCACGGCCACCGCCTGCGGACCGGCCGACGGGTGCGCGATGATGAAGTCTTTGCCTCCGGTTTCACCCACCAGGCGCGGATAGGTCTTGTAGTTCGCGATATTCTCGCCCACGGCCTTCCACATGCTCTGGAAGACTTCCGTGCTGCCCGTGAAGTGGATGCCCGCCAGGTCAGGCGAGGCCAGCACGGTATCGGTGATCGGACCGGCGCTGCCCGGCACAAAGTTGATGACGCCAGGCGGCATGCCGGCCGCCTCGAAAATCCGCATCACGTAATACGCGCTCAGCATGGCTGACGACGCGGGTTTCCAGACCACGGTGTTGCCCATAAGGGCCGGCGCGCTCGACAGGTTGCCGCCAATCGCAGTGAAGTTGAAGGGTGAGACGGCGTAGATGAAGCCCTCGAGCGCGCGGTACTCAAGCTGGTTCCACACGCCGGGGCCATTGGCCGGCTGCTCGCTGTAGATTTCCTGCGCGTACTGCGCGTTGAAACGCCAGAAGTCGATGAGTTCACACGCGGCGTCAATCTCAGACTGGAACGCCGTCTTGGCCTGCCCCAGCATCGTCGCCGAATTGACCGTGGCCTTCCACGTGGTGGCGAGCAGCTCTGCCGCCTTCAGAATCACCGCCGCGCGATCTTCCCACGGCCACGCCGCCCATTCCTTCCGCGCCTTGAGTGCGGCGGCTATCGCCTGCTGCACATGCTCGGGCGACGCCATGTGGTACTCGGCCAACACGTGGCCGTGTTTGAAGGGCATCACGGACTGGCCAGTCTTGCCGGTCCGGATTTCCTTGCCGCCGATGATCAGGGGAATTTCGATTCGCTCGGTCGCCATCGACGCAAGGCGAGCCTTGAGCTCGGCGCGTTCCGGAGAGCCAGGAGCGTAGGACCTGATCGGCTCATTGATGGCGGGTGGAACACGGCGGGCAGCACTGAGTGAAGCAATGGAAGACATGCGGATAATCTTACCCGACCCGGGTACAATAGCCGCTGCAGCTATGGAAATTCACACCTCTCTCGACGGCCAGGTGGCCATCCTGCGGCTGGTGGGCCGCCTGACCGTGGGCGAAGAGCCCGGCGCCCTGAAGAAAGCCACGGCCGATGCCGTGGTGGGCGGCGCCACCACCGTGGTTCTGGATCTGTCACAGGTCCCGTATATCGACAGCACGAGGCTTGGCGAACTCATCACCGCCCACGTGACAGTGTCGCGCCAGGGCGGACGCCTGGTGCTGGCCGGCGCCACCCCGCGCATCACCGACCTGCTCACCGTCGCCGGCCTCGAAGGCATCTTCGAGATGTTCCCGTCGATCGACGCCGCGCGGGCGGGACTCAAGAACTGACGTAGGGCGTGGCTTTAGCCGCGCCTACGCCCCCGGAGTGGGTTCGGCGGCGCGGGCACCGAGTTCGCGGTCCAGATCGAGGAGCGACGACGGGTCGTCCTTCACCATACGCAGCTTGGCGACGATTTCGCGGATGGTTTTTTCCTCCTCGACCTGCTCGGTCACAAACCACTGCAGCTCGGCCATCGCCGCAAAGACCTTTTCGGTAAACGCCAGCTCATAGAGCCCGTCGATCTGCCGGCTGACCGTCTGTTCCTGCTTCTGGGCCGATTCAAAGACGTCGAGCAAGGACCCGAACTCGCCGCGGGGCGATTCGATCCCGGTGACGCTCGCCTGGTAGTTACGCGCCAGCACGAAGTTGAAGAGCTTCATCGCGTGGGTGTGCTCTTCCTGGCTCTGCACCCGCAGCCAGTGCCCGGCGCCGGTGAACTGATGGTGCTCACACCAGGCCGCCATGGCCAGGTAAGAGAAAGACGCGGAAAACTCGTTTGAAATCTGTTTGTTGATCGCTTCGAGGACTGTCGGAGTCATAGCCCCTATTGTCGCACTTCGACGGGGTGTCGGCCTATCATGTGCGGATGGCGAACCTGTCTCGCATCCCCACTCGATTCATGGCCGCGTCTCTCGTGACGGGCCTTCTGGTTATTTCCACCTTCGTCGCGACGCGCGCGCAGTCCGGTCCTACCGCACCGGCGGACCGCTGGCGGCAGGCCGTCAACGACTGGGAGACCGGCGACTACCACCAGGCTCTGCCGCATTTGTTGGCGATCATGCGTTCACCGGCTGCCGCCGAGTACCTCGAGCGGGTGGCGCTCCTGAC
This sequence comes from Acidobacteriota bacterium, assembly GCA_009694745.1. Taxonomy (GTDB): domain Bacteria; phylum Acidobacteriota; class Vicinamibacteria; order Vicinamibacterales; family SCN-69-37; genus SYFT01. The sequence continues at coordinate 15,895 of SHUF01000015.1, forward strand.
AGGCGAGTACTATCCGTCGGTCACCATCGCCAATGACGGCCGCGCGCCCAGGCTTTCGGCCGACGGGCGCCTGGTCATCTTTGAAACGGGGCCAGCCAGTGCGCCAATCACCCGAATCATCCGCGTGCCAGACGGCGCCTCCGCCGCGCCCACGCAGGCGGCTGAGCTTCAAGGCGCCGGCGTGGCGGTCAACGCCGCCGGCACCCACGTGGTGTGGATTCGCCCGCCGCAGAGCGCCGAATGGACGGCCGCACAGCAAGCACTGGCCGCGCCCGGCCCCATCACGCCTGAACGGCAGGCGGTCACAATGCCGGCCGCATGGCTGACAGCGACCAGCGGTGACATCGTGGTTCGAGACCTCGCCTCAGGCACCGAGCGCGTCATCGCCACGCCGGGCCTTGCCAAGACCTCTCCTGCGTTTGCGGCCGACAACCGCTCCGTCTTTTTCATTGGCGCGGACGTGGCGGATCTGTCCCGGTCCGACCTTTACCTCGTGAGCGACGTCGCCGCGCCACAGCCCCTTACGACCGAGCCCGGATTCAAGACGCTGCTGGCGGTTGACCCCAAGGGGGCGGCACTGCTCTACAACACAGGCGGTGCTGCGCCGTTCCGCCGGCCGCCAACGGCCCCCGCGGCTGCCGCTCCAGCAGGACAGGCCGGCCAGGGCGCAGGCCGTGCGGGCGGTGCCGGGCGCGTGGGTGGCCCCGGTGGCGGCGCGTCCGCGTCGTTTGCGGTGCTGAACCTCGCGACCAGGAGCACCCGCATCATCACCGGTACGGCGCCCACATTGTCAGCAGACGGCAGCACGATCGCGTGGATCAATCGCACCGCCGATGCCTACACGATCAATACGTCGCCCACGTTGTCCGGTGCCGTCACCGTGGTCCGTACGGGACGCGAACGGCTGGACGCGCCATCACTCTCGCCCGACGGCCGCCGCGTGGCTTATCAGTTGATGCAGTTCACCGACTGGGAACTCTATATTTCGGAAGGCACCACGCACATCCGCGTGACGCGCGACATTCAGCACGACATCCTGCCGCGGTTCCTCACAAGCACCACGCTCATCGGCATGATGGGTGAACCCCGCCACCGCCGATCGCAGGTCTATGACCTGACCACCGGCACACGGCGGCGCCTCTTTCACAACAACACCATTCGCACCGTGGTGCCCGAATACACCTGGCTGCCGTCCGCCGACGGCTCACGCGTCTTGATCGTCGCCGACCGCGATGGCGACACCGTTTCGCCCGAGCGCGGCATTTACGTCAGCGATCTGTCGCGCACGATCAATGTCAACGAAGTCATCGCCCGCCTCACCGCCAATCTTGCACACGAGACCGAACTGCGCGACCGCACGAGGCAGGCGTTCGCGCCCATCGCGGCGGCGGTGCGCTCGGTCACGAGTGCAGGCTCGGTGACGCGTGTCTTTGAACACGCCAAGGCGCTCTACGACTTCGATTCGAAGCACATCACGCAGCCAGGCAATGCGAAAGCCATCGACTACCTGATGCGCGCGTATGCGTCATTCGGCTACACGCCTGAGCAGCAGAGTTTCACCCAGGCTAACGCGCTTGGCGGTAAGACAGCCAACGTGCTCGCCACCCTGCGCGGCACGGTCGACCCCGATCTGATTTATGTCGTCAGCAGCCACTTCGACTCGGTCGCCATTGGTCCAGGGGCCGACGATGACACGTCGGGGACCACGGCGTTGCTCGAAGCCGCGCGGATGCTCGCGCGCACGCCGATGCCGGCGACGATTGTGTTTGCGTCTTTCACAGGTGAAGAAGCCGGCCTGCTGGGTAGCCGCGAGTTTGTGCGGCGCTCGGCCGAAGCCAAGTGGAACGTCGTGGGTGCGCTCAACAACGACATGATCGGCTGGGCCGGTGAAGGTCCGCAACTCAACAACACGATCCGCTACTCCAACCCCGGCATTCGCGACATCCAGCACGGCGCGGCGATCCAGTTCACCGACATCGTGTTGTTCGACACGAAGTACTACCGGGGCACCGACGCGCAGGCGTTCTACGACGCGTGGGGCGACATTGTCGGCGGCATCGGGTCGTACCCGATCCTCGCGAATCCGCACTATCACCAGCCGACGGATTACCTGGATACGATTAACCAGGTGCAGGTCACCGAGACGGCGAAGGTCACGGCCGCCACGCTGATGTATCTGGCGTCGAGCCCGTCGAGACTCAAGGGTCTGGCGGTCACAAAGGCCGCGAGCGGCGTGTCGGTCACGTGGACCGCGTCGCCAGAAACGGGCATCCGCCACTACATCGTGGCGTATGGACCCGAAAACGATCCCCTTCGCACGCGCGTGATCGTCACCAGGCCCACCATCGCACTGCCATCGTTGCCGGCCGGCACGCGCATCGCCGTCAAAGCCGTCAACGCCAAAGGCCTGGAAGGCTGGGACTGGGCGTGGACGCGGGTGGAATAGCGGGGCGTAATATAGAGAGACATGGCTTTCGAAGACCTGCCACTGTCCCACACGCCCTCCTGGGAGCCGCCCGTGCCGCCGCGTGTGCCTCCCAGCGGCGGATCCCCGACGCGATGGATCGGCGTCGCAACGCTCGCGCTCGTCGCGGGCGGGGGGCTGGGCTTCTGGTGGATGACGCGGTCGCAGCCCGAGCAGGTGCCGCCCCCACCCACTGAGGCCACCGAAGGCGCGGTGAAGTCGAATCGCCCGCAGCGACAGCCTTGGGAACTGCCGGCGCTCGACGGCTCGGATGCGATCTTTCGCGAAGCGGTCGCCACACTCTCCAAACACCCGATGCTGGCGCGGCTGCTGGCCACCGACGGCTTGATTCGCGCCGCGGTGCTCGCGGTCGCGCAGATTGGCGACGGAAAAACCCCTGTGGTTCCTCTGGCCGTGCTCCGCCCCACCACCCGCCTCACCATCGTCGGCGACCCACAAGGCCGGCTCGACAGCGCAAGCTATTCGCGCTGGAGCGGCCCGACAAACGCGCTGGTATCCGTGAGCCCGTCTGATGCCGCGCAACTCTATGTGAACGTGAAGAACCTGTTCGATGCGGCGTATGCCGAGCTCGGTCACCCGGGAGGCAATTTCGACGAAGCGATCACGCGCGCGATCGAAGTGGTTGTGGCCACACCCGTCGCCACAGATTCGCCCCTGTTGTGGCGCCGGCCCGGCTACTTCGAACACACCGATGCTGCGCTGCGATCCCTGAGGCCCATGCAGAAGCAGCTGATGTTGACCGGGCCAGAGAATCAGCAGCGCCTGGTGACGTGGTTGCGGGAACTGACCGCGAAGCTCGATCTGAAGCTGCGCGTCCCGGGCTGAAGCCCGGGACCTCCGTACGGTACGGAGGGACCTCCGTACGGTCTGGAGGGCATGGGCTTTAGCCCGTGCCGCCCGTCAGCGCTGTCAGCACGCGGAGCACACGCGAGTAGCTCTGCACACCGTCGGCCACGCGGTTTGATCGCAGATATCCGTCGTACACCTTGAACGCCGTCTCGCGCACCACGGGCTGCTGCTTGGTGAGCCGCGCGGTCAGCGCATCCAGATCACGCATCACGCCAGGGTCGAGCAAAGCGCGGACGTCGCGCCAGGCCGAGCGCGGCATCGCCCCGGCGGTTTCGAGCACCACGAACACGTGCGCGCTGTAGGCGAGGTCGGGGTCGCCGAGCGTGCAGGCGAGCCACCCCACGGCTGACGCATCCGCCTCATCGGCGAATCCCGCGAGGTGCGCCCATTCGTGAGCCAGCACCATAGGCCGCTCAAACGGCAACAGCTCGGGATGCACAATCGATTCGAGCACGAGCGGATTCACCATGCCCGTGACGCCGGCCGCCGTGAAGAACGGCGTGAGAACGACGGACGACTTGGGGCGCCCAGGGGCGACTGCCGGCATGCCGAGACGCTGCAAGGCTTGCTGAAATGGACCCGCCAGGCGTGCGGCCACGGAAAGATACGACCGATCTCCCCCGCCATCGTCGGCCGGACGCGTCACGCGGGACCCGGCGGCAGCCGCAGCGGCAAGCGCGCGGATGTCTGCGGCAGAGATCGTCGCGGGCGTTGCGCTCGTTGCGCCTCGCAGGGTGGTTTCAAGCGGCACACGCCGGTAGTTGAGGCCCCACACCGCCAGGAATACCAGACCGAGCAGCGCACTAGTGCGCAACAGACGCCGCGTCAGTTCCCACACGCCCGATAGGATGCCGCGCTCACGGACTCGCGTGAACGCTCGCACGAGGAGCCAGACGACGTAGAGAGCCGCTGCCACGAGCAGCACATCGATGATCGCCCAGCCCACCGTGTTGCTGGCCCCCGTCATCGCGCGTTGCACCAGCGGATAAATACGGCGCGAATAGACGACTTCGACCAACCACGCCGGCCACGGCATGGCCATGACCGCCAGGGCAAGAAGCGAGACCAACCACCAGCCGCGCACGCGCACGCGGCTCATGACGACCCTTTCGGCGGGTCGGTAATCAGTCGCACCGCACGTTGGTAGGTCAGGTACGACACCGCCCACTGCAGCAGCACCGAAAACCGGTTGCGGAATCCGATGAGCTGCATGAGGTGAATAAAGAGCCACGCGAGCCACGCGAGCCAGGCGGGATAGCCCTTGAGCTTGACCCACCCCAGATCGCCGATGGCCGAGTGCCGCCCGATCGTCGCCATGTTCCCGTAGAAGCGATAACGGAATGGTGCGCGCGATTGCCCGGCAAACATCGCAACCGCGCCTCTGGCCGCGTGCACACCTTGCTGCATCGCCACCTGCGCCACCCCCGGCAGCGTCTGGCCGTCTTCCGTCCGAAACGTGGCCAGGTCGCCAATGACAAAGACTTCGGGATAACCAGGGATCGTGAGGTCCTGATTCACAATCACTCGCCCGGCGCGATCAAGCGGTACACCAGGTGACGCACCGAGAGACGACGCCAACACGCCGGCGGCCCACAAAATCGTGCCGGCTTCGATGAATTCGCTGCCCACATGCACGTGCCCCGCATCGATGCCCGTCACGGCGCTGCCGGTCCACACCGCAACGCCCAGCTTCTCAAGCGCGCGCCGGGCGAACGTCGGAAGGGGCGCTGGATAGGTCTGCAAGACCTCGGGGCCACCTTCCACCAGGATGATGCGCGCCGCCTCGGGATCGATCGAACGAAAGTCATTGACCAGCGCGTGTCTTGAGATCTCGGCGAGCGAGCCGGCCAGTTCGACACCCGTCGGCCCGCTACCCACCACCACAAACGTGAGCAGCCGCCGCTGCGCTGCTGCATTGGACTCGCGCTCGGCGAGCTCAAACGCCGTCAGCACGCGCGCACGAATGGCCAGCGCGTCTTCGAGGGTCTTGAGTCCGGGCGCGTGTGGCTGCCAGTCGTCGTGCCCGAAATATGAATGTGTGACGCCGGCCGCCACGATCAGGGCGTCATACGCCACTTCGTGAGGACCATCAGCGAGGTGCACGATTCGGCGGTCCACATCGATGCGCGTCACGTCGGCCAGCCACACCTGAGCGTTGCGCTGCCGCCGGAGAATCCATCGGATGGGCGATGCGATGTCGCCCGGCGACAACGCCGCCGCGGCCACTTGATACAGCAGCGGCTGAAAGACGTGATGGTTCTTTCGGTCCAGCACCACGACGTCCATGTCGGCGCCTGAGAGTGCACGGGCCGCACTCAGCCCGCCAAACCCGCCGCCGATGATGACCACCCGTGGGCGCCGCGTCTCCACCATCTCCGATCAGTGACGCCGTTGGAAGCTGGGCATGGCTCATCGTACACTCATCCTCCATGGCCGACACCGACGTCAGACCGCCCGCCTCCTGGGGGCGCTCCACTGTGCATACCGCCTGCCCGCTTGATTGTCCCGACTGCTGCAGCCTGGCGGTGACGGTGGAAGGCGGACGCATACAGAAGATCGACGGCAGCCATGCGGCACCCTCCACCGATGGGTTTATTTGCGGCAAAGTGCGGAAGTTCGACCAGAGGGTCTACTCCTCCGAACGCGTGCTGTATCCCGCTGTGCGGCGCGGGCCGAAAGGCCGGGGCGACTTCACCGTGGTGCCCTGGGCCGAAGCCCTCGACTTGGTGGCCGAACGCATGCAGCAGGCGCGCACGGAGTTTGGAGGAGAGTCGGTGCTCCCCTTCTACTACGGTGGGTCAAACGGCTTCCTCACAAACGATCTGGAAGATGCCCGACTGTTTCGCAAGTTTGGCGCGTCGCGCCTGGCGCGCACCGTGTGCGCCGCCCCGACAAGCGCAGCCGCAAGCGCGATGTACGGCAAGATGGCCGGCGTCGCGTATGAAGACTTCGTGCACGCGAAGCTCATCGTTGTCTGGGGCGCCAACCCACCGGCATCAGGCATCCACCTGATGAGCCACATCAAACAAGCACAAAAAAATGGCGCCAGGCTGGTCGTCATCGACCCTCGACGTACGCCGCTCGCGCGCACCGCAGACATCCACCTTCCAGTGAAGCCGGGCACCGACCTCGGCGTGGCTTTGTCACTCATCCGCGACTTGTTCGAGTCGGGGCGCGCAGACCGCTCGTTCCTGGATGCGCACACGACAGGCGCAGACAGCCTGCGCGCGGCCGCTGCGTCGTGGACGTATGCACGGGCGGCCGCAGTCGCCGGAATCGACGAAACCCAGCTGCGCCTCCTCGGCGACTGGTACGCCAACACCTCACCGGCTGTGATTCGCTGCGGCTGGGGCCAGGAACGCAACCGCAACGGCGGCGCAGCCACCATGGCGATACTCGCGTTGCCGGCTGTCGCGGGAAAGTTCGGCGTGCGCGGTGGCGGTTACACCATGAGCAACTCGGCTGCATATGGCCAGGCAGCCGAAAGCTGGATCAAATCGCCGGCGCCTGATACGCGCGTGGTCAACATGAACCAGCTCGGCCGCGCGCTCACCGAGTACAACGACCCGCCTGTAAAAGTGTTGTTCGTCTACAACTGCAATCCGCTGGCGACCATGCCCGACCAGAACCGGGTGAAGCGCGGCCTCGAGCGCGAAGATCTCTTCACGGTGGTCTTCGAGCAGACCATGACGGATTCGGCGAAGTACGCCGATATCGTGTTGCCCGCCACCACATTCCTTGAACACTACGACCTGACGCGAGGCTACGGCGCCTATCACTTCCACATCGTGCAGCCGGTGATCGAGCCGGTCGGCGAAGCGCGTCCCAATCACGAAGTGTTCCGGGAACTTGCTGTGCGCCTGGGACAGCGCGAGGCTGAAGAAGAGCCCCTTGGCCAGACGGAAGCCTTGCTCGAGGTGACGGCGCAACTGCCGGCAGACCTCGCCGCCATCCTCAGCGCCGGTGGTGTGGCCCGAGGGCCCGCCAACGGCGCGCCAATTCAGTTTGCAGACGTCCACCCGAAAACGCCTGACCAGAAAGTGCATCTGTTTCCGGAAGACCTTCCCACTACGGCCGGGCTCTACGCGTACCAGCCTGACCCCGCCACCGACGCCTACCCGCTCGCTCTGATCTCGCCGGCAAGCGCGCACACGGTGTCGTCAACACTCGGCGAATTCCGTCCCGGCATCGCTCGACTCAAGATGCACCCCGACGACGCGAGGCCGCGCGGAATTGAAGATGCCGACCCGGTGCGCGTGTTCAACACGCTGGGCGAAGTCTGGTGCGAAGTCAACATCACGCCCGAAGTGCGGGCCGGTGTGGTGTCACTGCCCAAGGGCCTGTGGGCGCGCAGCACCGAAAACGGCGCCACGTCGAACGCGCTCGTGCCAGACACATTGACGGACCTCGCCGGCGGCGCATGTTTCAACGACGCGCGCGTGGACGTGGCCATCCGAAAATTATTGAACTGAGTTCCCCAGCTCCTCAGTTCCTAAGTTCACCAGTTCCTAAAACCCCTGAACAATCCCCAGTTGCCACTTGAGGGGACGACCGGCGCGGTCGATGGCCTTTGAGGCCGCAAGTTCAAGAGTGAGGAAGCCGAAGATGTTGGCGCGCAGGGCGGCGCCGTAGCTGCGCACAAGATCGCGGTCGCCGCCAAAGAGCGTCGGCTTCGATCCCGCGGACCACGCGACCCCAGCGTCAAAGAACGCCGCGATTTCCAGCGGCACGTACGACCCGTAATGAATCTCCCCGCGGAACAGGCCCAGCAGCGGCGCGCGCACTTCAGCATTCAGGATCAGGACACGACTGCCGGCGAGGCGATCGAACACCGCACAGGTCGTGCGCTCAAACGCGCCACACTCTCCAGGCTCGAATGCCCCGAAGCCATACCCATGCACCAGCGACTGGTGGCCCGCGTAGTACTTGGCGAGTTGCACACTTTCACCGTCGCGGCCGTACCGCCCGATGTGGAGACCGCGCACGGCGAACGTCACTGGTCGCAGCGGCATAGAATAGCGACGCCAATCTGCCACCGCCGTCGTGAAGTGGAGAGAGCCGCGCGTATTGCGGACCTCGAAACGCGAGCGCGCTCCGAGAATCGGGCTTGTGGCCCCGAAAAAGGATGTGTCATGCACGATGGCCGCGCGCACTTCGCCCAGATGCAGCGAGTCGGTCAATCGTTCGTTGGAGTCTGATCGGCTGACCTCCGTCTCGCCCTCGATGTCGTACACGCGTTCGCGCACCTGCCGTTTGAAGGCCACGGTATTGGCGCTGCCGGCAATCTCGAACCGCGTCGATCGACTGAACGGAAACGCCGCAATGAGCGATCCGCCGCGGTAGATCTGCCGGTTGATCACTTCCCTGACGGTGGTGGTGGTGCCGTCTTCGCTGTCCACAAACTCCAGGTACCCGGAACGGTACGGCTCGGCGCGCAGTGACGCCGCCCAGTTCCAGCGGTGGCGGCGGTTGATATACGTCAGTCCGGCGCCAAGGTCGTCCACGTTGCTGTCTATAGCGGCATCCACAGCCAGCACACGATCGCCCAGCATGTCGCTGAAGAGGGCGGCAATTGACCCTCCGCCAAACCCACCGAACGAGTTGACGCCGGCATACACGGTGGGCTGGCTAACCACGTCCAGGGTGAGCTTGCGATCGTAGACCGTGCTCTCCCCAGCTGGGCCTTCAGGCGGAAGGCCCGGCGCAGGGTCGGCCAGCAACCGCGCCACGTCGCCGGTGGCGCGACTCATCAACATCAACGACGCCACCTCGGGAGTAATGCGCGCGGCCTGTCTGGACGCCTCGGGCGGCACCATCGCCACCGCGTCTTTTTCGTCAAGCACATACACGGCGTGGCCGTCACGCTCAAACACGCTGAACACCCATCGTCCCGCCTGGGGTGCCGAGGACAACGCCGGGCTCGTGGACGTAATGCCCGCGACGCCGGTGACAAACGCCGTGAGCCGTGACACCGGGCCGCCTTCAAGAGCGATTTGGTACAGATTGCTCACGCCATCGGGGTCCGAGATGAACGTGATCGTCCTTCCATCGGCGCTGACTTGAGGGCTCAAGTGCTTACCTTGAAGAAACGCCTGAATGGGCTGAACCTCACGGGTCTCGACGTTGATTCGCGCCAGTCTGAGGGCGCCAGGTTTGAGCGACTCCAGGTCCGTGCTGAACCGCTCAGTGACAAAAACAATGGTCTTGCCGTCGGGCGTGAAGATCGGCTCGAGGTCAGCGTAGGGATCGGACGTGAGTGCGGTCGTCTCACCGGTGGTCAGATTCACGAGGTAAAGATCTGTCAGTCCTCCGCGGTTACCGCTGACAACGAGCGACCGGGCGTCGGGCGCCCACGCCGGATTCATCGCATCGTCCAGATCCGGCAACACAAGTTCGCGGATGACTCGTGCGTTGACCGGATCCACAAACGCCAGTACCGGTCTGCCGCCGCGAACGGCGGTAATCACGAACTGACGGCCATCGGGACGCCACGCCCCGGCGGAGTTGAGGAACTGGAGGCTGTCGAAGTGCGGGTCGGTGGCCGACTCCACCAGCTTGCGCTCGATGCGACCCGTCTCGGTGCTGGCCAGATAGAGGTCGATCGAGAAGCGGTCCTTTTCGGAAAAGAACGCCACCTGTTTTCCGTCGGGGCTGACGCGCGGCCCGATATTAATGCGACCCGCGCCGTTTTCCTCGCTGATCAGCAACCGGGGCTCGCTCGAAAGCGAGGGCAGGTCGGCCTGCATCGCCTGAATCGTCTTGCGAATGGACGTGTGCCAGGCTTCCGTCAGCGCGTCGGGATCGGTGCCCAGTTGCAGGGCGAACCCCGTCATGTCAAACCGGGGGTTGGCGGCCGAGCGCAGCAGCGACGCCACCGCGCGGTCCCCATACGTGGCGCCGATGTAGGCCCAGAACGCATGGCCCCACCGGTACGGAAACAACCGGGGGTTGTTCAGGTCCTTCACATGCGGCAGACGCTCGCTGATGGCAGCGTCGCGCAGCCACATCGCCGTCTGGCCGTCCACCGGGCCAATCGAGAGGTACTCGGCCATCCCTTCGGCAAACCACAGCGGGTATTGCAGGATGCCCGGCAAGGTGAACTCGGACTCGCGCGGGTCTGAGCCGGTCATATCGAACTGGAAGGCATGCACCAGCTCATGGCCCAGCACATGATCGGTGTCGGCCAGCGACCCTGTCATCGGCAGGACGATGCGCCGTTTGAGAGCTTCGGTGGCGCCACCCGTGCCTTCGCCAACGAGGCCTTCGATGGCGTTGGTCTGGCCGAAGTGCGCCGGCGCCGCATACAGGATCAGCGCCTGCCGGCCGCGCAGGTTGTGACTGAAGAACCGTGTCAGCCGCCAGCGCCACCGCTCGGCCATGCGGCCGACGATGGCCGCGCTCTCGGCTTCTTCGGGATAGTAGTACACGTCGAAATGTTCGGTGGCGAGTACTTGGAACTTGAAGGAGCGGTACTGCACCTTGTTGCGACCAAAATACTGGGCCTGCGCCAAGGCCGGCAGGACCAGCAGGATCAGGATGACTGCCGCCAGGGTGTAAGATGCGGACGGCTTATGACGCCTGACGAAATTCCGCCACGCACGGTGCATTGCGTGAAACTCCTTCGCGAACTTCCCGGTCTTCCCTCTCCCCCCTGGCCCGGCGACCTGGGCCGCCGCATCCACGAACAGGTCTCGGCCGAGGCCTGGGCGATGTGGGAAGAGCAAATGAAGATGATCCTCAATGAGTATCGCCTGTTGCCGTTTCAGAAGGAAGCGCAGCAACTGGTGGCAAAACACATGGAGGAGTATTTTTTCGGCACCGGCGCCGCAACTCCGCCCGGCTTTGTGCCCGAACCGAAGTAATATCCGCCAGCGCAAGCCTTCTGGGAGGACTGACACGTGGCAAGCACCGACACCTCATTCTTCGGCCACCCGCGTGGCCTCTCCACCCTCTTCTTCTCCGAGATGTGGGAACGCTTCAGTTACTACGGGATGCGGGGATTCCTGCTCCTGTACATGGTGGCGTCCGTTGCAGACGGCGGGTTGGGCCTCTCGGTCCCGGTGGCCACGGCCATCTACGGCACCTACACATCAGCGGTCTACCTGCTGAGCCTGCCCGGCGGTTGGCTTGCCGACCGACTCATTGGCCCGCGGCGCGCGGTGCTCTACGGCGGCATTCTCATCGCCTCTGGCCACTTCTCGCTCGCGTTCCCGTCCACGGCCACGTTTTACCTCGGACTGCTGCTCGTGGTCCTCGGCACTGGCCTCCTCAAGCCGAACATCAGTGTGATCGTCGGCCACCTCTACGAGCAGAAGGATCTGCGGCGCGACGCCGGGTTCTCCATCTTCTACATGGGCATCAACCTGGGGGCCTTCATTGGTCCGCTCATCACAGGCTACCTCGTGCAGAACGCGGGCTTCCGCACCTGGCTGACCGGCATGGGCATGGATCCCAATTCGGCATGGCACTGGGGCTTCGGCGCCGCCGGCATCGGTATGACCCTCGGCCTCATTCAGTACATCGCGTCGGGCCGCCTCCTGGGCCAGGCCGGCATGAACCCCTCACCCGCCAAGTCCCCGGAAGCGTTTGCTCAACTCAAGCGCACGGCGACGATGTGGTTTGCTGTCTTTGTGGTGGCGCTCGTGGGACTGGGCATCGCGATGTCGGGCGGGTCGCTCACGGTCACTCCGGAGCAGGTCACCGTTGGTTACCGGTACGTGCTCATCGCCGTGGTGCTCGGGTTCTTCACGTGGCTGTTCAAGGGCAACGCCTGGACGACAGAGGAGCGGGGGCGCCTGTGGGTGATCACCGTCATGTTCGTGGCGGCGGCGCTCTTCTGGTCGGTGTTTGAACAGGCGGGCTCCACGCTGAATCTGTTTGCCGTGGACAAGACCGACAACACGCTGTTTGGAATGGCGTTCCCGAGCGTCTGGTTCCAATCCCTCAACGCCCTCTTCATCGTCGCCTTTGCGCCGGTGTTTGCGTGGCTCTGGGTGAAGATGGGCGACAAGCAGCCGGCGAGCCCTGTGAAGTTTTCGTTTGGCCTGATTGGCGTCGGGCTTGGGTTCCTCGTCCTGGTGCCCGCGGCGAATCTGGCCGGCGGCGGGCTGGTGAGTCCGCTGTGGCTCTGCGGCACGTATCTCATCCACACGTGGGCGGAACTCTGCCTCAGCCCGATCGGCCTGAGTTCGATGACCAAACTCGCGCCGACACGCATCGTCAGCCTGATGATGGGCGTCTGGTTCCTGGGCGCATCGGTGGGCAACTACATGGGCGGTGAAATGGCGGGCCTCTACGCGTCCATGCCTCTGCAGAACCTCTTCGGTGTGGTCGGCCTCTTCGGCATTGTGGCCGGCGTGATCATGCTGGTGTTCTCAGGCAAGCTCACGAAGATGATGCACGGCGTGAAATAGCGGGTCGTGGGGCTCAGGAAATACTAGGAGAAGCGGAACTTCGCAAAGTCGCCTGAGCCCAAGGGCGACGAAGCGAAGGCGCCGCGCAGGAAGAAGTCGAAGACGCTGTCTTTCTGCGTGCAGAAACACCTGGCGAGCCATCTGCATTACGACCTGCGGCTCGAACACCGCGGCGTGCTGATGTCGTGGGCGGTGCCGAAGGGGCCGTCGCTTGACCCGAAAATCAAGCGCTTCGCCGCACACGTCGAAGACCATCCCCTCGAATACGGCTCCTTCGAGGGTGTGATTCCGGAAGGGTACGGCGCGGGCATCGTCATACTGTGGGATTCGGGGACGTGGACGCCCGAATCACCGGACGTGGACGCCGCGCTGGCGAAGGGCGACCTCAAGTTCACACTCGACGGCTACAAGCTCAAGGGCTCGTGGGTGCTGGTGCGCACCCGCGGATACGCCCGCGAGGGCCAAAAAGCGGCGGGACCGAGCTGGCTGCTGATCAAACACAAAGACGAGTGGTCCGGAGACCTCGACATTGCGGAATTTGCGCCTCTGAGCGTCAAGTCTGGCGAGGACTTTCCCGCCATCATGGCCGCGCAGGATCCCGAGCTGTGGCTCACCAACCGGCGCGCCGCCGGGGGCGCCACCGGTGCTATGCTTCAGGGGATTATCGAACAGGCGGCGGAGCTGAAGCTCGCCGAACTGCAGAAGAAGAGACCATCGCCACCCGGGCGTCGCGCCCGCACAACCAAAGCCTGACCTGAGAAGAGGGATCGTCATGAAACAGTCACTCACCGCCGCCATCGCCGTTGTCGTACTAGCCGGAGCCGCAACGCTGTCCGCCCAGGCTCCGCCAGCTGCGGCGAAACCTGCGCCACAGACGGCCGCGCCACAGACGGCCGCGCCACAGACGGCCGCGCCCACCGCGAAGGCACCCGCTTCACCGGCCGGCAAGTGGAACATGAATCTCGAGAGCCCGCAGGGCGCGATGGCCGCCGCCCTTGAGGTCAAGGTGGACGCCACCAACAAGGTGACCGGCACGCTTGAAGGGCCTCAGGGCCCCACCGCGATCGCCGGCGAAGTGAAAGACGGCGTGCTCGGATTCACCATCAGCATCGATGGCGGCGGTACGGCGATGGAGATCTACTTCGAAGGCAAGATCAACGCGGACGGCAAGATGACCGGCACGGTGTCGCTGGGCGACATGGGCAATTTCCCCTTCACGGCCGTTCGCGTGAAAGGACTGTAGTCATGTCGCGTGTGCTGGCTGCGCTCCTTGTGATTACCGGAGCGACGGTCGCGACAGCCCAACAGGCACCGGCGGCCACCGGCATCACCGGCAAGTGGCAGATGACGCTTGAGATGGAAGTGGGCACGTCGAGCCCGGTGCTGGTGTTCAAACAGGAGGCCGACAAGCTCACGGGTACCTATACCGGGCGCTACGGTGAATATCCACTGGTCGGCAAGATCGACGGCAAGAAGGTGGAATTCGTGGTGACGATCAACGCCGAAGGCACCGAGACGCGCATGGCGTTCACAGGTGAGTTAACGACCACGCCCACCGGTGACGTCGTGCGCGGCGGTGCGGAACTTGGCGGCATGGGCCAGGCCACCTGGCTCGCAAAGCGCGATATTAAGAAGTAGCCGTATGGAACTCTCTGCTGCGGCCAGGCAGGCAATGGCCCGCCTGGCCGCAGACCTCACCCGCGTGTTCGGCGACCGCTTTGTCGCCTTGGTGGCATACGGCTCCACACGCACGGCGGCATTTGCCCGCTCAATCCACGCCGACGACCTCCACGCGCTCACGCCGCTGGCCGACCGCTGGCAGCGCGACGGCCTGGACACTCCCCTGCTCATCACCCCGCGGGAGTTCGAGCGGTCGCTCGACGCGTTCCCGCTTGAATACCAGGCGATGCTCGACCGGCACGAAGTGATCGCCGGTGAGTCGCCGTTCACCAGCGCTCGTCCGTCGGATGCCGATCTTCGGCGCGCCTGCGAAGTGCAGGCCAAAGCGTTCCTTATTCACCTGCGGCAGGGCTGGATCCAGGCCGCAGGCCACGCGCACGCGCAGGAACACCTGCTGGCGGAGTCGGCTTCGCCGCTGCGGGCACTACTGGCAAGCGTGGCCCAGCTCCAGGGCGCACGTCACTCGACAGACAACGACATCGCGGCATTCGCCGAACAGGTCACGGGCGTGCCAGCGGATCTCGTTGCGGGCATCCTGGCACTGGAACAGCATCCGGAAGGCGCCCGGCGCCTCACGTCGCGCCTGGGCGAATACCTAGGAGTGGCTGAACGGCTTTGGGCTCACGTAGACGGCCGGCGCGCGTGACCCCTGTCTGTGCCGCCGTGCGCCGCGTGGTGCTTGTCGCCGCGTGTCTGCTTGTCATGCTCGGCACGGCTACGCCAATTGGCGCGGCTACGACCACGCTTCAGGACCCGCTGCCGGCGCTGACCGCGCCCGTTAACGATTTCGCGAAGGTCATCGATGCCGCATCCGCCGCTGAACTCGATCGCATCATCAGGGTGCTGCAGACGACAACTGGCGATGTAGTGGTGGTCGCCACGATCGACACCTTTGCGCCCTACGCGACGATTGAAGAGTACGCCACGCGGCTCTTCGAACAGGCAGGCATCGGCACTCGCAAGGCCGACAGCGGCGTGCTGATGCTTGTGGCTGTGCGCGACCGGCGGGTCCGCATTGAAGTGGGTTACGGCATCGAAGAGTTCATCACAGACGGTTTTGCGGGCGATACGATTCGCACGCAGATGCTGCCGGCATTTCGTGAAGGCGGCTACGGGCCGGGACTCGTGGCCGGAGCCACGCGCGTGATCACCCGAATCGCCCAGGGCCGTGGCGTGACGTTGCCAAACGTCGCCGTGGCGGCGCGCCCGCGGTCAGAGCCAAATGGAGGCATCCCGGCTGGCGTGGTAATCCTTTTTCTCGTTCTGTTTGCCCTGATGGGGCGCTTCGGCGGGTTTGGTGGTCTGGGTGGCATCGCGGCACTGCTGCTACAGAATCGCCGCGGCCGGCGCAGCACCTGGAGTGGATGGCACGGCGGGTCTGGCGGATTCGGCGGCGGATTCGGCGGCGGCGGCGGTGGCGGGTTTGGTGGATTCGGCGGGGGTCGATCCGGAGGCGGCGGCGCGTCCGGCGGATGGTAGCGTATGAGCAGGAGTTTCGACATGCGGACAATGACTGAGTTCAAGCGGATGATCATGGTGGTGTTGGTCGTCGTCGCCATCGGTGCCTCGGCGTCCGGCTGTTCCTACAACCGCTTCACCACGCAAGAGGAAGCGATCAAGGGCCAGTGGGCGCAGGTGGAAAACCAGCTGCAACGCCGCAGCGACCTGATTCCCAACCTCGTCGAAACCACCAAAGGCTTCGCGCAGCAGGAAAAAGACATCTTCACGGCGGTCGCCGACGCGCGGGCCAAGATGGCCGGGGCCACAACGCCGGCCCAGAAGATTGACGCGGCCAACCAGGAAAGCAGCGCGCTCGCGCGGTTGCTGGTGGTCATCGAGAACTATCCGCAGCTCAAGTCCGACGCCACGTTCGCGCGGCTCATGGATGAGCTGGCGGGCACCGAGAATCGTCTGTCCACCGAGCGCGGACGCTACAACGATCGTGTGAGAGAGTACAACACGGAGCGGCGCAAGTTCCCCGGCAACGTCACCGCCAAGATGTTCAGCTTCGCCGAGCACCCCTACTTCGAAGTGGCGGCCGACGCGAAGGCCGTGCCCAAGGTCAACTTCGGGAAATGATCCGCGACGTCCTTCTGGCCGAATTCGATCACGAAATGGCGGTGACCCGCCGGCTCCTCGATCGGTGCCCGGCTCAGTTCGACTGGACGCCGCACCCGAAGTCGTTCGCGCTCGGCGCGCTGGCCACCCACCTCACGCGCCTGCCGCGCTGGGGCGAGTGGATTCTGGCCCGCGATTCCTATGACCTCGTACTCGATCACGCCCCGGCCACTCTACCTCTCGCCACTTTGCCTGAAGTGCTCGAGGCCTTCGACCACAGCGTCCGCGTCGTTCGCGCGGCGCTGATTACCACAAGCGACGCAGAGCTGGGGGCACCGTGGTCGCTGCGCCGTAACGGCACCACGCTGATGACCCTGCCGCGCATGTCGGCGTTCAAGACCTATGTGGTGAATCACACCATCCACCACCGCGGACAGTTAAGCGTGTACCTCCGCCTGCTCGACATCCCGCTGCCGGCCATCTACGGCCCCTCGGCCGACGAGCCCATGTGAATACAGCCACGAAGCTCGCCGGCGTGCTGGTGTTCGTCGTGCTGGCCACTGCCAACAGCGGCGGATACCACTACGGGGTGTCGGACCAGGCCTTCTATTTGCCCGCGGTGAACCATCACCTGACTCCGGAGCTGTTTCCTCGCGACGCACCACTGCTCGACGCACAAGCGCGGCTGATCACGTCAGATGAATTGATGGCGGCAACGGTAAAGACGACCGGTCTTTCACTGCCGGTCGTCGCGGTCATCCTCTACGTGCTGACGCTGGTGCTGTTCATCGCGGCTGCGGCTGCGTTCGCCCGTGGCCTTGGATACTCATGGTGGGCGGTCACACTGCTTGGGATTCTGCTGACCTTCCGTCACCGCATTGCCAAGACCGGCGCCAATTCGCTTGAAGGCTACATGCATCCGCGCGAGATGGCATTTGCAATCGGCATCGCATCACTCGCCTGTGCCGTCCGCGGGCGCCACGCCATCGCCCTGGGCCTTGTCGCCGCGTCTGCCGTGCTCCACCCCACCACGGCGGCGTTCTTCGGTTTGGTCGTCGGCGTGGCCACCCTATATCAGTACGTAGCTCGGCCTGGGTCGTACGTAGCTCGGCCTGGTTCTCAAGGCCGAGAAAGCCGCGCGCTTGGCCTCATCGCAGCCGCGGCCGTCCCCATCGCCGCAGCCGCCCTCTGGGCGCTCGTCTACGGTCCGCTCTCAGGCCGCCTGATTACGATGGATGCCGATTGGCTTCAGGTGTTCGCCGAGAAGGACTACCTCTTCCCTGAACAGTGGCCGATCGACGCGTGGCTACTCAACCTCGCCTACCCGGTGATCATCGTCGCGATTTGGCGCGCACGGGTTCGTCGTGACCTCGCGGGGCCAAATGAACGCGGCCTCGTTATCGGGGTGCTCGCGTCGGTCGTCTTCTTCCTCGTCTCTGTGCCCCTCACCATGGCTGAGGTCGCGCTCGCGGTGCAGTTGCAGATCACGCGCGTCTTCTGGATTCTGGACTTCGTTGCGATCGCATCCATCGCCTGGTGGCTGACCCAGTCGCGCAGGATGGCCATGCTGGCCATTGGCGTGTGCCTCGTCGGCTCGGCCGCACGCGGATACTACCTGCTCGAAGTCGATCAGCCGGACCGGCAACTCGTTCGCATCAACCTGCCGGACACGCCCTGGATGGACGCGATGCGCTGGCTCGCCACGCAGCCGTCAGACTGGCACGTGCTTGCTGACCCCGGCCATGCGTGGAAGTACGGCATCAGTGTCCGTGTCGGCGCCAACAGGGATACGCTCATCGAATCGGTCAAGGACAGTGCGATCGCGATTTACGATCGCACCATCGCCATGCGTGTGGCCGACCGCGTGTTTTTCACCAGCGAGTACGATCAGATGTCTACGGTCCGGCTTCGCATGCTCGACGAGAAATACAACCTTGACGTCGCGGTGGTGACGGCCGGCATCGCACTCGACCTGCCCCTGCTCTATCGCAACGCAGAATTCGCCATCTACGATGTTCGCTAAGTCGACGTTTGTCCCCGCGCGCGGGTTGTCGGCGGGCCACGTCATCACGATCTACGCGTGGGCGCGAGGCCGCACCTACCCTGGCCTGCCCTCACCCGAGATGCGCCTGATTTGGGTCGATGCTGAAAGCCAGGTGCGCGCCGACTGTTACTGGCAGGACGACAGGAAGGCCAGTCCAACGCTGCTGTGCCTCCACGGCTTGGAAGGGTCTTCCGAGAAACACTACATGCGCGGGCTGGCGCACAAGGCGCTGCGTCGCAGCTGGAACGTGGTGCTGCTCAATCAGCGCAACTGCGGCGGCACCGAACACCTGACGCCCGGGCTCTATCACTCAGGGCTCACGGCGGACCCGATCGCGGTCATCCGGGCGCTTGCGACCGCCGAAGGCCTCAGTCGCTTTTCGGTGGCGGGATATTCGCTGGGCGGCAACATCGCGATCAAGCTGGCGGGCGAACTGCCGGACCATTCCAACCTGCCGGTGGTGTCGGTGGCCGCGGTGTGCCCCACCATCGACCTCGCGCTGTGTTCCGAGGCGCTGCAGTGGCGGCAGAACCTGCTGTATCAGTTGAATTTTCTCAAGGGCCTCAAGGCGCGCATGCGACGCAAGGCTGCGGCCTTCCCTGGCCGCTACGACCTCGCGCCGCTCGGCCGCATCCACACCATTCGCGAGTTTGACGACGCCTATACCGCGCCGGCGCATGGCTTCGGCACGGCGGCGCAATACTACGAACTCGCCAGCGCCCTTCGTGTGGTCAACCGCATCTCGATCCCCGCGCTCATCATCGCGGCCGAAAACGATCCGTTTGTGCCCGTGTCGCAATACCGGGTCGATGCGATCCGCGCCAACGCCCACGTGCACGTCAGCCTGCAGCGCCACGGCGGCCACTGCGGCTTCGTCGGCCGCCCCACCGCCGACAGCGACGGCTACTGGGCCGAACAGACCGCCGTCGACTTTTTGTCACAAACACATTCACATGAAGACATGAAGGCGTGAAGGTTCACGTTCCTTCAGCCCTTCATGCCTCGTGTGAGAATCTAACGCACACGTTTGCCGTTCTTGATCACCAGATCTACGTCCTGCAGCAGGTTGATGTACTTCAGCATGTCGCCGCGGACGGCGATGATGTCCGCGTATTTGCCTGGCGTGATGGTGCCGACGTCGCGGTCCTTCTTCATCATCAGCGACGGCCAGTAGGTGGCGCTGCGGATGGCTTCCATCGCCGGGATGCCCATTTCGCGCACCCACACATCGAGTTCGTTCCAGGTGGATTGGCTATGAAAGTTCATCGGAATGCCGCTGTCGGTGCCGATGAGCAGCGTGGCGCCTGCCTCGCGCAGTTGTGTGACCTTGCGCTTCAGCGTCGGCTTGCGCGCCGGCGTGAGCTGGAAGTAGCTCAGCTCGCCGGGCTTGCGCAGTGACTGCCGGATGTCGGCCACGATGTCGGCGCCAAGGCCGAGCGTCCACGACGGATCGTCGAGCATCTCCGGGTGGTCGCGCTGATACTCGTAGTTGAACAGGCCCTGCACGGTGGGCGTCCAGAAAAACGGCCCCATGCTCATCTTGGCCGACCGCTCGCGAATCATCGCGATAATGTCTTCCGGGTACTCAGGCGCCGTCGCCAGGCCGGTGTGTTCGAAGTTGTCCACACCGAGCTTCATCCCCAGGCGGATCTCTTGTGGCCTGTGGGAGTGGCCGATAACAGGAAGGCCATTCGCATGGGCTTCATCGATCACCGCTTTGACCTCGACCTCAGCCATCTGGTCCTGGTCGATCAGCTTGATCACATCCACGCCCGCCTTCGCCAACTGCCGCACCTTCGCACGCGCATCGTCCATCCCGGTGACGCCCCAGCGAAAGTCTTCGGTGCCGGGATACGGTGCGTGTTGGATGAAGGGCCCAGAGACGTACAGGCGCGGCCCGGGAATCTCGCCCCGGTTGATCGCGTTGCGCACGTTGATGCTGGGACCGAGCGGTCCACCCAGATCGCGCGCCGATGTCACCCCCGCCAGCAATAACTGGTGGGCAGACGACGGCATGATGTCTTTTTCGAAGCGGGCGGGATAGGTCTTGTCCCAGTGCGTGTAGTCGGAGTGCCCGTTGATCATCAGGTGGACGTGCATGTCCCACAGACCGGGTAACACCGACATCCCTTCGGTGGAAATCACCTCGGCGCCTGCAGGCACTGCGAGCGTGCCGACCATTCCGACGGCCGTAATGCGCTCCCCCGTCATCAGCACCACGCTGTTGTGGAGAGGCACTCCGCCGTAGCCGTCGATAAGGGTGCCGCCCACTAGCGCCGTCACCCGCCCCGTCGTCTGCGGCGCTACCGGCGGCGTCGGGCCGGCCGCATCCACGCCAAGACCCGATGCCCCTGCCAGCACCAGCCCCATCGCCGCCACCACGCTCGTCACCAGATTTCTCATGGTGGGCATAGTACACAAAACGACCTCTGTCAAAAAACGACCTCGTTTTATTCGCGGGCGATCGCGCCCAGGGCCGTGACCAGCGCGTCGAGGTCGGCCGTGGTGGTGAAGAGTTGGGGCGTCACACGCACGCCCTTGACCGGGCCGGTGTCGATGGCCACCGTGAATACGCGATGCCTATCGAACAGCGTCGTGGCCAGTTGCTGCGGCGTCAGGCCGGTGACGCCCACGTTGGCGATGGCGCACGCGCGGTTCCCGGTCGGTGTGTTGAGGTAGACCTTCGGGATGCTGCGCACCTTGTCGGTCCAATACTGCTGCAGGTATCTGAGCCGCGCTTCCTTGCGGGCCGGTCCCACCATCTTGTGAAACCGGATGGCGTCGCTGATGGCGAGCACCGTCCAGATGGGCTTGGTGCCGCTACGCTCGAGCTTGCGGATGTCGTCCGCAGGTCGCGATGTGTCGCCAAAGAGCGGCCAGACGTCTTGTATCTTGTCCTTCCTCACATGCAGAAGGCCGGCGCCGAGCGGGGTGCACAACCACTTGTGGAGGCTCACGCCCAGGAAGTCGCCGTCGAGATCGGGAATCTTGTAGTTCACCTGCGCGAACGAGTGCGCGGCATCAACGATGACCGGGACGCCGCGTGCGTGAGCCATGGCGGCGATCTTCTTCACTGGCATGATGTGGCCGGTGATGTTGATCATGTGCGAGACTAGGATGACCTTGGTGCGTGACGTGATGGCGCGCGCATACACGTCCACCAGCTCATCGTCGCTTTTCGGATGTAACGGTACGTCCACTTCGATGCACTTCAGCCCGTGTCGCTGCCCTTCCTGGCGGAACTGTTCGAGCATCGAGCCGTAGTCTTGGTCGCACATCACGGCTTCGTCACCGGGAGCGTACGTGAGGCCGTGAATGACGGTGCCGAGTGACTCGGTGGTGTTGCGCGTGATGACCAGTTCGTCTTCAGGCACACCAGCGAGCTCCGCGAGGTCTTTCTTGACCGCCGCCACTTCGGCGGCCTGGCGCCGCCGCATGAAAAACGACAGGTTGCTGTTGATGTCCTGTGTGTGGCGGGTAAACGCTTCGAACGTGGGTGTTGGCTGCGGACTGGAGAAGCCGTTCTCGAGATGGACGTACCCGGTAGGCACGGGAAACACGCCGCGGATTTGATCCCAGAACGCTTGTTCAGTGGCCGCACCCTGCGGGCTCAGCCCGGCAAACGGCTCGAGTCGGCGCTCCATGGCGTCGAGCGTGCGTGGACCGAGCAGCGGCACAGCGGCGGCCGCGGCAGCCATTCCCAGGAACCGGCGTCGGGTGGTGGTCATCGCCGCTGATTATCCATTAAAATCGCCCATTCCCCTGGGAGATCTAATGCGATACCGGCGCCCACTTCTTGCCCTGATCACACTCATCGCCGCGGCCACGCCGATGTTGGCGCAAAACCCGCCGCCGGCCGCCGCCCCACCGCAGGAAGCTGGGGCCCAGCCACCGGCCGGTGCCGCAGGGAGACGCGCCCCACGGCCCTACGACCAGGTCATTACAGCTCGCGCGCGCACCGAGCGCGGCGCGTTCGCCGTGCACAAGGTGGACGACCGGTACTTCTTCGAGGTGCCCGAGGCGATGCTCGGTCGCGACTGGCTGCTGGTCAGCCGGATCTCGGGTGTGCCGGCCGGCAGCGGCGGCTTCCAGAGCGCGGGCAGTTCCGTGGCTGAGCGCATGGTCCGTTGGGAACGCCTCAACAACAACGTGCTGCTCAAGAGCATCAGCGTGGACGCCGTGGCCGACGAGTCGCTGCCCATTGCGCGTTCGGTGAGCCAGAACAACTTCGCGCCGATTCTGGCGTCGTTCCCCATCGCCGCTTTTGGCGCCGACAACGGCAGCTTCGTGATTGACGTCACCGACTTCTTCAGCGGAGACACGCCTGCGCTCTCAGGCTTGTCAGCGGCGCAGCGGCGCACGTATGGCGTTCGCCGGTTTGATGCGGCGCGCAGCTACCTCAGCGACATCCGCGCGTTCCCGATCAACGTCGAGGTGCGACATGTGCAGACCTTCGACGCGGCCGACCCTCCAGGCGACCGCACCGGCGGCGCGGTGAGCCTCGAAATGCGCCAGTCGCTGGTCCTCCTGCCGAAGGATCCCATGCGGCCAAGGAACTTCGACCCGCGCGTCGGGTATTTCACCGTGGTACGCGTGAACTACGGCCTTGACGTGCAGAAGGCCGAAACCGAGACGTTCCTCGCCCGCTGGCGCCTGGAGCCGAAAGACCCGGCTGCGTATGCCCGCGGCGAGTTAGTGGAGCCCATCAAGCCAATCACGTACTACATCGATCCCGCCACACCGACGCGATGGAAGCGTTACGTGAAGGAAGGCGTCGAGCAGTGGCAGTCGGTGTTCGAGAAAGCAGGATTCAAGAACGCAATTATTGCGAAGGAAGCGCCGACCAAGGCTGAGGATCCTGACTGGGATCCGGACGATGCGCGCGTGTCGATGGTGCGATGGGCGGCGAGCCTGGTGCGCAACGCTGTGGGGCCGCACACGTCCGATCCGCGGACCGGCGAAATCATCAACAGCGAGATCACGTGGTACCACAACCACATGCGCAGCTATCGTAACCGGCTGATGCTTGAGACCGGCGCGGCCAACCCGGCGGCGCGTTCGCTCAACATGCCCGATGAGCTGATGGGCGAAACCATGCGCCAGGTCATCACACATGAAATTGGCCACGCGCTTGGCCTGCAGCACAACATGGTGGCCAGCAGCTCGTTCCCCGTGGAGTCACTGCGCGATCCGAAGTTTACGAGTAAGTACGGCGTCAGCGCCACCATCATGGACTACGCGCGCCAGAACTACATTGCGCAGCCTGGTGACGGGCTTCAGCCGAAAGACTTCATCCGCAGGCTTGGCCCCTTCGATGACTTCGCCATCAACTGGGGCTATCGCGTCCTGCCGGGCAAAACGGCAGACGATGAGAAGGCGACGCTGAATTCATGGATTGTGAATCAGACGGGGCCGTTCCCGTATCGCTTTGTGCCCGGGCAGTTCGGCGCGCTCGACCCGCGTTCGCAGACCGAGGACATGGGCGACGACCCGATCAAGGCGTCCACCTACGCGATTGCCAACTACAAGAAGATGATTCCGAATCTCATCGTCTGGACTACCAGGCCTGGCGACGACTACGCGGAGCTGACCGAGCTCTACACCGAAGGGCTTGGCCAGTGGAGTACGTACATGGGCCATGTGGCCGGGCTCATCGCCGGGGTGAACGTCGATCTCAAGACCGCCGATCAGGCCGGGGCGGTGTTCACGGTGGTGCCGAAGGCGAAGCAGAAACAGGCGCTCGCGTTCCTCAACGACCACGTGTTCGTGACGCCCGACTGGTTGCAGCCTCCGGCCATCGCCGCGTTGATTGGTCCCAGTGCGTTACCGGGGCGTCAGGCCAACGTGCTCAACAGCCTGCTCAGCAACGCACGGCTCGGACGCCTGGCGGAGATCGAGAAGTTCGATGCGATAAATGCCTATCCGGTGGCCGAGTTCATGGTCGACGTGAAGGGCAACATCTGGAACAGCCCGCAGGCCACCGCGCCCGACGCCAACCGCCGGTCACTGCAGCGCGCCCACGTGGCTCGCCTCGGCGCCATCGTGAATCCGCCGGCTACGCCCGCACCTGCCGCCGGCGCGGCGCCTGCCGCCGCACCTGCGCCGCCTGCTCCGTTCATGGCGCCGGTCGTGCTCGCGCAGAGCGACCTGCCGGCACTCGCCCGCGCCCAACTGCGCGCGATTCAGACGCAGGCCCGGGCCGCGGCCGCGGCCGCGACGACGGTCAATCCGGTCATCAAGGCCCACTGGTCCGACATCGTCGATCGCGTGGAGGAGATACTGAGCCCGGGCCGATAGGGTCACCAATGCACACTCCCCGCAAAGCGCCGTGGGCGCGCCAGGCTGCCCTGCTCGGGGCCATGACGTCGGTCGGGTGTTCCACCTTCTCGATCAGAGCGGATCGCTGCCCGGCGTATCCCGGACCGCAGCCATTGCCGTCCCGTAGCGACGTCAAGATTTAATACCTTGGCGTGGGCGGCTACGTCGTGCAGCGGGGCAGCGATGTGGCGTTGTTCGGGACGGTGTATTCAAACCCGAGCCTGCTCGAGGCGATGGGCGATCACCAGATTCGCACCAATCGCGCGCTCGTCGATCGCCTCCTGCCGCGCGAAGCCATCCAGGCCCAGGCCGTCGTCATTGGCCATTCCCATTACGACCATCTGATGGACACGCCGTACATCGCAAACGCGTATGCGACGAATGCGAAAGTGTACGGCAGCCGCACGACTGCGTCGCTCATCGCGTCGAGCCTGCCCCCGGCCCGGCTTGTGGATGTGGGCCCAGCGGCCGCAGCCGGCAAGGGCATCGACATCAACAGCGCTGCCGGCGCCACGCCTCGCATGCGCCTGTGGCCCATCGCTTCCGTACACTCGGATCAGTTTCGTGTGATGGTGCCGCTGAGCGGCGTCAACATTCCGTTCCATGTGTGGCGCGGTGAGGTGTCTGAGCCGCTGACCACGCTGCCGGCCCACTCCAGCGGTTGGGCCGAAGGCGAGGTCTACGCCTATCTGCTGGACTTCCTTGATGACCAGGGTCGTGTGGAGTTCCGGATTTATTATCAGGATTCTGGCACGGACGCGCCCATGGGTTTCCCCTGGGGCGGAAAGGAACCGCCCGACGGCAAACGCGTGGATGTGTCGCTCATTTGTCTGGGAGGCGACTTCGAGCACCTTCACAACCATCCCGAAGCCATCATCAAGGCCACGCGGCCGCGCTACCTTCTGCTGGGCCATTGGGAAAAGTTCTTTGTAGCGCAGGACGACATCTGTCGCACGAGCACAGTGCGGGCCATCCCGCTGCAAGACACGCACTATTTCATCCGCCGCGCAAAGGCGGCCATGAAAAGCGCGCGGCTGGACGGCAAACCCATCGTCCCCTGCCCTACGGCGTCGGTCTTAAACTTCCCGATCGATCCCGCCAACCACGCCGCGGTCCACAAAGCGATGAAGAAGCCAAGCACGACGTACGAGTTCGGCAGGTAATCACCCTCACGCCTGCCAAGTGGTGAGATTATACTGCGGGGCATGAACAGGTAAATCTTGCGGGTCGCCCTCGCGGCACTAGGTTCGCTGTGTGTCGCTGCGGTGGCCGCGCACACCTCAGCGCCTGTTGATCGCACGTGCGCCACAAGCACCACGCTCGAGGCGTTGGCCACGTGCATCCGCACCCAGATGCCACAGTCGGGCTCCAACGGGTTTGTCGAGTAGAGCCTGGCCGAACAGGCCGACTGGCGATGGACCGGCAACCAGATGCGGGGCGGCGCCTGCAACTTCCCTCCGCCGAGCACCATGAGCGGTCGCGCAGGTCAGAACGTTCACAGATACCAGCAACGGGCGCGACTATTGCCTACTGATGGAAGTGGCCGACGCAAACAATAACGGCTACGTGGACCGCGGCTGGGGCACGTTCATCACCTACAACGGCGCCACGCGCGAACTCAGTCACCAGGCGCCCCACCCCATCTCGGACAGCACCACCGAGAGCCAGGCGATTGGCGTGTTCAAGGGCACCGACTCACGCAGCTACCTGATGGCGGGCGCTCATCGGCTGGCCAATGCGGCGTCCAGCACGTGCCAGGCCTCCTACGGCCAGGCTGACGCCGCGCACAACACGGCGAATATGTTCAAAACGCGACGAATCTGGAACTGATGGCGTGGTACGGCACAGACGATTGGCACGCCATCCAGTGGCACGGGATGGCCGCCGATACGTGCGCCAGCACGGATGTGTATCTGTCGCATGGGAGGAACGTGACGCCCACAGCGGGCGACCCAATTTCGGTGCTGCGCTCCAACGCGCTCTCGCACCACCCGGCGTGGGATGTGGATGTGACCGGGGCCGGCGTCTGCAGCCTGAATGCCACCGACAACACCCAGGGCCGTGTGATCAACGGCGTCGCCGCGGCGAATGCCTGCGGCACGGCGGCCACCAGCTACACCGGCCGGTTCCTGCACATCGAGCAGGACCCTGCCTTCCGGAGTGCCGCCGATTGGGTGGGCCCCGTCACCGATACGTGGCCTGCGATGGCCCCTCCCACGGTGCCGCCGGCGCCGAGCGGATTGACCGCCACAGCAACCTCATCGAGCCAGGTCACATTGGGTTGGGTGGACAACGCCGCGAACGAAGACGGCTTCAGCATCGAGCGGTCCACCGACAACAGCACCTTTACGCTGCTCGCCACGGTCGCAGTATCCGCCACTGGCGGTGTGGACACCGCCCTGGCCTCGGCCAAGGCGTACTACTACCGCCTGCGGGCGTTCAACGTGGCCGGCAACTTTGCGTATTCGAACACGGCCAGCGCCACCACGCATGCGCCGCCACCTCCGCCTCCGCCGGCGCCGCCTGCCGCACCGACAAATCTGAAGGCGCAAACCGACAGGCCACCATCAAGTTGACCTGGACGGCCTCATCGAGCCTGAACATCACAAACATCCGCGTGTATCGCTCCACGGTCAGCGGTGGGCCTTACACCGTGATTGCGACGCTCCCGAAGACCACGACGTTCACCAATTCGGGACTGACCATCGGCACCACCTACCACTACGTCGTCTCTGCCGTGAACAGCAGCGGACAGGTCAGCGGATATTCCAATCAGGCGTCGAAGACCGCGCGGTAGGGCACTTCAGACCACGACGGACCGCGCGGCCAGCAACGGCTCGGCCAGGTCGGCGCGCCCGTCGATCTGTACCGCCGCGCGCGCGGCATCACCTTTCAGCGCGTTAAACAGCAACCGCCACGCCGCGTCGTCTGACATCCGCACACGCGTCGTCGGCGCCTCAGGCGCGCCGGCTTGAATCGCCCAGCGGCCGGGATCACGCACAAGCGTCCACTGCCCCCTGGCGGGTCCGGTCACGTCGAGCGCGACCGTGTCCCCGTCGGTCGCGGCAACATCGCGATACGCGTGCGGCAGACCACGCAAGGCGATTTCAAGGACGGCGTGAAGGAAGCGCGCGTTCTCAAGCGGCGCGGCGCCGACGGCCAGGCGGATCTGCTGCTGGTGATGCCAGAGCTCGGTAAACTCGCGACCGATATCGAACCAGCCATCTGATGTTTGCTCCCCGGCCCATGACACCCCGAACAACGCGGGCGCATCCATCGGGAGGGCTTCGAAGAAGTCGGCCAACTCGATGGTGGCCTTCTCCACCAGATCGGTCAGTAGGCGCGTACTCAGCCGGCGGCTCGCGTCCACCCAGTCGGCGTTGATGCCGTTGATGAAGTCCACGAACTCGCGCTCGGACGTGATTGGGCGCTTCGGCGGCGGTGGCGCCAGCGCGTCTCGATGGAACGACAACCGGCGCATCGAGAAGTCCACGATGTGCGCCACCACATCGCGCACGACCCATGTGCCCGCGATGGTCGGCTTCTCGAAGTCGGCCGGCGCCATCCCCCGAAGCAGCGTGACGAGTTCGGTGGCAACAGGACGAAAGAGCGCGCGGGTATCGGTGGGCGGCATGGGTGTCAGGGACATCGGACGATTCTATCGTTGCGGCACGGGCTAAAGCCCATGCCCTCCGTACTGGGCCCCTGCCCTCCGCTAGGGTACGGAGGTCCCGGGCTTCAGCCCGGGACTGCCTCCTTCACACCGGGTAGCCGAGAATCGAGGCCAGGCTGCGGTCGAATTCTGGCAGCACGCCGGAGGCGATGGGCTCAAGGCGTGCGTGTGTGGTGCGCAGGCGCACCTGGCCGTCACGGAAGTGCAGCACCTCTACGCGGCCGGTGAGCTGATGCACCAGCCAGCACTCGCGGACGCCGTGATCGCAAAACCAGGCCACGCGCTCGTCGGTATCGCCAATGCGAGGCTTGGGCGACAGCACCTCGATAACGAGGTCTGGCGGGCCGAAGACCTTCTGGCTGACAACCGCCGCGCCTCCGTTGAGGATTACAAACAGGTCAGGCTGCACGACCAGCGGTCCCTGGGCGTCGAGCACCACATCGAGTGGCGCCAGCCAGACTCGGCCCAACTGCCGGCTCCTGACATGTTCGTGCAGCGCCAAATACAGTGCGCCCACCGCCTCCTGGTGCATCGGCGTCGGCGATTCCGCCACGCGCATCGCGCCGTAGATCAGCTCCTGGGGCACCAACGATTCCGGTGTCTCGAAGTACTCCCGCAACGTCATGTCGACGACGGTGCCATCGTCTGTGGCGAGGACGCAAGCAAGAAGATCGTGCCAACGTGCCACAATGCGACGAGACACATGGTCACAAGGCACCCGCGCAAGAACGTTCAGTCGTCGGCAGAGGTGTCACCTGACGACATGGCGTTGTTCGAGCGTGAGGTGGCGGATGCGCAGCCGCTGGCGAAGGGCGATGCAGAGCGCGTGCGCGTAGCGCCACCAGCGGCAACATCGGGGTCCAGGAGTCCTGGGGTCCTGGGGTCGTCTGTAAAGACCACTGAAGATCTCGCGCCGGCGTTGGAGTCGTACGCGGCGCCGGGGGTGGACCGTCGGGAGTTGCGCAAGCTCAGGCGAGGCGACTACCCGCCTGAAATACGACTCGACCTGCACGGCCTGATGGCGGCTGAGGCCGTGGCGCGGGTGACCCGGGTGCTGGCCGCCGGCTCGGGACAACGCCCGCGCTGCCTGTGTGTGGTGCACGGGCGCGGACTGCGGTCGCCGGGGAACGTGGCGGTGCTGAAGCCTCGCGTGCGCGAGGCTCTTCGCGGGCATCCCGCCGTGCTCGCGTTCACCGACGCGCCGTCGAATGATGGCGGCCCTGGCGCGGTCTATGTGTTGTTGAGGCGGTCACACACGTGAAGGTGAAGCTCTGGTCGCGCTATCTGCTCGGCGTGTTGTTCATTGCCGCCGGCGTGAATCACTTCGTCGGCCCGGCGTTTTATGTGGCGATGATGCCGGCGTATCTGCCGTGGCACGCGGAGCTGGTGTTCATCAGCGGAGTTGCCGAGGCTGCGCTTGGTGGCCTGCTTTTGTTCAGGCGTTGGGCCGTGTGGGCGGGATGGGGGCTCATCGCGTTGCTCGTGGCGGTGTTCCCTGCCAACGTGCAGATGGCGTTGCATCCCGATTTCTATCCGTCACTTTCGACAACGGTGTTGTGGCTGCGACTGCCGTTGCAGGCCGTGTTCATCGCGTGGGCGTGGTGGTACACGCGGCCGGAGGGCTGAGGCCTACGAGTGCCCAGGAGCGGCATCGTAGGGCGTGGCTTTAGCGCGGTTTCCAATTCGGCGTAGCGGAAACCGCCCGGAGGGCACGGGCTTCAGCCCGTGCCGCGCGTCCCGGGCTGAAGCCCGGTACCTCCGAACGCCTACGGTGAACTGAAACACGCTTTAGCCGCGCCAATTCGGCTACCGTGGCCGTTGGGCCTTCACTTCGGTCAGGATCTCGCCGAGCACAAGGTCGTGGCGATCGAGGCGCCGAGCGAGCCGACCCTCGGACTACCTGATCTCTTGCCGCAGCTCTCCGCGCAGCTTGCCGAAGCAACTGGTCGTGTAGTCGCGCTGGTCGAGGAACCCCTGCGTCACCTCGTCGAATCGCTCGTCAAGACTCTTCGCGGCTGGGTTGGTCGGGGCATTCAAGGGTTGCTCTGGCATAGCGGCTCCAAGAATTGCTGAGTCTAGCATCGTCGGGAACGCGCGCGTCGGTGGGTGGTACATCAATCGTTCCTGAACCCAATCTTCTTGTCACCGCCTTTCGGCGGAGCCACAAGTTGGCGGATCGCCTCAAAGACGTGTGCGAACTGTCCGTCGTATTTCCGTTCAAGCGTTTCCAGTTTGCGCGCCAGCCCATCAGTGGATTCCAGCATGCGCCTCAACTCTACGGAGGCACGCATGATCTCGATGTTGACCGCCACAGCGCGAGGGCTCTTCAAGACTCCAGACAGCATCGCCACTCCCTGTTCGGTAAAGACATACGGCCGGAGTCGGCGCCCGCCGTGAACACTTGCGATCACAATTTGTGATCTCAAGTTCGCCCACTCGCCAGCAGCGAGTTGGCACATGAAGTCCCTCCGGAAGCGCTCGAGATTTCGACGAACCGACTGATTGAGGACGCGGGTCTCGACGCCATACAGTTCCGCCAGATCCGCATCCAACAGCACCTTATGGCCACGGATGAGGAGGATCGA
Source organism: Acidobacteriota bacterium (assembly GCA_009694745.1). Classification (GTDB taxonomy): domain Bacteria; phylum Acidobacteriota; class Vicinamibacteria; order Vicinamibacterales; family SCN-69-37; genus SYFT01. The sequence continues at coordinate 47,000 of SHUF01000015.1, forward strand.
CCTGGTGATCCAGCCCTCGTCAGCCAGTCCTCTCCCCGAACGCCTCCACCACCTCAATCCACATGGCCAGTTCGGTTGATGACGGTGGGAACTCGTAGGCGTGGTGATGGCAGGCGCGGCGCAGGCTGGTCCAGGCCCACGCGACGCGGCCGGCCAGCTCTTCGTCCCCCAGATAGCGGCGCAGACACAGAAGCTGCGCGTGTGTGGGCGCCTGTGACACTTGAGGCGCGCGTGTATACGAGCCGTCGCTCACCCGGTCGTGCCCTGCAAGCGCAGCCCCTGGTTCCACGGCAACTCCGGGTCGGTGAAGTGTCCACCGGCCCCGAGTGCGGCGATATGACGACCGCCGCGATACCGCTCTCGAGCCGCCGACTGCGCGTACCAACTCGGCGGCAGCCGCTCGCCACGCCCTTCCATCTCGTACACCACGTCGAGCGGCACGTCGCAATTGGGCGCATACGCCACCACCACACGACACTCGCGCGCGCCTGTCTGCACGGCAGTGAGGGCCGCTTGCCGCGCCGAGTAGGACCCGGCCCGATCGATGTGGCTGAGGTCCTTGCCCGACAGTGCCCCACCGCCAATCGCCACCCGCGGTCCGTAGTAGTCCACCACCAGCTTCCGCCCGGTCTGTCCGTTGTCTCCCTCGCTCCCGCCGTTGACCCACGGGCCGTTGGGATTCACGAGCAGTTCAATGTCGTCGAACGGAGCCCTCCACCTACAATCGCCGCCCTGCAGCACCGTGTAGGCGTCGCGAAGGTCCTCGACGACATGTGTGGTCAGGTCCAAGGCGGACACCTCCGGCAATTGCTGCAGCGACACCAGGACCTGCTCCACATGCCACTCGTCTGAACTCTCACGGACGCGAACCAGCAGCTTGCCGTCGGGGCCCTGCCCTTTCAGCCTTCCGCTTCGGCAACTCTGCGCCAGCGCCCGGCCGAAGGCGTGCACCAGATGGTGTTCCGGCGGAAGCCATCCGACCTTCGCGTCGTAGCCGGCCCACCCCACAGAGATGCACTGGTCGTTCACGCGGTCCGTCCAGGTGCGCGCATCCGCGCGATGCTGGCACACCGTGTCGCGCACTTCATACCGGCTGGCGTCAATGGCGTTGGGCGCCACATAGCCGATGCGTCTTCCAGTGGCACGTACGATGTCTGCCAGGTCACGCGCCAGGGGCTTGCGAGTGACGATGCCCCCGGTGAGGAAGACCTGGTCGGACCAGACACTCATCTCCACCTGGCAGTAGGCGCGCGGGTCAGCCTTGTAGCATTCAGCGACGATGGCGTCGGCGACCTGATCACAGAACTTGTCCGGATGGCCCGGCAGTACGGCTTCGCTTATGCGGATCATGATGGCAACCTCGAGAGCTGGGTATGGGAAAGGCCGGCGCGCTGCAGCAATGACGTATTGCCATCGCGCGTGACGATGACGTGCAGACGCGTCGCCGCCAGAGCCGCGGCGACACTGCGCGCGTCGAGCGTCTCGATGTAGCCGTCGGTGACGACAACCGCCGAACGCGGCCTGGTGAGAACGACGTGGTCGAGGACGCACTTCATGCTTGTGCCGCCCGTGGTGCCGGCAATCAGGCGTCCGCCTTCTATGCGCGCCGGCGCCACCACATCGCTGAACGCCCAGAAGGGGCGGCGGATGTAGGTCCGCAGTTGCCCCAGCAGCGACACGATGAGCGGCATCTCCGCGCTCATCGAACCGCTCACGTCCAGATACACATGGGCTGAGCCCACGCGACCGGGGCGTGCCGTTTCCCACTGGGCATTTGGCACGAACGGGCTCCAGAGCGACCGGAGTGCCGCACGCCGATCGCCAGACGACAGCACCGGAAGGGTGAAATGAATGTCCACCGGGTCCCTAGCGATTGATCGCGGGTCTGGCAGCAGGTGACGCCGCAGCACGGCGCACGTCTCGCGCCGCCATCGTTCGATGCCGGCGTCCGCCGCCTGCACCTCGCACTGGTAGGCAGGCGACCCAACGCCGCGTCCCTTCGGACTGCGGAAGATGCCCGAGCCGTTCATCGACTTGAGCGCGGTATCCACCGCTTCTGCGAGGATCGCCTCTGCCGACACGCCCCCCGCATCCCCGGCGGCCCGCGTGTCATGACCGCCGAGCAGCGCAACGCCCTTCGTTCTGGCTGAGCACTGGTCACGGGCCAGATCGCGGATGTCGTCGGCGACAAGTTGTCCCGAATACAGGCCGGTCCAGGCATAAAGCAACTGGCTTTCGGCGCGCGACACGCGGACTTTACGCCAGCTCACGCCCTCGGCCCGGTCCGTCTCTGCCTGGGTCATCGGCCGCAGCAGGCGCTGGACGCCCTTGGTTTTCCCGTAGTAGCGGCTCATCATCGCGCTGTAATCGGGGCCGAGGCTCCGGTGGATGATGGCGTTGATCACGGCATCAAGCGCGATGTGTTCCGCCGGCGTGAAGGTGGCGAAGCACTCGGTGTGCCGCAGCAGCACGTGCAGGAACTCGTGACAAATCACGGCCTTCACCTGCGCGTCGGTGCGGCAGTGTTTGGTGACAAAGCCGAGATTCACCAGCAACCGCGGTCGCCCCTCGCAGGTCACCGCCAGCGTGGGCACCGTGTCGGTGAAGTCCACCTCGAGGATCTTCAGCACCGCGCGAACAGCCAGTGGGTTCTCATCGATCAGTTCGCGATAGATGTTCTTGAAGGTGGCGGCGTTCATGCGTAGAACCCCCGTCCGTCAAACAGCTCCAGTCGACGGGTCAGACTCGTGCGCGTCCACAACACGGGCCGGCCGGGGTCGTAGAGCCAGGGCGTGCACAAGCCCAGCACCAGGACTTGAAACAGGCACTCCTCCGGCGCCAGCGTCGCGAAGGGCACCGGCGTGGGAGCCGGGTCCGGCCGGCAGATGCAGGCTTCGGCCGGCAGTGCCACAGCCGCGCGCGCCTCCTGCTCGTCGGCGAAACCGCACTGCTTGAGTACGTCGCGTACGCACGTCAGTGGACTCCGCCTCCCGAAGTCGAGGCCGATCCGCAGCACCCGCGGGCACTTCACCGACCCCTTGTCGTTTCCCAGGACCGACACCGAAATCCGATCGGTGCGTGTGCGGCTCATCGGGCCGCCCATGTTGGCCAGCCGCTCCAGGTCGATCGCCGGGGCGATCATTTCGCCCCTTCGCTGAACACCTGCGTGCACTGGTGGAACTCCCGCTCGAACGCGCGCGGGTCCGCCACCTGGCGTTTCTCGACCATCAGATAGGAGAACAACTGCTGGGCACGTTCGCGGCGTCCAGCACCGAGACGGGCGAGCACGGGCGCGTAGGCGGCCACCTCCGGATGTGTCGTGCCCTTTTCAGCGAGCCGCTCCTGCCAACTGATCTCTCCGTTGATGGTCAGCAACGGCTGCGCGAAGCGGCCCAGGTCGTTGACGCCCTCCGCGCCGATGGGCAGGCGTCCAGAGACGGCTGCCGGATACGCCGCCAGCGCGAACGCCGCGGCGCGCTCTTTCGGCTCATTCGCCAGCAACTGCTCCACCGCCAGCGTGCCGGTGTCGGCGGTCGGGCACGAGTCGATCAACAAACGCGCCTTGCGGTCCAGCGCGCGTTCCAGGTGGAACAGGTGCAACCAGCGGTCGGGGCCGTGCAGCAGCGTGGCATCCCACGCCAGGCGATGGGCGGCGGCCACCTTGTCTGCGTCGGGCGTGGCGCCCCAGGCCCGCTGAGGCAGGCTCGCTTCAATGACCCTGAGGAACAACGTGTCCCCCGTCTTGGAGCCGAGTATCTCTGGCGACAGATCCTCGACGATGGCCGCGGCCAGCAGCGTGCGAGTGAGGATACGGGCGCGGCGTGGCGACAGGCGGATGCCCGCGTCGCGCAGTGCCGTGGTCAGCGCGCAGACGTAGTCGATGATCGATGCCGGGCAGTGACTCAGCCATTCACGGAACGTCTCTTGCCACGCAGCCAGGTCCGCCCTCAGCCTCCCCCCATCGTCTGCCACTGCGCCTTCGCCGGCGGGGTTGGCCACCAGGCGGCGGTCGGCGGCGCTCAGCGCGTCCCAGTCGCCCACTTCGAGGACCACGGCGAAACGGTCGGCGAGCGCCGCGTCGAGCGGTTCGGCGCCGAGATAGTCTTCGCCGGCCTTCTGGTCGGTGGTGCACGGATTCATCGCCGCCCAGCGATAGCGCAGCTGCGACAGGGCGATGCCTTGGATCTTTCGCTCGTGCACCAGTGAGAACAGCCGGTTCTGGTGTTCGGGTTTGCAGCGGCTGATCTCGTCGATCAGCACCGACTCGGCGCCCCATACCGTCGCGGGCGTTTCAAGGAAGCGGACGGTTGTTTTTGCCTCATCCGGGTACGGGAACCCGACGAGGTCATCAAACGCGATCAGGCTGGCGTTGTAGTGGCGATGTTCGAGACCCAGTGCTTCGCTGATGGAATTCAGGAGGAACGTCTTGCCGGTGCCGCTGCTGCCGATGAGCAGGAGTGGGTCGCCGGTGACCAGTGCTGCGAGGATGAGGGGTTCTTGTGTTTTGAAACCGTAGGCGCCGAGGGCTGCCAGGCGGCCTGTGGTGTTGGCGTGCGTGTCCATGTCCGGTCCTTTCGAAAACGGTTCCGCGCAATGCGGAACATCCGTCCGTCGCACATGGCACCGGGGCATTGGGGATGCCTCGGCCGGCTGGGCCACCGTGTGTCTTCACTGTGAAGACAGGACTACGGTTTGGCGTGCGGGTTAGCGAGCCGGAACTCTCGCCGCACTCTTCATGTCGGCAGCGGGACGTGCGCTGCCTGATTGTCGTGAGGGGCTGAACAAAAATGGCCCAGCAACAGAAACGTTGCGGGGCCGCTTCGACTTAGATGGTCTGACATAGCGGCGGTATACCCACCGTGGCGCGGTCCATCAAGTCGGCCCCTCACCGCGCGAGGCTGAGTGTATCACAGACTGAGCTTTCAGGAACTCAATCAGACGCTCCACCGAGTAGGCGCCCTTACTGCCGCGCATCAATCGAGACACGTTCGTCTGCCTGATCCCCAGCACCTTCCCGGCCTCGGCCAGCGGCCCCAACACACCCACGCCCACCAGCAATCGCTCTGTCCTCACGCAGGAAGATTACGGGGGGCGTTCGCGACGATGCCGCCAGGTTTCGGTCAGCGGCGTCCGGGCGTCGGTGAGCGTCGCCCCTGCCGATCTGACCGCACACGGGCGGGCGTTCCCCGGTAGAATCGCGGCATGTCGTTTTTTTCCCGATCTCCCCAGCCGGCGAGCCCCATTGACGACCTGGCGCCGTCGGATGTCCTGATTTCGCTCCATCAATTGGAGAAATCCTATGCGCTGGGCGCGTCGCGCTCGTGGGTGCTGCGGCGCATCACGCTGGACATCAAAGAGGGTGAATTCGTGTCGATCATGGGGCCGTCGGGCGCGGGAAAATCAACCCTGCTCCACATCCTTGGCATGCACGACAGCGCCTGGACGGGCGAGTACTACTTCGGCGGCCAGCCCGTGCACCGGCTGAGCGCCAAAGACCGCGCGGCCCTGCACAAGAAGTGGATCGGATTCGTGTTCCAGAGCTATCACCTGCTCGACCACCTCACCGTCTACGAGAACCTGGATGTGCCGCTCTCCTACCGCGACATCAAGAAGGCCGAGCGCGACAGCATGGTCTGCGACATCCTCGACCGCTTCGCCATCGTCGGCAAAAAAGACCTGTATCCCAACCAGCTCTCGGGCGGACAGCAGCAACTGGTGGCCGTGGCGCGTGCCGTAATCGCCAATCCCAAGATCATCCTGGCCGACGAACCCACCGGCAACCTGCACTCGAGCCAGGGCCGCGAAATCATGGAGCTGTTCCGCAAGCTCAACGAAGGCGGCACCACCATCGTGCAGGTCACGCACTCGGAAGCCAATGCCGAGTACGGCTCGCGGGTCATCGAGCTCAAGGACGGGTGGCTCGTCGGCGCCCCAACGGCTTGAAGAAATCCACAATCCGGGCCGCGCTGCTGGTCGTTGTCGCGGCCTGCACCGCCACGCCGCCGGCCAAGCAGTATCAACTGACGGGCCAGATTCTCGCCGTCTATGGGGCGCGGCAGGAACTGGCCATCAAACACGAAGACATCGCCGGCTACATGCCGGGAATGACGATGAGCTTCCCGGTGGCCACCAAGTCGCTGATGATCGGCCGGACGCCGGGCGAACTC
>SHUF01000071.1 GCA_009694745.1 Acidobacteriota bacterium
CTCGAGGACATAGCCCTCGTTGACGCCCTTGAATTCGTTCTTCGCAGAAGCCATGTGGTGTTTCCACCCGTCAACACCATGCGCTGGACGTGACTGGGGCGGGAATCACGGATGTTATCACCGCCGACTCCCCGTGTTAGTCTCTCCCCGTTCAACAACCCGAGGGAGGCATTCATGGTCATTACGAAGGTCAACGCGGTGTCGGTGGCGAAGGTCGCGGCAGTCCTGTACGCGGGTCTGGGCCTGCTGCTCGGTGCGATGTTCTCCCTGATTGGGATGATCGGGCTGACAGGCGCGATGGGAGACAGTGAAGGCGGCGCGTTTCTTGGGCTGCTCTTCGGCGCAGGCGCCATCATCGTCATGCCGATTGTCTACGGCATCTTCGGGTTCATCGGGTCTTTCATCTTCGCGTCGCTGTTCAACCTCGCGGCGGGGATGACCGGCGGTATCGAGATTGAGACGAAGTAGCGAACTGGGTCATGGCGCGGCAAACGTCCAGGCCGGAATCCGGCTCTTCTTCTGGCCCTGCGCCATGTTGATGGTCGTCGTGTCGGTGACGGCCGCGCGTTTAAGCGCCTGACGCAGGCGCGGCAGGTGCTCGCTGTTCGACACGAGCGTGGTGAACCATCGACACAGACGCGGCCGTGTGGCGCTCTCGGCAATCATGCGCTCGATGAACCACACCTCCCTGCCCGGGCACCAGAGTTCACCGGCCTGACCCCCGAAGTTCAGCGCGGCTGCCGACTTCGACAGGCCGAGGTTGCGCCGTTTCTTCCGTGAACCCTCGGCGGCTTCCTCGGCTGAGGCATGGAACGGCGGGTTGCACATCGACGCATTGAACACCTCGCCTGGCTTCGCGACACCAACCAGGCATGCCGATGGATTCGGCTGGAGGCGGCACTCGATCAACTGGGCCACTGGTGGATTCACCCGCACGATCTGCCGGGCCCAGTGCATCGCGGCCTTGTCGATCTCGGTGCCGACACATCGCCAGCCGTACTCGCTGGCGCCAATCAGCGGATAGATGCAACTGGCGCCTGTGCCGACGTCGAGCACGCGCCCCGCGCGGCCCCGGGGAATTGCCTCGTCGTCTCCCCCTGAAAGTAAGTCGGCCAGATGGTGGATGTAGTCACAGCGCGAGGGGATTGGCGGGCAGGGCGCGCCGCGTGGAATGCTCCACTGCAGGCCGTACGCGTCCTTCAGCAGGGCCTGGTTCAGCGCCAGCACGGCAGCAGGGTCAGCGAAGTCGATCGTGTCCTCGCCACGCGGGCTTGTGCGCACGAACGGATCGAGCGCCGGACTGCTCGCGACAAGGGCCGGGATGTCGTATCCCGTGCGAAATCGGTTGCGTGGATGCATGTCTCGACTCAGCCCTTCGGCGACGTGCGATGCGCGCCGAAGTACTTGTCGCTCCGGTACCGGAGCCACACACGCAGCACCTGCGGGACTGTCTCGCGCTCTGGCGCGCTCAGCGTCTCATAGAGCGCCATGGCTTTCTCCCGTTCGACTCGGCACGCACGATTGTTGTGCGCATCCCAGTAGGAGCGCGCCACGCGAATGCGGCGGCCAACTTCCTTGACCAGGGCCGCGCCGGTGAGTGGCTTGTCGGCGTTCGGCCTTCTGGTGGCCATGCTCGTGAAGGATACCCGGCCTTTCGGGGGCTGAGCTACTAACGGGCCAGCTCTGTTACAGGGCGGCCTTCTGCTTCCGCAGAGGAAACAGATCTGAATTCACGTGCGCAGACTTCATGATGTCCGCGATCCTGTCAGGACGCCCTTCCAGTCGCCCATTCTGACGACAACGGAGTTTGCGAACTCCCAGTACAAATGGTCGTGGATCTTCTGGCCTGAACGACCCAGCAGCGGCGGCCTTTTACGACACGCTGGAACGCGACCGGGCCTACGACCGGCTCATTGACCAGTGGGGCAAGGCTGCTGAAGGCATCGGCGCGCAACTGACCGAACAAGCCGCCGACGTCATCATCCAGCTCGACGAAGCTGCGGCAGCCGCGCTGGGAGAACCCATCATCCTCCCGCCTCCCCCCAAGACCCCACCCCCTCCTCCGGACCCGGACGAGAAATGGTGGAAAAGGCTTCTCAGGATTTAGTCGGGGTCCTGGGGTCCCGGAGTCCAGGGGTCGCCACTACTTCCGAGCTCATTTACTTTTTGAACATGTTCCTGACGACGAACCAGACGTTGGCGGGGCGTTCCGCGAGGCGGCGCATGTACCAGGGGAACCAGAATTCGCCGTAGCTGATGAGGCAACGGGTGCTGATGCCCTTGGCCGCCAGTTGCTGCTGACGCGCGGTCTGAATGCCAAACAGCATGGCGAACTCATACCGGTCGGACGCCACCTTGCGGTCGGCAATCACCTTCAGCAACCGCTCCTGCAAGCCGATATCGTGCGTCGCGATGTGCAGCAACGCGCCGGGCTTGAACGCATCCTCCTGTAGCAGGCGCGCGCAAATCTTGAAATAGTTCTCGTCCACGTCGGACTTCTGCGGAAACGCCACCTCCGCCGGCTCAAGGTATGCGCCCTTGACCATGCGAATGGCTGACCCGAGCGCCACCAATTCTTCGATGTCCTTTTCGGTGCGGAACAGGTAGGCCTGGATGGCGATGCCGATGTTCGGCGTGCGCTGGCGCAGGCGCTTGAAGAGCGCGATCGTGCCGTCCACGTACGGCGAGCTCTCCATGTCGAGCCAGAAGAACGTCTTTGTCTGCTCGCAGCGGTCGATCAGACGCAGGCAGTGTTTCACGCACACTTCCGGGTCCTGGTCGTAGCCGAGCTGGGTTGGCTTGACCGAGATCTGCGAGTCAATGCCTGCCGCGGTGATCAGATTGATCACCTTCAGGTAATGCTCGCAGACCTCGTCGGCCTCACTGATGTGCGCGATGTTTTCACCCAATCGGGTGAGGATCGTATTCAGCCGCGCCGGCTTGAGGACTTTGGCGGCCTCAACCGCATCCTCAATCCGTTCACCGGGCATGAACTTCGAGACTGATCGGCGCACAAATCCCGTGCGCATCGCGTTCTCGCGAATCCAGGCGTTGGTTGATGCCCACAACAGGGCTTTTCGCATCACGCTCATGGTCTTGAATCGCTAGTCGGAGAATCTAGAATCCGCCGGCGGGCGCGGCCGTCAGGGGTTTCAGGGCGCCACGGTGACATGAGTAACACGTCGCCTTGTTCGGCTCGCCCGGCTTGACGCCAAGGTGGTCAGCATTGACCGCCATGACCATCTTCAGCATTTTGCGCGCGGTGGCCTTGGCCGGCAGGTCATCCTTGAACCGCTCCTGGGGGGTACCCACGTGGCAGTGTGTGCACTGCACGCCGAGCGCCACGGTGAACGTCCGCATCAGGGCGATCACATCCGGGCGGGCCATATCCTTGGGCAGCACCTGCAGGTTCTGCAACGGCGCGGCCTGGCCACCGCCCTGTCCGCCACCCTGGGCCGACGTCTTCGTGACCGCCACTGCCATCACACAGACGCACATCAGACCCGCTGCCAGCAAAGAACGCATCATGCTTCCTCCAGAAAGAGTGTGACCAGAAGAGCCGCTTGGGCCCCCCGGGGCAAATTGTAAGTCACAAACCGCTCAATTCCGGTCAAGAGGCGGCGGAACTTCGGGCGGCGTCGGCACCACACGCACGAACTGGCCGCGTTGCAGCAGCTCTCGCCCCTTGCCTCCCCTGCCTGTGACTTCGTACTTGGTCGTGCTGATGGTCTGCTCGGCACCCCGAGTGGTTTCTACCGTCATCAGGTCGCGGTCGCCCCGCGAGGCCATGAACCCAAGAACGCGGTCGTCATCCTTGTTGAGTTTGATGAGAATGACGCCCCGGCCTGGACCCGACAGCAGGTTGATGTCCTCGAGCTTGCAGAGCATCGCGCGGGCCTCCCGGGTCGCCGCGATGACCGTCTCGCCACCCGTGACCCGTTCCACGCCAACAATCTCGGCGCCGTCGGCGGCGCGGGCATAACGACGCCCCGACCTGGTACTGGCTTCGGCATACGGCTCGAATGAAAACCGCAGGCTGTATCCATCCGACGACACCGTCAGTGCATGCGACGGCGGGGCGGTCTCCGCGTTCTTCGAGGTGATCACGCCCACCACCCGGGGATCGAGGCTGACCGACCCCACGATCCGCTCGCCGTCCTTGAACTTGAAGAATCGCTGGATCGGCTCGCCGTGGCCGGTAGACGCCGGAATATCGATGATGCGCGAGGTGTAGGCCACGCCGAGGTTGGTGAAAAAGACCACCGAGGCCCGCGTGCTGCCCGGCAGCACCGCCAGCACCTGGTCGCCCTCGCGTACGCGCGTGGACGCCACGTCTTTTACTTCCTTCTGCCGCTTCACCCACCCGTCTCTGGTCACGATGACGACGTTGTCTTCATCGATGATGAAGTCGTCGGCGGTGTACTCGGGCTCATCCACTTCGCCTGTGATCACGCTACGGCGAGGATCCGTCTTCGGGTCGCTGTACGTCTTCTTCACCAACTCGATGTCATCGCGCACAATCTGCCACAGGTCGGTATCGCGCCTGAGCAGCCCGCTGATTTCCTTCGCGCGCTTCCGCTTCTCGGCCAGCTCCTGCTGAATCACCAGGATTTCGAGCCGAGCCAGACGGTAGATCTTCAGTTCGAGGATCGCGTCCGTCTGCTCCGCGTCGAGTCCGTACTTGGCGATGATCTGCGACGCGGCATCGGCCTTACCGTCGGACTTGCGGACGATGCGGAGGATGTCGTCGAGTGCATCAAAGACCTTCGCGAAACCCTCGAGGATGTGGATGCGCCTGCCGAGCGCGGACAGTTCGTGGCTGAGTCGCGCGCGCACCACCTCGAGCCGGAAGTGCAGGAAGTGCCAGAGGATGGCGTGGAGGCCTATGCGATCGGGCTTTCCCACCGCCGGGTTCTCGGTGGGAATCAGGCAGGTCAGGTTCACCGGGAAGTTGGATTGGAGCGGCGTGTTTTTGTAGAGATACGCCATCACCATCTGCTCGTCGGCCTCGCGCTTCAGCTCCAGCGCAATCCGCACATCGTCTGTGGAGAGGTCGCGGACGTCCACCAGATGCGGCAGCTTGCGCGAGAGCGCGACGTCTGCGATGCGCTCGATGAGTGTGGACTTGCTCATGGCATACGGCACGCTGGTGATGAAGATCGTCTTGCCCGTGCGCGTCTCGGGGCCTTTCTGCCAGGTGGCGCGCATCCGGATGCTGCCCGAGCCGGTCTCGTAGATCTCCCGGATCTCGGCCGGGGTGTTCAGGATCTGTCCGCCAGTGGGAAAGTCTGGCCCCTTGATGTACTTGCAGAGCTGCGCGCTGGTCAGTTCCAGATCCGCGTCGATCATCTTCACGAGTGCGGTGCAGACTTCGCCAAGATGATGCGGTGGAATGTTGGTAGCCATGCCGACGGCGATACCAGTGGCGCCGTTCACGAGCAGGTTTGGGATGCGGGCCGGCAGGACCACCGGCTCCTCGCGTGTGCCGTCGTAGTTGGGACGGAACGGCACGGTGTCCTGGTCGATTTCCTGCAGCATCTCGTCGGAGATGCGGGTCAGCCGGCACTCGGTGTACCGCATGGCAGCGGCGTTGTCGCCATCAAGCGACCCGAAGTTCCCCGAGCCGTCCACCAGGGGATATCGCAGCGAAAACGGCTGCGCCATGCGCACCAGCGTTTCGTAGAGCGCGCTGTCGCCGTGAGGGTGATAGTTGCCCATCACGTCACCCACGACCTTCGCGCACTTGCGGTGCTTCGCGTCGGCTGTCAGATTCTGCTGCCACATCGTGTAGAGGATGCGGCGCTGCACGGGTTTGAGCCCATCGCGCACGTCAGGCAGTGCGCGCGACGTAATGACCGAAAGGGCGTAGTTGAGATACCGCGTCTGCGCCGCGTCGTGCAGAGCGACGGGCTCGTCGCCACCAGACGGCGGCCGCGTGATCACGGTGCCGTCAGTGGGAGGCGCATCAAATAGTGAAGGAGACTTGGGCGAACGCTTGGCCACGACGCGATCTTACACGAGGCATGAAGGATCGACTTGACGCTATTGAGGATTGAGAATTGAGCGATTGAGGATCGGGATTTCACGGACTGCTGATTGCGGATTGCCGATGGGAATTGCGGGATGGTCGGATTCTGGGTTGTTGGGGCATTCTCGGAGTGAGGAATTGTGCGATCGCGGGATCCATCGCGCCATCAGCGATCAGCTATCCACCGATTTCGCCTTCACTCAATTTCCATTGGGCAATTGGCAATCCGCCATCCGTTGAATCCCGATCCTCAATCGCTCAATCCTCAACCCTCAATAGCTGCCGTGAGGCGCGAAGTAAGGACCTCTGAGGTCGATTCGTACAGGTCAAGCGAAACGACCTCAGAGGTCCTTACTTCGTGCCGAACGCGTACAGCGCTTCGACCGTACGAATATAGATCTTGCCGTCGGCAAACGCGGGCGTCGTGTAGGTGTCTTCGCCAAGGTCGTTCACGATGAGCGGTGTCAGATCGCCGCTCGGCGGCAACACAGCGACGGCGCCGCGCTCGCTCACGAAATACAGATGTCCGCCGGCCTCGACCGGCGACGAGTAATACGCACCCAACGCGCCTGTGAGCCTTCCCTGCTTAATCAACTCGCCGGTCTCAGGATTCAGGGTGGTGACAATGCCACCGTCATTGACCATATAGAGCACGTTCTGGAACACGATGGGCGACGGCAACTGGGGCACGGCGCGCTGATACTTCCACCTGACGGCCTTCTCGGTCATGTCTCCGGACCCGCCCATGCGAATGGCCAACATGCCGTTCTCGGAATCGAGCGCCGCACGGTAGTACTCCCACTCGTCTTTGGTCAGGCTGCCATTCAGGTTCAGATCGGCTACGGTGAACCAGAACGGCGCAGAGTACTTCGGAAACTCGGGCTGGGTAATTACGCCGTCCTTGTTGGCATCGGCGATGGGCCACACCTCGTCGGAGGGCGGCACGTTGACCTTGCGACCGGGGTCATTCTCTGGCGCGCCATACCCGTTGATGTAGATCGTGTCGCCATGCACGACCGGGGTGGACTTGATCTCGAACGACAAGCCCCGCACCCACCATCGCCGCTCACCAGTCATCACGTCATATGCCGTCAACAGGAACGATCCGGGCAGCAGCAACTGGTCGCGTCCGTCGGGCGCGCGCCACAGGATGGGTGTCGCGTGGCCGCTCTTGGCTTCAGGCCGGGGCGTCCGCCACAGTTCTTTCCCTGTCCGTTTGTCGAGCGACAGCAGGAACGACCCGATGCTCTGATCCACCGCCAGGATCAGCTGGTTGCCGACGATGATCGGGGAGGCGCCCATGCCGTAGATGTTGTCGAATGGGCCGAGCGGCTTCTTCCACAGTTCCTTGCCTGCGGCGTCGTACGCCAACAGTCCATAGTCGGGGAAAAACACATACACGCGGTCGTTCTCCAGCGCCGGGCTTGGCGACGCCGGGTTGTTCCGTTTGTCGAGGATGCGGGTCTTGGTCTCGGGCGCCTGACGCTCCCAAAGCAGTGTGCCCGTCTGACGATCAATCGCCATGGTGAACAGCGCATCACCGCGAAATGCCGTCAGGTAGATGCGATCGTTCCAGATGATCGGCGACGAGTGGCCCTGCGGCAGCGGCAACCGCCACAACATGTTCTTTGTCTTGTTGAACTCGGTCGGAAAGCCCGATCCCGTTGCGTGGCCTGATCCGTTCGGGCCGCGAAACCTGGTCCACTCGGTCGGCGACTTCTGAGCGGACAACACAGAGGCAAGTGTCAGTACGGCGACCGCAGCACAAAATGTCACGCCGCGCCTCGCGAAGGAGTTGGACATAAGGCGGAGTATACGTTGGGTTACTCGGTCCGCAGGACCTCGATCGGGTTGACCGAAACCGCACGACGCGCCGCGACGCGGCGGCGAATCCCGCGCCAATGCCGCCCGCAAGACCCAGGGCGGCGCCCCAACCCACCAACTACGAAAGATCACTGCTCGGGGACCCCAGGGGCCGCGTCAGGGGCCGGGCCGTTTTTTGCTGAGGCTGCGGGTATCATCTCCATCATGGCAAAACGATCTGCGCTCCTGTCTCGAACACTGTTGGTGGTCGTTGCGGGTTTGGGCCTGGCGCCTCTTGCGACGTTGGCACGGCAGAGCAACGCCGATGACACCCTGGCGCGGATCCGCGCCGAGGGCCTGGAGCGATCGTCGGCCCTGTCGCTGTTTCTCACCCTGACCGACGGCATCGGGGCCCGCCTGACCGGGGCGCCCGCCCACGTGCGTTCCGCGAACTGGGCCCGTGACCGATTCGCGGAATGGGGCCTCACGAGTGCGAGGCTCGAACCCTTCGAGTTCGGGGCCGGGTGGGAGTTGCTGCATATGTCAGCGGCCATGACCGAGCCGCGTTATTTTCCGCTGATCGCGTATCCGGAAGCCTGGACATCCTCCACGACCGGCGCGCTCACGGGACGCGTCGTCTACCTGGGCGACAAGACGTCGGCGCAGATCACTGCCATGGGAGAGTCACTCAAAGGCGCAATTGTCCTCACCCATCCGCCCGTCACCACATTCGTCGAACGCGATCGCCCGCAGCCAGGCCTCACCGACACACCGACCGCAACCGGCAATCCTTCCCTCCCTCAGGTACGCGCACCAATCCCAGGCGCCACGCTCGCGTCGCTGCTGCGGCAATTTGGTGCCGGCGTGGCGATTCGGCCGAGCACCTACACCGACGGCACGGTCGGTGTGCTCGGCAACCGAAATACACCTCGCGATGCCGTGCCCACGATCGTCATCGGCACCGAGCAGTACAACATGATGGCGCGCCTCGCCGCAGCCGGGCAGCCGGTATCGATGATGGTCGAATCGCGCACTCGCCATCACGACACCGACCGCAACAGCTACAACGTGATCGCGGAGATCGTGGGAACCGATCCGGCCGTTCGTGACGAATACGTGCTCATCGGCGCGCACCTCGATTCCTGGCACGCCGCCAACGGTGCCACCGACAACGCCGACGGCGTGGTCGCCGTCATGGAGGCCGTGCGCATTCTCCGGGCGATCAGCGCGGCGCCGCGGCGGACGATCAGAGTGGCGCTCTGGAGCGGTGAAGAGCAAGGACTGCTTGGTGCCCGCGCCTACATCGCGCAGCACCTCTCCACGCCAGAGGCGCAGGCGAAGCTCCAGGTGTATCTGAATGACGACCCAGGCAGCGGGCGCACCCTGGGCTTTCACATGGAGAAAAACGAGGCGGCGAAAATGTTCGTCGACCGCTGGCTCGCGCCACTGCGCGACCTGGGTATGACGATGAATGTCATGGAGGGGATCGGATCAACCGATCACGTGCCGTTCGTGCAGGCGGGCATGCCCGCGTTTAACGCCATCAAGGATTTTGAGGCGTACGACGTGCGCACGCGCCACACCAACGCGGATTTCCCGGAACGCATGAGTGAGGGCGAACTCAAACAGCAGGCCGTGGTGATGGCGACCTTCGCATGGCAGGCCGCGATGATGAAGGGCCGGATTCCTCGGTTGCCGCAAGTGCCTCGGTGAAGAGTCGTGGCGCGGCCTCAACATGGATGCGCGCCGTGTCACTCGGTTCGAAGGACTTCGATCGGGTTGACCGAAACCGCACGACGCGGCTGCGATGAGCGCGCCCGCGGCCATTCAATCAGAACGGGCAATTCAATCGGCGCTATTGAGGATGGAGGATGGCGCGACTGAGGATCGGAATTGCACGCATGGCGGATTCTCGATTGAGGATGGGAATTGTGGGGATTGACGGACTGGGGAATTGCGCCAAATCTCGCAATCCCGAAATTCCGCGATCCCTCAATTCCACAATTGCCGATCAACAATCCGAGATCAGCAATTCGTCTAATCCCGATCCTCAATCGCTCAATCCTCAACCCTCAACCCTCAATTGGGGCCGTCTTTATCGCCGTTACCACTTCCAATCGGCGATAAAGACGTTCGTATCGCCTTCCTTGGCGCCGAAGCGGTTGGAGGCGAAGACGAGCTTGGTGCCGTCGGGCGAGAACATCGGGAAGCCGTCGAATGTGTCGTTGAACGTCACCTGCTCGAGGCCGGTGCCATCGATGTTGACCAGGAAGATGTCGAAGTTCCGTCCACGCGGGTCGTGGTAGTTCGACGCAAAGATGATCTTCTTGCCGTCGGGCGAGAAAAACGGCGCGAAGCTCGCTTTGCCGAGACTGGTCACCTGCCGCGGGTTGCTGCCGTCGCGGTTCATGGTGAACAGTTCGACTGACGTCGGCTTCCACAGGGCCTTCTTGAGCAGCGAGAAATACTCGTCGAGTTCCGCGCCCGGCGCCGGGTGGCGGCCACGCCACACGATCTGTTTGCCGTCAGCCGAAACAAAGGGGCCACCATCCGGGCCTGGCATGTTGGTGAGGCGTTTGACGTTCGTGCCATCGCCATTCATGGAGTAGACCTCCATGTCGCCGTCGCGCACACTCGTGAACACGATGCCGCCGTCGCGCGCAATCGTGGCCTCGGCGTCATAGCCCGGCGTTTTGGTGAGCTGGACCGGATTCGATCCGTCGATGTTCGCCTTGAAGATGTCGTAGCTGTCGTAAACGGCCCACACGTAGCCGTTTTCCATGCCCGGCCGCGGCGGGCACTCGCGTCCGCCCAGATGCGTGGAGCCATACAGGACGGACTTGTTGTCGGGGTAGACGTACGCGCACGTGGTGGCGCCCTGCCCGTTGCTGACCTGGCGGCGATCGGTGCCATCCAGGCGCATCGTGTAAATCTGGTCGCACTGCTGTGCGCCGTCCATGCTCTGGAAGCTGATGCGGCTGCCGTCGGCCGAGACGTACGCCTCGGCATTCTGGCCGCTCTTGGTGAGCTGCTTGATGTTGCTCAGATGCGGCTCCGGTTTTGTCGGGCCGGGCACCGGGCCAGGTGTGCTGACTCCGCGCTGGGCCGAGGTGGCCAGCAGGGCGGCCGGGATGGCCAGAACAACCGCCAGACGAGTGAGTGCCGATGACGTCACGTTCATGGGCAAATCATAACAAGACCGGGCGGGCAATACTTGGCCGGACGGCATGACGCGGCGCATCATCCACGTGGACATGGACGCGTTTTACGCGTCTGTGGAGCAACGCGACCGGCCCGACCTCAAGGGCCGGCCGGTGGCCGTGGGCGGCAGCCCCGACTCCCGGGGCGTGGTCGCTGCATCGAGCTACGAGGCGCGAACGTTCGGCGTGCGGTCCGCCATCCCCATGTCGCGGGCGGTACGCCTGTGCCCACACCTGGTGATCATCCGGCCCAATTTCCAGAAATACCGGGCCGTCTCGCAGCAGGTGTTTGAGATCTTCCGGTCGGTGACTCCGCTGGTAGAGGGTCTCTCGCTCGACGAGGCGTACCTGGACGTCACCACCAACAGCTTCGGCGAGCCCCTGGGCATGACCGTGGCCCGGCGCATCAAGGCCCTGATCAAAGACACCACAGGCCTCACCGCTTCTGCCGGCGTGGCGCCCAACAAGTTCCTGGCCAAGGTCGCGTCGGCCTGGCGCAAACCCGATGGCCTTACGGTCATTGCGCCCGAACGCGTCGAGGCCTTTCTGCAGCAGCTGCCCGTAGATGCGCTGTGGGGAGTAGGCCCCGTCACCGCTGCCCGCCTGCGCGAACGGGGCATCCACAAACTGACCGATGTGCGCACGGCGGATCCAGCGATGTTGCGCGACGCCGTGGGCAACCTGACGGACTGGCTGCTCAAGCTCGCGGCGGGGCACGACGATCGGCCTGTGTCACCCAACCGTCCGGCGAAGTCATCCTCGAGCGAGTGCACGTATGCCGAAGACCTGACTGACGTCGCGCGCATCCGCGACGAAATCTCGGAGATGGCCCGTGAGGTGGGCGAATGGCTTGAACAGCGCGACCTCACCGCACGCACGGTCACCATCAAGGTGCGGTACGAAGACTTCACCACCATCACACGCAGCCAGAGCGCCGCGGCCACTCGAGATGTGGAAAACATCGTGCGCCGCGCCCTGGCTCTCCTCGACAAGACCGAGGTTGGCCGACGACCCGTACGTCT
>SHUF01000072.1 GCA_009694745.1 Acidobacteriota bacterium
GACGGGCCATGGCCGCGACGAGCAGGTCCATCTGTAACAGGCTGGCCGTGAACGGCGCCGTGGGGATCAGGCGGATATTCACATCGCCCGCGACCGGCGGTGGATCCGGGCACACCAGGGCGTCGGCCTCGGGGTCATCGCCGGCTGTGGCCCAACTTTCGGCGAACGATCGCTCAGCGTCCGCCACGACGGAACCGCGCAGTTGCACGGCAGTATCGCGCCAGGGGCCCACGCGACGGGTGCCTTCCCAGGCTTGCCCGATGCAGAGGCCGCCAATGAACGCCACATCGGCGTCCACGAGGAGGAGCTTCCTGTGATTGCGCCGCACCCACCCGAACATGGCCGCGAATGTCGGAGGGTTGAACACGCGCACGTCGGCGCCGGCCTGTCTCAGCGGATGGAACAGGCCAAGGGCGGGCCCGAATCCGCAGCCAAACCAGTCATAGATCACCCGCACGGTCACGCTCTCGCGCGCCGTGGCGGCCAGCAGATCGACAAAGCGGCGCCCCACCGCGTCACGATGAATGATGTACATCTCCAGGTGAATCGTGTGTCGCGCGCCGCGGATCGCGGCTTCCCGCGCCGGGTAATTCTCTGCGGCATCGCGCAAGACGCGCACAGAGTTGCCGGCGACGAGGGGCGCGCCTGCGGCCCGGCTGAAGGCCTGATCGGCCATCGTCCTCATGGTCTGGCTGACGCCTGTGTTGTGCCGGGGACTGCGGGCGACCACAGGGGAAGGATATCCCGGACGAGTGGGCGTCCTACGAGTGGGGTTCGCGCGGGCGATTCAACGTCACGACAAGCAGGGCCGCCACCACGAGGGCGGCGCCGGTGCTGAAAGGAAACTGCGGCCCGGCGCGATCGAAGATAAAGCCCGCCCAGACGGGACCCATGACTTGTGCGAGCGACGCCGCAGCCTGAGCGGCCCCGAGCATCTCGCCCTGCTCAATGGCGCCGGAACGGCGCGACACGAGCGCCGCCATCGTGGGTGTGCCGAGTCCAACACCCACGGCGGTCACCGCCACCATCACATAGAGCATCGACGGGGAGATCGCCACTGAGAGGCCGGCGAAACCAATCGCGCTCAGCACCAGACCCACGACCAGCGTGCCGTGATCGCCCCAACGATGCACGGCCTGCCGCACCAGTCCGCCCTGAGCGACGACCATCATCACGCCCAGGAATGCCATGACGCGGTTGGCATCTGACTGGCTGAACGCCAGCACCGCGATGGCAAAAAACGCGAAGTGTGACCGCAGCGCCGCCATGGCGAAGCTTGCGAGAAATGTGGCGACCAGCAGCGGCCGAAGGGCACTGCGTCCCAGCGCCTGCAGGAGCGGCGCAAACGGATTCAGGGGTTGCGACGCAACCGGCGCGGTCCGGGTGCCCGCAGGCAATGACTCTGGCAGCCGCCACCATGCGAGGAGCGTGCTGGCCAGGGCTAGGCCTCCTGCGGCAAACGCCGGCACGTGTGGGCCGAAAGCAGAGAGTCCGATGCCCACGAGGGGGCCCACGATAAACCCAGTGCCGAGTGCGACACCCGAGAGCGCCAGCGCACGCGATCGTTGGGCGACTTCCGTGATGTCGGCGATGTAGGCCTGCGACATTCCGACGTTGGCGCCGGTCAGGCCATCAACGATCCGGCCCGCGAAGAGGATCCACAACGCCGGGGCCCATCCGAAGGCGAAGTACGCGGCTGCTGAACCCAGGAAGCTGAGCAGCAGCACTCCTCGCCGGCCATGACGGTCCGACCACGCGCCGAGCAGGGGGGTGGCCACAAACTGCGCGGCCGCATACGCGAGCGACAGCCAGCCAATGGTCAGGGCGTCGGCGCGAAACTCACGGACGATCAGCGGAATCACCGGCACCAGTAGGCCCAGTCCCATCATGTCCAGAAAGACGATGACGAGGATCCAGCGCAGGGCGCCGGGCGGCGCATCGAGACGGGATAGCGGGCGCCGCGCAGGCGAAGACATCCGGTCAAGTCTAGAGTGTTTTTCGTTTGCGTGTAGCGGTCACTCGGGCTTGAGAACCAGCCCGAGCTACGTTCCGGATTGATATCCGCTCGTGCGCAGCCCGACCCTTCCGAACGTAGCTCGGCCTGGTTCTCAAGGCCGAGGCCTACACGCAAACGAACAAGGCTCTAGCGCAGCAGGTTCGCGAGTATCCGGTACGCTCCGGGGGTTCCCGCTGGCAACTGGCGCCAGAGGCCGAGGCCCACGTAGGTCCACGTGCCTTTGCCCAATTGCGCCACGGTCAACATGCCCTTCTTTTCACCTGGGTTGAAGGCCCACGGATCGGTGGCGGCCAGGATGTCGGTGTAGCGCGGGTCGTTGGCGCCGAAGAAATAGAGGCCGCGCTCCTGCACCCATCCCTCGAAGTCGGCCGCCGTGATCCGATTCGGGCGGCTCATCTCGGTGGTGCCGTCTTCAAGCACTCGCACAGGCGCTTCTTCCACCGTCACGCGATTGCTCGTGATGCCGCCGGGATACGGGACGTAAGGACTATTTGGGGGCGCGCCGCCGCCGCGGCCGCCGCGTCCACCGCCGGGTCCACCACCGCCGAACGCGCCAGGAGGAGGACCAGCCTGACCACCGCCAAGCTGATTCATCGCGGTCTTGTTGTATTGCACGACAAGGTGGCCGCCGTTGCGCGCGAAGTCAAAGAGCCGCTGGTTGTACGCGCGCACATCCGGCCGCTTTTCATACGTGCGAATGCCGAGCACAATCGTCGAGTACTTGGACAAATCCCCAAACGCGACGTCGTCTGGTGAAAGCATGGTGACTGTCGCGCCGAGTTGGCGGATGGCCGCGGGGACGTCATCGCCCGTGCCCACGACGTAGCCCACCTGCAGGTTGGCTGGTACCACCACGTCAATCATCTTGATCTTCGAGGCGGCCGGGTGAAAGAGGTGACGCGTTTGAATGTGGTTGTACGCAATGACCTGGTAGCCTTCGCGAAACATCTCGGTGCCACGCTCGGCGCCGGCTCGGATGATGGCCTCGCCCGGCGTCATCCTTGCCGGTGGCGTCACGAAAAACTGCGCCGACATTTCTTCTTCCTCCACTGAGAAGTTCAGCGTGGCTTCGGCAGGTTCCACCCGCCAGCCCGACGGAGCCTCGAGCCGCACCTTGACTGCCGATCCGCCAGGCGCGTTGTTGAGCACCGAGACGCGGAATTCCTTCTTCTTCCCCCCAGCCGTGAGAGGCACTACGGCGATGTCCGGCGTCAGTTTTACCGAGACGTGCGGCACGATGTTCAGCACCTTCTGCTTTTCGCCGCCCACCCACGGGCCGTCGTAGCGGTAGTAAGCGGGCGCGGTGATCGCGGCCTTTGCTCCGCCGGCGGTGTAGCTCACGGTGGCGGTCACGTCGGGCGGACTCCACGGCAGCAGATGGTGCTCGGGGATGTCGAGGTCGTAGATGTCGCCCCCCGTGCGCTCCACCGGTCCGGGCTTGCGCTTCCAGTAGGGCTGTGAGTACCGCGCGTTGGAACCGACGGTGACGCTGTAGAGCAGCGTCGCGGCCTCGTTGTACTTCAAGGCGACAGGCTGGCCCTGTTTGAGCGAGGCCGTCCATCCCTGTGGCACGTGGAGCTCGACTGCGTCCACCGACATCGGCTCCGTACCTGTGTTGAACACCTGCGCCATGACATCGAACGTCTGGCCGCGCACCACGTTGCCATCAGGCACGGTGATGTGGGTCACGACGCCCTGGGCCAGTTCGAGGGCTTTCATGAAGTCGCGTTCCTTGCGATCGAGGCGCCAGAGGATCTCGGCTCGTGCGTCAATGGTCAACGTGTTGCCGGCCACCGCTGTGCGTAACGCGCGCACCTGACCCAGGCCTCTGGCAATGTGCGGCAGCGTCTTCTGTGTGGCGCGGGCGTCGAACGCCTCGATGGCCGCGCGTGCCGACGCCTCGATGGCTCCGAGGTCGGCACCAAGGGTCGGTATCTTGGCTTCCTGGCCGGTCGCAAACGCGGCCAGCCGCCGCAGTGATGTGTCAATGCCCTCAAGGACGTCCTGCTCGTCACCACCGACGCGCGGCTGGCTGTCATAGAGCGAGTACGAGCCGCCGGCTTCTCCGGGCCTGCTTTCAGTCTGGCCCATGCCCTGGCACAGGTGGTTGCGCCGCGCGAGCGTGCCGAACTGCGCCCACGACATGCCGAGCAACGGGTCGTAGTCGCCCGTGCTGATGCGGACCGGCCGCTGCGGCGGCGCCCCGCCGCCGGCTGATGATTGCGCCGCACCCCCGCCGGGGTTTCCCGCGCCCGCCTGATACACCTTGCGGGCCTGCCAGGGGCGGAGTCCCGCTTTGATCTGTTCGGGAAAACGCGTGGGGTCTGCCGCCACGCGAAACGCTTCCTGCGCCAGCCGAGCCGAGCCCATGTGGTGCTGGCCACCGGCCTGCCCATCGCGATTCATCGTGAGGAGGATGTCGGGGCGCGTCATCCGGATGACTTTCACGACGTCGGCCAGGATCTCGTCCTTGCCCCACTTCTCAAACGTCTCTTCGACGCTGAAGGAGTAGCCGAACTCGTAGGCGCGCGTATGGTACTGATCGGCGCCGTCGTACCGATGCACGGCCGCGAGTTCCTCCGACCGCAGGATGCCGATCGCCTGGAACAGCTCCGGGCCAATTTCATTTTGTCCGCCATCGCCGCGTGTGACGGTCAGCAACGACGTCTTGAGTCCCCGGCCACGGTTGAGGGCCACCAGCACGCCGTTGTTCTCATCGTCGGGGTGGGCCGTGACGTAGAGCATTGAGCCTTCGACGGGCAGTTGGCGCAAGGCCAGGCCCAGGCCGACGGGCCCGGTGTCGTGATTGAGGACCGTGACCTGGGTGCTGACGCGTGGCGACAAATACACGAGCACGGCAGCCATCGCGGCAGCGCCCAAAGCGGTTCTGGTCAAACGTCTCGACATCACTGCTCCTTTTCTCTTTTTGGCTCTCTTTTTGGACCCTGGGCCCTGGACTCTGGACCCTGGACCTCTTCAAGTACCTGAATCGCCCACGGAACCGTGTACGCGCTCGTCCAGCCAAACACCCGGAGGCCGTTGGTGAACGACCAGATCGGGCGACGTGACGGCGGGGCCGTGGTGCCCTGGTTCGACGCGTTGGGCCGAAACCGGTTCGGGTCTTCGGGGAAGTGATCGGCCTGTTCGAGGGCGCTGAACAATTCCGACTGCGTCCAGCGGCTGTCGATGGGCCTAGGCAGGGGATCTACCTTGAGCGGGTCCAGCCGCCGGACCATCTCGTTGGCGAATGAGCGGTCGCCCGTCAAGCGGTATCCGAGCGCGAGACTATGGATGCTCGAGAGGTACGACTCCATGACGTGGTTGAGCGGCGGCATGTCACGAACCGCGCGCGCGTGGCGGATGAGTGCGCTGCGCACTGCGGGGGCGCCGGTCATCGACAGATATTTGGCCAGGCCGTGCGACGCATAGACGTTGGTGTACCCGTATCGCTCCAGCACAAGGCTGTCTGCCTGGTCGCGCTGCAGCGCCAACATGCGACCAACTCGGTCGTCGAGCTCGCGTTCGTAACGCACATCCTTGGTGGCGTCCCACACTTCCGCGAGATTCCAGATCGACAGGTAGAGCCGCCGCCCGGTCAATTCGTGTTCACCCCAGAGCCGGCGCAGGTGCATGTCGGCCGTGAGGCGCGCCACATCGAGGCCCCGTTGTTCGCCCGCCAGGTAGTACGAGGCCATCCAGCCCTGCACCCAGACGTGGGCGCTGAGGATGTGCATCCAGTGCTGGTCGGCATGGCGACGGCCGACACCCAGGTATTTTGAGGCTGGCGGCGTGGTCGGACTCGTGAGCGTTGACCAGTAGTCCATCGGGTAGTTCGTGTCACCGAGGAACTGGGGGCCGGTCGGCCAGTGGGTGTTATCCACATCCATCGTGTGGCGGCTGAATGCCATCGCCGTGTCGAAGGTGTCTGCATCGCCCGAGCGCATGAATTGCAGCCACCACATGAAGTCCTGCGCGGGTTCTCCGTTGCCGAAGACGCTCCAACGCTGGCCGTCAAACGTGTTCATCATGTCGCCGTGTTCGAACATGCCGAACCACGGTTCCCACGCCTGGTTGAAACGCATCCAGGAAAACTTGTAATCCAGACTTCGTTGCAGATCGCCGTGGCGCGCGCTCTGCGGAGCCATGGCGCCATAGACGTCACTCGTGCCGTACCACTCCGGTGCGACGTGAGCCACCGGGGGCGCCAGCACGAGCTGCATGGTGGCGGCCACTTCGTCCACCGTGGTCTGGGATCCGTGAAAGAAGAGCAGCACTTCACTGGTCTTGGCCAGCCCCTGTGCCCAGTTTTCGACGGCGTTCTCGTTGGCCGGTGCGTTCGAGGCGCGTGCGAAACTCATGGGGCCCGCCTCGGGCGCCCAGAAGAATGCTGACACCGTGCCGGCGGCCGCGTCGAACGTCAGGGCTTTCGGATACTCCTCAACGAGATGTTTGATCCCGATGGCCATCCCTCGTGTGCCATCAAAGACATCGATCCAGCCGTCGGCACGTTCAGCGCGATCGACGAGTCGCACTCCACTCGTCACCGTCGCCTCGAACCCTTCCGTGGGGCCCAGGCGCGTCGTTGCCGACGAATTCGGTACGGGAGGAATCCGGTCGGGCTTCGGGCCGAGCTGGACCAGGCTGGCCGGGCCGGGAGGCACCAGGGCCACGCGCCGATCGCCCGGCGACCACCAGGATCCATTGCGCAAGCCGAACCGTGTCTGGGCGCGCGCGGTCAGTGGCAGCGCCAACGACAGTCCCAGGCCGTACAGGCGATCGTTGGGCATCGTCCAGCCCGTGTCTGTGGGGTCGGTGGTGATGAGTGTCGCGCCCTGGGTGGCGACATGCGGATAGTCGCCTGCCTGCGGCCGATGTTTATCTGGCGTGCCCGTGTAAATCCATGTGTGCAGCACGCGAATGTACGGCTTGCCGGCGTACGCGTGAATGCGGGTGACGAAGGGGGACGCCTGATTGTCGGCACGACCGTACCGGTACTCGCCCTCCACCCGAAGAATGGCATGCAACGGGCCACTGCCCTTGTCCATGACGGTGCGCAGCACCACCGCCCGTGAACTATCCACACCTGCATCATCCAGCACATCCGCGAACGAGCCTCGGCCCACCGGGCCGGTGGCGATCACGTCCGCGTCGCTATAGCCGTCGCCCGCAAGGTCAAGTTGGACCGATGACAAAAATCCGGTATCACCCTGGCGCACGACGAAGCGCAGGGGCCCGGTGGTGATCTCGGCCAGGCCCTGTGCGCGCGGGTTGTTCACAAACTCCAGGCGAGAGGTGACCGACTGCCGGCGCACGGCGGGGCCGTATTCGAGCGAATACGCAGGTCCGACCTCGGCGAAGAAGAACACCCAGACCCACTTGAGGCTCGGGTCAATCGGATCCCAGGTGGTCACTTCGGTGACCTGGCTGGGCTGCTCAGTGCCGTCGGGACGCAGCACTCGTACGTGGTCGGGTGACTCCAGCGCACCTTTGGGAAATGGGACGCCCAGTGTGACCGGAGCGCCTGGAAGGTAGCGTTCGACCGTCAGGGGAATGCGGCCCTGTTTCACGCTGACAGCAGGGGCAGCGCCCTGCTGCGGCTGGGCCCGCGGCACGGCAACCAGCGACCCGGCCGCGCAGATCATGACGATGAAGAGAAGAGGCCTGACCCGAAGGAAAAACGGCATGGCGCTCGCTTGCTGGGAGGGGACGTGATTCCGGTGACCGCAGGCATGAGCCTGCGGTCACCGGTCGAACCTGCTAGAAGAACAGCTTGAAGCCGAGCTGGAACTTGCGCTGCTCGAATCCGTTGGTCGGAATCAGGGCGAAGCTGTTGTTGGGCAGCGTGCTGGTGGCCGCACCGGTCGTGGCGCTCACCGGGTAGGTGGTTTGCACGCCGGAGACCTGCTCGTTGTTGAAGAGGTTCTTGAATTCGGCCTGCACTTCGAGCCGGTAGTTCCGGTAGAAGTTGAAGAACCGCGAGTACCGCATATCCACGTTCTTGCGGGTTGGCAGGTTCAGCGAGTTGCGCGTGATGAACAACGGGCGATCCGCACCCGTGCCATCGCCATTGAGATCCGCATTGCCGGCAATCTGCACCGGTGTGCCGCTGTTGACCTGCAGAATCAACGACACCTGATTGTTGTTGATGATGTGAT
The DNA here is from genome assembly GCA_009694745.1 of Acidobacteriota bacterium. Lineage (GTDB taxonomy): Bacteria > Acidobacteriota > Vicinamibacteria > Vicinamibacterales > SCN-69-37 > SYFT01. Next base: position 8,173 of record SHUF01000072.1, read on the forward strand.
GCAGCACGCGATTCGCGATCGTGAAGTTCGACAGCGCGACGATGCTGCCGTTGAACGTGTGGCGGATGTCGAGCGAATTCGGTGCCTTGTCGCGCTGCAGATCGAACGGATCCGACCGGGCCGCATCGCCCTGGACCGCGAGTGTGCCGCCGCCGAGCGGCGCCGTATCGATGCCCTTGGCCAGTGTGTAGTTCAGGTCGAACTGCAGGCTGCCGTTCCAGCGCTTGCCGAACTGCAGCGTCATCGCCTTGTACCAGGATTCGCCGATCGACTGCACCAGGCGAACGCGGTTATAGCGGGGATCTACTCGCGTGGCCGCGCTCACCGTCGCACTGTAGACCCCGCGGCCATCGTCGAGCGTACGAGTCGGCGCGTTGATGAAGTTCGCTTCCGTAATGACGGGCATGGTGTAGCCACGCGCATACATGGCGCTGATCGACGCCGAATAGTTGGTGCCGATGGCGCGTTCGTAGGCGATGTTGTTCTGCCAGGTGCGGCCCGACACAAAATCCGGATCCATGCTGAAGAGCGTGCTCTGCGTGCCCGTTGCCGTGGTCAGCACGGCGGGGAAGCTCGGCGCGTTGGCGGCGGTCGGCGCCAGCGAGACGGCGATGCGCCGCGGGTCGCCGGAGTTTTCGTACGACTGCTCGATGATGGCCAGCAGCATCTGGTCGTACATCACGACCGAACTGCCGCGAATGACGGACTTGCCTGAGTCATCGGGCGTCCACGCGAACCCGAACCGGGGGCCGAAGTTGTTGGCGTCGCGGTTGAAGGTCTGCGAGTAGGGCGAACCCTCGATCCCCTTGTTGTACAGGTTGAGGTCGTAGCGCACGCCGTAGAGCAGTTTCAGCCGGGGTGAGATCTTCCAGTCGTCCTGGAGGAACCCCGAGAAGCCGGCATTGGTCATGTCGAACTCAGGAAGCACGGCCACCGTTTGTGCGAAGGTCGTGTATCCCTTCGGGTTGGCGCCGCTCTTGGCGGCCAGGTACGCCGCCACCGTCGGGAACGTGTACGTCGCCGGCAGAGGCACGGCGCGGTGGTCGTCGATGAACTGGTAGTCCACACCCGCCTTGAAGCTGTGGTTGCCTCGCAGGAAGGTGAAGTTGTTGACCACCTGGTAGATGCGCTGGACGAAATCTTCGCCATCACCCGTGGGCATGCCGAACTGGATGTTATTGTTCACGCCGCTGACCGTGCCGCCGTTGATGTTGACCGAGACCCCGGTGCCGGCCCCCTCGGACGAAAACCGCTGCTGGTGCCGCTGGGCCACCTGCAGCCGCAATTCGTTCAGGTTGGAAGAGCCGAGCGTCGAGACCACCTGCACTGCGTGCGAGAACATGCGGTCGCGGAAATCCACCGACCGCTCAAGGGCCGTGTTGCCGCCGCCGCCGCCGTTGAGCGGGTTGTCGTTGCTGAAAAAATTCGTCCGGCCGGTGACACGCTGGCTGGCGTTGGCCTGCCAGTCGAGCTTGCCGATGATGAAGAGCACTTGCTGGTAAGCGTCCACGGCGCCGGGCTGGGTGGTCACGCCCACCTGGGTAGCGATCGCAGGATCGATGTTGATGATGCGCGGCATTTCGCGGTACGTGCGTTCGGTGCCGGCATAGAAGTGCAGGGAGTTCTTGGAGAGGGGGCCGCCAAACGTGCCCGTGAAAATGTCGAGCGAGTTGTCCGGCCGGTTATCGTCGGTTTTTGGCAGCGCGAAGAAGAACGGGAAGGCCGACCACTTCTTCTCGCGGAATTTGTACGACACGTCACCCTTGAAGGTGTTGGTGCCCGACGGTGTGACGGCGTTGTAGACTAGCCCGGTGGTGCTACCAAACTCGGGCGCGAACCCCGACGTGACGATCTGGACTTCGCTGATCATGACTTCCGACATCGGCATCATGCGCAGGCCGGCGCGGTCGCGCTGGGTATTCGTGTTGCCGTCCACCTGGTAGTTCACGCGAAGGGCTTGCCCGTTGACGCCGAAGCGCGGCACGCCGAATTCACTGTTTTCGGAACCCGTCACGCCGGGCTGCAGGAGCGCAAAATTGTAGGGGTTGCGCGAGACGAGCGGCAGGTTCTTGATCTCACGCTCGTTCAGGTTGCGGCCGACGTCGGTCTTGCCGAGGTTGACCACGGCCGAGTCGGCGCTGACCGTCACGGTCTCACTCATGGCGCCCACCTTGAGGGCCACGCTCAGGACAATCGTCTGTCCGGCCACAAGATTGATGCCCACCTGTTCGAACTTCGAGAACCCGGAAAGTTCCGCCGTGACGGTGAACACGCCCAACGGCAGAAGTGGGGCCCGGAACACGCCTGATTCGTTGCTCACGACCACCCGTTGCGCGCCCGTGCTGGTATTGGTCACGGTGACGGTCACGCCCGGCAACACGGCACCGGACGAATCCTTGACTGTGCCTTCAATGGTTCCGTTGATGGCCTGAGACTGTCCATAGGCCGTGCCGGCGGTGGCGCACACTGCCACGAGGGCCAGGGAAAAAAGACGACGCAACTGCATTACTGATTCCTCCAAGACGATCCGTCCGGGCCGACTTCCTAAAGTCGGCGAACGAAGTCGGTCGAAAGAAGTAGAAGCCTTCGTTACACAGGCTGTCAAGTGGTCCTGGACCCCCTTTTCTTGACGCCGCGTGAACCTGGTCGTAATAGTAGCGACATGCGCCCTGCCTGCGGCCAGCGGCTCCGCGCGTGGCTGCTCCTCGCCACGTTCGTGGCCACGCTCGGCCTCACGGGCCTGAGCAAGGACCATCTCGGGATTATCGACATCGCCTGCGGCGCCGTGAACCTGACGATCGGGGATCGCGCGACCGCGCTCAGCAACGCGTCCGACGGCGAGGCGCAGCATTGCCCCGTCTGCCACTTCCTGCGCGCCGTCAGCGGCGCCAGCACCACCACCGTCGCGTGTCTGGCCGCGCAAGGTGAGTTGGCAGACCACACCCGAATCGGCGTCCGGATACCGCCGGCCGTCGATCGGTTCACGCAAGCCGCCCGCGGTCCTCCCACCTTCCTTCCTCTGAAAACACACGTTGTTTTGTTGATGTTGCCCGGGCGGTCGCTCGCCCAGGCGCTTCGAGATTGGTTTCAAAGGTAGGGAAGGTAGAGACGATACATGCGTACGCGAATTCTCGGTTTTTCGGTGCTGGTGGCCCTGTTGTTAACAGTGGCGCCAGCCAGTTCCGCTTTTGGCCAGTCGACCGCCGGTACAATCTCCGGCAAAGTAATTCTCGATACAACGGGTGCGCCCCTTCATGGTGCGTCGGTGGTCGTCATCAGTGCTCGCCGAACGGCAACCAGCGGCGAAGACGGCACGTTCACGATCACGAACGTGCCCCCGGGCACGTATGAAGTGCTGGCGCAACGCGACCACTTCACGGCAGCGCGGCAGACTGCGACCGTGACGGCGGGTCAGACCACGACGATGGAGTTCAAGTTGTCCATCGAAGGCGTGCATGAGGAAGTCACGGTGACGGCCAGCGCCTCCGGCACGGGCACCACCTTCGACGCGTTCAGCGCAATCACCAGTCTCGATAGCGTGGAACTGGCCAAGAACATGGGCGCCACACTGGCCGATGCGTTGGCGGGTGCCCCCGGCGTGGCAAAACGGTCGTTCGGTCCCGGCAGCAGCCGGCCCGTCATTCGTGGGTTCG
>SHUF01000016.1 GCA_009694745.1 Acidobacteriota bacterium
GAGCCGCGACGGCAGGCGGTGGCGTGATCAGTCTTGCGGCTCGACCCGGCTGCCCCGCCACACCGGGCACACTCACAAGCGCCGGCCCGCCCGGCTTCGGCACTGCGGGCTGATCGGGGCGCTCGGCCGCGCGACGAAAGATCGGCATCACGAACAACCACCGATTGGCGAGCTGGTCGTATCGCACGACCGCATCCCCGTTGTTGCGGGCGTCACAGGTTCCACCGAATCCGGAAAACAAAGTATTTGTGTTGACCGCTCCGTACAGGATTCGTCCGGTGCTGTCGAACTTCGCCCCTTTCTTGGTGAAGATGGCGAACTTCGAATTCACGACCTGCACGATGTGGTCCGGACCCACTGCCAGGCTGTTGTCGGAAGGATTGCGGCCCGTTGAGGTGCCATGTGGCCCCTCGAATCCGACGCCGAGGCCATCAAAACTGGCCACAACCTCAGGCGCGGGCCCCTCGCCCTGCGCGCGCTGTTCCACCTGGGCGCCTTCCGCGCTGCCAGGTGCCGCCGCGGGCCGGCCAACGTTAGGTGGCTGCTGGCCCGACGCGGCCAGCAGGAGAACGAAGACAATGACGGTTTTCATGACGCCGCCCAGTGTCGCACAAGCGACTGCGCTGTCTCACGAAGGATTACAGGAGGCGCAGAGACTCAGAGAAACTCTGGCAAAGAGCCCAAGCCGGGCATTTCAGCGCGGGAAGCGTCCCAGCGCCACGAGCAGTTCGAGGCGCGCCTGGCGCCAGGTGTTCTCGGTCTGTGTCGCCACCGTTTCGGCGTCGAGCGCGGACCTCTGCGCGTCGATCACCTCGATGTTGGTGGCGGCGCCCACTTCGAAGACGACCGTGGTGATCCGCAGCACTTCGTTCGCCTGTTCGGCGGTGCGCCTGGCGGCAGTCAGCGCGCGTTGCGCGCTGACCACGGCCGCCTGGGCCACCCGCACCTCCGCCCGCGCGGCAATCTGCAGTGATGTCAGACCGAGCGAGAGCGCATCCACCGACACCTGCCGCAACGCCCGTGTTGAACGCCGCTGCACGGCGTCAAGGAACGACCATGGGCTTGCATACAGCGAGGCACTGCTCCGGCCCCAGATCCGGTCGTACGCCGGGCTGATAAACAACATGCTGCCGGTGCGCGGCTCGGCCAGGTAGACCACCGCCGGCGTGTGTTCGGCGAACTGGCGGAACCGCTCCTCACTCTCACGCAACGCCTCGTCGGCGCTGCGCTGCTCGGTTTCGTCCACGATGACCGCGACGTGCCCGAGGCAGGTGCCGCCCGACCATCCAGCCATCGCCGAGCGCCTTCTCCAACGGCATACCCAGCATGCGCAGTGCCGCATGATTCGCGTAGCGCATCCCGCCGTCAGCGGTCATCATCGTGACGCCCGCGGGCGAGGTTTCCGACATCGCGCGAAACTGCGCTGCACGGGAATTTCAGACTGGCCCAGGGTTATGAGCCAATCGACCATCGGCCATTCCTCGGGTACTCGGAGGTCCTTGACGGTGAGCTTGGTGAACTCATCGTGCGTATAACCGTACTGCTGCAGGGCGGCCTCATTCGCTTCAATGAACCGCAGCGTCTCCTTCTCAAAGACCCAGGTCGGAAGCGGACTGCCTTCGAAGAGTGCCAGCAAGCGCACCTGATCCTCCTGGCGAGCCGCCAGGGTCCGCCGAAGCGTCCTAGACCGAAGCAGGGTCAGGACCAGCAGCCCCACCACCGCGGCCAGCAAGACGGACGAATGTCACCCAGGACGTCATACGTGGTTGCCGATTATGGGCTGATTATGGCCTGGGCGGCGGCCTGCTTGTTATCATGAATACTTGCGCTCCCGCAGCACGGTCATCGTCGTCATTCTGTCCAGTCTCTTGCTGGCGAGTGCGTCTGCTCAGGCGCCGCTGCCGTACCGGGTGATCGGTTCCGATGGAACCCGCACCCTGCCGGTGGTGCGCGGGTCGGGGACAACCGATTTCGTCGCACTTGACACGCTGGCCCGCTTCTTCAGTGTCGCGATGCGGGAAGATGCGCGCACGGGCGCGGTGGTACTGGCCGTCGGCGCGCAGCGAGTGGCATTGACCGAGGGTCAGGCGACCGTCTCGGCGGGCGGCCGCCTGGTGTCGCTGTCTGCGCCCGTCACCAAAGACGGCGCGGCGTGGATCGTGCCGATTGATTTCCTGCGAGTGCTGGACTTCCTGCTCGACCGCCGGATCGACATCCGGCGGGGATCCCGGCTGATCGTGATGGGCACCGCGGTCGTCCCCAGGGTGGTGCTGCAATTCGAGCGCACCGCCAGCGGCGGCCGGTTGGTGATCACGGTTGAGCCTGGCGCCAGCTCACGCATCACTCGCGACGGCAATCTCGTCACCGTGCGATTCCAGGCCGATGCGCTGGATCTGACGCCGCTCGCACAGGTGCCGGCAGAGTGGCTGGCCAACGTGCGCGCCGATGGGCCGGCGCTGTATGTGGAACTCGGCTCCACGGTGAGCAACGTGCGTCAGGCCGACGCGCAGGATGCTGGCCGCATCACCCTCGATCTGCTCGGGGCCTCCCCTGTGGCACCTGTGCGACCGGATCCGGTGGCCCCTGCCCCAGCCATCGATCGCCCAGGCACGCTGCGCACCGTGGTAATTGACCCGGGCCATGGCGGAGCCGATGCCGGCAGCCGCAGCGCGTCTGGCCTCGAGGAAAAGCAGGTGACGCTGGCCGTAGCCCAGCGGCTCAAGGGCATGCTGGAATCGCGGTTCGGGGTGCGCGTCATCCTGACCCGCGACGCGGATGCCGACGTGGCGATCGATCGCCGCGCCGCGCTCGCGAACAACAACAAGGCCGATGTGTTCATCAGCCTCCACGCCAACGGCTCGCCCATACCCGCGATGCGAGGCTGGCAGGTGCAGTCGCTTGACCCGGCTGAGTATGGGTCGAGTGGCGGCGCCCCACTCGGGGGGGCCGACTCGGACGAGTCCGTGCCTGTGGTGGGCGGTGGCCTGCGGGTCATTGGCACGGTGCCCTGGCGGCTTGCGCAGATCCCGCATGCGGATCGATCGTCGCAGTTGGGCGGCATGCTGGCTGCGCGGCTGGGGGAGGCGGGCTTGCCGCCGCAAGCGGCTCCGTTTTATCGGGCGCCGCTGCGTGTGCTCGTGGGCGCCAACATGCCTGCCATCCTCGTGGAAATGGGCTTCCTCACGAATCCAGCCGACGCGGAGTTGCTGGGCAGCAGCGCATTTCAGAGCGCGGTCGCCGAGGTCATCGTCAGCATCATCAGCGAATTGCGCGGTGGATGGCCTGCCCCTGGTGGAGGGGACCGATGACGCTCACCCGGCGGCTCTGGGCCTACATCGCGTTGACGGTGGCCGGCGCCGCACTCGGGGTGTGGCTGGTGACGTTGTGGCTGCCGGGGTGGCTGGTGGACAGACGGCCGCGTGACGGTGCAGCGGCCACAGGCAACCCCGCCGGCACTGCGCCCGGCGATGCGCGCCGGATCTCGGCCATGCTGTTCTACGTTGCGCCACGAGGCGATGGTCTCATTGCCGTCGAACAGGATGTCCTCTACGCCGCCTCGCCCGCCGATCAGGCCCGCCGCATCGTGGAACGGCAGTTGGCGGCAGCCCCGCCAGGACACGCGACGGCGATTCCAGCAGGCGTGACGTTACGCGCGTTGTTCCTCACCAGTCGCGGCGAGGCCTACGTGGACGTCAGCCGCGAGATTGTGACTGGTCACCCGGGCGGGTCCCTGCACGAGGTGCTGACGGTGTACGCCATCGTGAATGCCGTGACCGTGAACCTGCCCGATGTCACGGCCGTGCAGATTCTGGTGGACGGCCACGAAGTTGATACGCTGGTGGGACACCTCGACCTGCGGCACCCACTGCGGCGCGGGACACGCTGGGTGCAACGCACGCCCTGATGACCAAGACGGATAGGAGCTTCATGACACGACTGAATGGACGCGCGGCCGATGCGCTGCGTCCCACGACGATCACCCCTAACGTGCTGGTGCATGCCGAAGGATCTGTCCTGATCGAGGTGGGACAGACCCGTGTGATCTGTACCGCGTCCATCGAAGACCGTGTCCCGCCGTTCATGCGGGGCACCGGCAAGGGTTGGGTGACGGCTGAATACGGCATGTTGCCGCGTGCCACGTCCACGCGCACGCAGCGCGAGTCCACTGCGGGCAAGGTCGGGGGCCGCACGCAGGAAATCCAGCGGCTGATCGGACGATCACTGCGATCGGTGATGGCGCTCAAGTCACTGGGCGAACGGACGGTCTGGATCGACTGCGACGTCATCCAGGCCGATGGCGGCACGCGCACGGCATCGATCACCGGCGGCTTCGTCGCCCTGGTACTCGCGCTCGATCGCCTGCGCACCCAGGGTGCGATCAAGACCATTCCCGTGACTGACTATGTTGCCGCCACCAGTGTGGGCATCGTGCAACAGACGGCGCTGCTCGACCTGGCCTACGAAGAAGACTCGGCCGCCGAAGTGGACATGAACGTGGTCAAGACGTCCGGCGGCAAATTCATCGAGCTGCAGGGCACGGCGGAGACGGAGCCGTTCGACCGCGCCCAACTCGACGCGCTGCTCTCGCTCGCCGACAAGGGCATCGACGAGCTCATTGCGAAACAGAAAGAGATCGTCGGCGCGATACTGATGTAGGCGCCGACGCAGAGGGTCCGCGGGTCCGTAGGTCCGTGGAGCAAAGGGGCATTCGCCCCTTTGGACTTCTTTTGATTCCCCTCCCACCGCCACTCGTTTGGAATCTGCGGACCCGCCCCCCTGCCCCTGGCTTTCTTCAACTGCGCCGCATAGGGAGATCGCATTTTCTTCAACATTCGTTGCTGGCGGCGGCTCTTCCCGTGAAATGGCGCGGGCATCGTTCTGGCTTTCCCATGGCTCCATGGGAATCAAGCGTCTGGACGATCTTGTAGCGTTCAAAGAGGCGGTCGCGTTCAAGGTAGAGGTCTACGCACTCGTCCGCAGGTCAGCCGGGGCCGACCGTGACTTCCGCTACCGCGACCAGCTCTTCGACGCCGCGTCGAGTGTTGAAGCAAACATCGCGGAAGGATGGCGGCGGTTTGCGGCCCCTGACATGATTCGCTTCCTGCGCTATGCCACAGGGTCGCTTGAGGAAGCACGGGTCCGACTGCTGGACGGGGTGGACCGTGGGTACTTCACGCGAGAGGCCTGTGACGGTGCCCTGGTGCACGCAGCCCGCTGCGGCGCGGCCACGACCAACTTGATCAAGAGCTTGGAGCGATTCAGGAAGTGAAGGGAAAGACCCAGGGGTCCGCCGGTCCGTGGGTCCGTAAGTTCTCGGAGCAAAGAGGAGAAGAAAGACCAAAGGCCCATGCGAGCCGGCCGAAGCCAACTCGCATGAGCCCTTTGCTTCACGAACCTACGGACCAGCGGACCAACGGACCGTCAGCCCAGCGTCCCGGACTAGTGCTTTTGACTCGCTCCGCCACCGCGGCCGCCTGCGGCCGCTGCAGCCGCTGGGGTCCTGTCCCGCATCGCCCGCGGATCGAGGATGGTCGCGACCTCATCGATCACATCGCGCAGGTGCCGCGCGGTGGCTTCGTCTCGCGTGCCGCCGCGCTGCAGGGCGCCATCCACGATTTCGCCCACCGCGCGCAGTTCGCCCTTGAGCAACGACCGCACTTCGGCGCTCGGCGCCGCCGGTCCGTTGAGGCGATTGTCCATGATCGTCAGGTACGTCCGCTGCAGATTGCGGCGGAAGATGTCGATGTTCGCGCCGGGCTTGGGCACTTCAGCCCAGACGCCGTTGCGCAGTTCGGTCAGGAAGTCGATGGGCGCGTAGGCCGCCGGTCCGTCAATCGCCACTTGTTCCACCATGCGATCGAGCCGCGCGGTCTGCAGGAGGCTGTTCATGACTGACGACTGCGCGTTGCGCACGCGGTCGATGATGCCGGCTGGTTCAATGCGCCGCAGAATCTCCGGCCGCACCATCATCGTCGGCGTCTGGAAGGCGTTTGCGACGAGGTACTGCACCGCTTCCTGTTGCTTGGCGCGGGCGAGGATTTCGAAGCGCACGCCATTCTGGCCGATGTGTTTCTGCTGGGAGTTGAAGCCGCCGACCATGCGCGTCACGTGGTTCATCTCTGTGGTCCACTGGCTGACCATGCGGCCATAGACTTCCTCGAGCTCCGTGTAGGGGTCGCCCTTGCGCGAGCTTGTGGCGCCGAGCAACATCTCGGAGACGCGGGCCAGGTTCTTCATGCCCAGCGTGGTGGCACGCACGGCATCGGCGTCGCCGACGGCTTCGGTCTGATCGCCCGGGTCGGTGCCGGCCTGGCCTTCGGTTGTGAATCGCAGGTACGGCTTGGCGTCCTGCTCGCGGGCCCACAAGTCGAGCGTTGGCTTTTCTTCATCGGCGGTCTTCGCCGTCGGAATCGGCTTGTAGCCCCACATCGCGGCCCACTTGTCATAGGGACCAATTTTCGGGATGAGGTCCGCCGGGTCGATCTTATCTTCCGGCTGCGCCACGTAGTTGAAGCGCGAATAGTCCATCAGCGTGGGCGTGTGACCATTTTCCTTGACCCACTTCGGATCACGCACCTGCTCGATGGTGTAGGTGGAACTCGCCTTCATGTTGTGCTGGAAGCCGAGTGTGTGGCCCACCTCGTGGGCCACGACGTAGCGCATGAGTTCGCCCATCAGATCATCTGGCAGCGGCAGGTTTTGCGCACGCGGATCGAGCGGACCGACCTGCACGAAGTACCAGTTCTTCGCCAGGTTCTGGACGTTGTGGTAATACTGGATGTCCGCTTCAAGAATCTCACCACTGCGCGGGTCGTGCACGTGCGGGCCCGACGCGTTTTCGGTGGTGGACGGCAGCCAGCGAATCACCGAGTACCGCGCATCTTCCGGGCTCCAGTCGGGGTCGTTGGCCGGTGCTTCCTTCGCGATAATCGCATTGCGGAACCCCGCCGCTTCAAACGCCACTTTCCAGTCTTCGATGCCCTGCTTCACGAACGGCACCCACTTCTTGGGTGTCGCGGGATCCACCCAGTACACGATCGGCTTGATCGGCTCGGAGATGGCCGCGGTCGGGTCCTTCTTCTCAAGACGGTAACGCGTGATGTAGCGCTTGGCCACCGAACGATGTTCGTCGGTACCGTAGTCGATCAGGCCCTGCGTGAAGTAACCCACCCGCTCATCGAACAGACGCGGCATCATCGGCGTTTCGGGCAGCTTCACCATGCTGTAACTGGTGACCACGGTCGCACTCGTGCCGCGCATGCCCCGTGCAGCACCGGCCGCGCGTCCTGCGCCCGCCGCAGGTTCCGCGCCGGTGAACGTCTGCGTGGCTTCCACGTTGATGTTCTCGGGGAAGGACACCGCCTTCTCGAGGAAGGTGCGGTCGGCCGCCAGGCCGCGTCCGCCCACGCGCGATCGCACAGAAAACTCGGGCACATCGGTGGTGAAGAGCGGCGTCACTTCGACCACCGGATCACCGGTTGGGCTGTACGCGGCCACGTTGAGCGTACGGATGATGGACGGGTTGTTCGAGTCGTCCACCGCCTGCGCGATCGGATTGTTGTCGTCGGCGATCACGCTGTAGTCGATGTCGAGAATCAGGATGCGATCGCCTCGCGGCACCCAGCGGATGACGCGAGTGCCGGCCGCCTGACCACCATAACCCACGCCGATGGTGGTCTTCTTGATGGTGGTGACAAGGAGATAGTCCTTGCCGAGTTCCGCCTTCGGAATCTCATAGTAAAGACGGTCACCCACGCGATGCACCTTGAAGATGCCATCGTCGGTGATCGCCGCCGACGTGATCACCGTGGCGTACGGCTGAGGACGGGCCGCCTGTGCCTGTCCGCCCCCGCGGCCTGGGTTTGCAGGCGGGTCCTGCGTCGGCGGATCCTGGGCCACCGTCTGCTGAGCCGATTGAATACTCCGATCGTCAAGATTCGGCGTCTGCGCGGTGACCGCGGCCACAAACACCGCAGCGCCGATCACGACGACCATTGACGAGGACACAAGATTGACTTTCCTGACCATGAGACACTCCTCCCGAAGGAACCACCGAGGGAACTGCGGGATTATACCTGCTGTCGCACAAGGATGCCGCTACTCATTGCCAGCACAAACGAGGGAAAAATGCGGGAGATCAGACTCCTGCTGGCCGGCCTTGCGTTGCCTCTGACGTCGCTCAACGACCTGCCTGCAACGCATGAGCCCGACGAGACCGGCGCGACGTTCCCCGAAAACGCCAGGATCAAGGCGCACGCGTACGCGGCCGCCAGCGGTCTGATGACGCTCGCCGAAGACTCAGGCCTGGCCATTGACGCGCTCGGGGGGCGGCCCGGAGTTCACAGCGCCCGCTACCCTGGCGCCACGTATCCCGACAAGTTCGCCAACCTGTGGAGAGAGCTCTTCACACACAAACGACCATGGTCGTGCCGCTATGTGTCTGCGGTCGCAGTGGTTAGCGGAAGTACTGGGCGGGTGTTATTCGAAACCGTTGCCACCGTCGAAGGGGAGATCTGGCCCGAGGCGCGAGGCTCGCACGGTTTCGGCTACGACCCGGTGTTCTATCACCCGCCGTACGGCAGGACGTTTGGCGAAGTCGGTGACGAAGAGAAGCTGGCCGTCGCACATCGAGGGCAGGCGATTGCGGTGTTTCGACAATGGGTTGAGCGCGGGGGCCTCAAGAGCGATCCCTGACGTCGATTGGACTGGACGTTTACGTTCGTTTTTGGCAAAATCCGCGCGGTTCCCTATTCCAACTGTCGGTCGGCCTCTCGCCGAAGGAGAAAGAGACTTATGCCCGTTTCCCCCTTGTCCCGGATACGTGTCACTGCCGCGGGCCTGTTGGCCGCAGTGGCCGCGCTCGCGTCCTCCGGTGCCACACTCTCCGCACAGCCGGCGGCAGCCGCCGATCCGATGATTCAGGATCTGCGGTGGCGCAATGTTGGCAACGCCAACCTGGTCGGTCGCATCTCGTCGGTTGACGCGCTCGAAAACGACTTCGCGCATGTCATCGTCGGATCGGCGTCGGGTGGGGTGTTCAAGTCGACCAGCGCCGGCGCCGCCTGGACCCCCATCTTCGACAAGTACGGCGCCGCATCGATCGGTGACGTGAAGATCAATCAGACCAACCCGAACATCATCTGGGTGGGCACCGGCGAAGAATGTGGCCGCAACTCTGCCGCATGGGGCGACGGCGTGTACAAGTCCACCGACGGCGGCACCACGTTCACGAACGTAGGCCTCAAAGACTCGTTCAACATCGGCAAGATCATCCTGCACCCGAAAGACCCGAACACGGTCTGGGTGGCGGCGATCGGAAATATCTACGGGCCCATTGGCACCCGCGGCGTGTTCAAGACGATCGACGGTGGCACGACGTGGGTGAAGCAGACCGAAGGGTTGCCGAACGACCCGCAGACGGGCGCCATCGACATGGTGATGGATCCGAGCAACCCCGAGATTCTGTATGTCTCCTTCTGGCAGCGCATCCGGTATCCGTGGCGCCTGAACAGCGGCGGCCCGAACAGCGGCATCTTCAAGAGCACCAACGGCGGCCGCAGCTGGCGGAAGTTGATCAACACGCTGCCCACGGGCGACATGGGCAAGATTGGCCTCGCCATCGCGCGCTCAAACCCGAAGGTGCTGATGGCCCACATCGAGCACGGCTTCCAGCCGCCGGCCACGCTGCCCACGCCGGGTCAGCCCGCGCAGGCGGATGGAGGCGGCGGTGCTGGTGGACGCGGCGGCGGTGGCGGCACCCCGAACCCCGAGTACGCGGATATGACAAAACTGGGCGCGGGCATCTACCGCACCGAAAATGGCGGCGACACCTGGACGTTCCTCGACCGCTATCTCACGCGGCCGTTCTACTACAACCACATCGGGATCAGCCCGCTCGACGACAAGTACATCTTCAGCTACAACATCGGGTACCGGCGCTCGACCGATGGCGGCAAGACATTTACGCAGGGCGGCGGGGGTAACGGTGGCCACTGCTGGCATGCGATGTGGCACGACCCGCACAACAAGAACCGCTACTACATCGGCAGCGACGGTGGGCTTAACCTGACGCACGACGACGGCGTGAATGACCTGCGGTTCGAGAACCTGAACGTCACCCAGTACTACTCGGTGTCGGCAGACATGCGCGAACCCTATTACCTGTGCGGCGGCCTGCAGGATGCCGGCAGCTCGTGCGGTCCGTCGGCCACCCGCGCGCAGGGCATTTACCTGAGCGACTGGTTCAATATCTCGGGCGGTGACGGGTACCACACACAACAAGACCCGACCAACTATCGAAACATCTATTCTGAGTCGCAACCAGATCGACAAGGCGGCAACATCGGACGGTCGGATGCAGAGACGCGCTCGCGCACTAGCATTCGTCCGAGCAAGGCGAACATTTCCAACTGGGACGAATACATCACGCCGGAAATGGAAAAGAAGGCGGAAGCCATGAACTGGGGCGTGCAGCCGCAGCAGATGGGACCGCTTCGCTACAACTGGTCCACGCCGTTCATCCTGTCGCCGCACAACCCGAAGGCGATCATGATCGGATCTAATCACTTGGTGATGTCGCTCGACGGCGGCGCCACATACCGGCTCATCAGCCCTGACCTGACGCAGAACGATCCCGAGCGCACCAGCCGGCTCTCTGGCGGAATGACGCCCGACGAAAACCCCGGTGGCGGCGCCGAGTATCACGCGACGATCATTACGATCTCGGAATCCACCGTCGAACCCGGCCAGGTCTGGATCGGCACCGACGACGGCAATGTTCAGGTGACGCGCGACTACGGCAAGACCTGGGCGAAGGTCGGCACCGCCGGGATGCCCGGTAATCCGCGTCCGGATATCTGGGTGAGCCGGGTGGAAGCGTCCAAGCACACCAACGGCACGGCGTTCGCGACGGTGACCGGCCATCGGTTCGCCATCTACAAGCCGTTTGTCTACAAGACCACGGACTTCGGCAAGACCTGGACGAACATCACGAACAACATCCCCGACGGCCACCCGATGTACGTGGTGAAGCAGGACCCGAAGAACCCCGACCTGCTCTTCGCAGGCTCCGAGTTCGCGGCGTTCTACTCACTGACCGGCGGCCAGTCCTGGCAGCGGCTCAACAACAACCTGCCGACCGTAGCCGTCCACGACCTGCTGATTCATCCGCGTGACGGCGATCTCATCGCCGGCACACACGGACGCGGCCTCTGGGTCATGGACGACATCACGCCGCTCCAGCAGATGACGCCGGCCGTGCGCGGCGCAGCCGCGCATCTGTTCGACAACAAGGTGGCGACGCAGTGGCTCAGCATCCAGCCCCAGCACAACGGCGGAGAGATCTCGTTCATTGGAACCAACCCGAGCCGGAACGCGGCCATCAACTACTACCTCAGTGATCGCGTGACCGGAGAGGTCAAGTTCGAGGTGAGCGACGCCGCGGGTCGCAACACGTGCTCCGCGTCGTTCCCGGCCAAAGCGGGCATCCAGAAGGTGGAGTGGGCCATGCGGTTGAACACGCCCGCGCCGCCCGCAGGCGCACCGGCTCCGCCGGCTGGCGGTAGTGGTGGCGGTCGAGGCGGCGGCGGTGCCGTGGGCGCCTGCCTCCTGGCGCCCAATCCCGCGCCCGCCGCTGGCGGACGTGGTGGCGGTGGTGGTCGCGGCGGCGGCGGTGGCGCTGGTGGCGTGACGCCCGGCACCTATCGCGTCACGATGACGGCGAACGGAACGACCTACACGAGCTCGATCACGGTCCGTGCCGACCCGATGCTCGCGGACATAAATAGATAGGACGGCATAGGTCCAGGAGTCCGTTGGTTCGTGGAGCCGCGCCGTTTGGCGCGGGGCTTTGTTAGGAAGCAGGATGGCGCGAAGCGCCCACCGAGAATCTACGGACCAACGGACTTACGGACCGGCGGACTCTCTTTCGCCAGTTCCGCGACCGCGCATCCGTCACAAGCTGGCGCGTTGGGCGAACCGGGTTTGGAGTCTCTCCACGACCCGAGCGTCCGCCAGAAGACGATGGCCGCGGCCAGAGCGGTCACTCCGGTGACGAGCCAGTCCTGCCAGCCCATCAGCTGATCCCCGCCGCGCGCATCGACTGATACACGACGAGCGCCGTCACATACGCCAGGCCTGACATGTACGCGAGCTGGACGACTGCGTACTTCACCTTGCCCGTTTCCTTGCGCGTCACCGCGAGTGTCGGCAGGCACTGCATGGCGAGCACAAAAAAGACAAGCGCGGACGCGGCGGTCGCGCGCGTGAACACCAGCGTCCCGTCGTCTCGCGTCATGGTGCGAATACGCTGACGAACGCCCTCATCGGGTTCCGCCTCTGCCCCGCCGCCAACGATCACAGACATCGTTGAGACGAACACTTCGCGTGCAAGAAAACTTGTCAGGACGCCGACCGTGAGCTGCCAGTCGTAGCCCAGCGGCTGGAAGACCGGCTGAATCGTACGACCCATGATGCCGGCGAAGCTGCCGGATTGTTCGGCCTTGGCCTGAATCACGTCGGCGCGCGCACGAAGGTCGTCAGCCACGGCCGGAGCCGCGCTCATATCGGCCGCTTGACGCAACTCCACCGCCTCGACAGGCGCGCCCACCTTAGGATACGCGCTCAACCACCACATGACGACGCAGATCGCGACGATGACAGTGCCGGCCGTCTGGAGGAACGCTTGCCCTTGATCCTTGGCCGTGAGCAATGCGTTGCTCAGTGACGGCCGCTTGTAGGTGGGCAGTTCCAGCACCATCGGCCGTGGCGTTCCTTTGAGCGCGGTCTTGCCGAAGAGCCAGGCGCTGAAGAACGCCGCCGCGGAACCGAGCAGGTAGCAGCCCGCAAACGCGAGGCCGGCCAGCGCCGGGCGGTCGGCAAACAACAGCCCGGTCAGCAGGATGTAGACAGGCAGCCGCGCCGAACAACTCATGAACGGCGCCACCATGATCGTCGCGAGCCGATCGCGGCGATCGGGAATGAGACGCGTACTCATGATGGCCGGCAGCGCGCACGCGTGTGCGGTGAGCAGAGGCACGAACGCCTGCCCGGGTAATCCGAAGCGTCGGAAGATGCGGTCGTTCACAAACGCCGCGCGCGCCAGATAGCCCGTGTCTTCCAGCAGGCTGATCATGAAAAAAAGCAGGCAGATCTGCGGCAGGAACACCACGGTGCCCGCGATGCCGCCGATGACGCCGTCGATGAGCAGGTCCCGAATCGCACCGGCAGGAAGTAATGCGCTCACCCCGGAACCCAGGTAGCCGAAGGTGAGTTCAATGAGGTCCATCGGCACGGTGGCCAGTTCGAACAGCGTCCAGAACAGCGCACCCATCGCGGCCATGAAGACAAGCGTGCCAGACAACGGATGGGTCAGCACGCGATCGATGCGTTCGGTCCGTGCGTCCAACGCCGCAGCCGGCGCACCGCCCGGATACGCATCGTTCAACACGTCGTCAATCCACGTGGTGAACTGCTCGAGACTCGCACCGGGTGCGGGCAAGTCGGCGGGGCGGACCTGGGCCGTGGCGCCCGATGAGAGCGCCCCGATGACGGTGCGCAGGCCGTCAAGGCCAATGCCCTTCGACGCCACCATCGGCACCACTGGCACACCCAGACGACGCGAAAGCGTCGGCACGCCGAGACGCAACCCGGTTCGCTCAGCGATGTCCACCATGTTCAGGGCAACAATCACCGGTTCATCAAACGTGAGGAGTTCGGCGACCAAAATCAGGTTTCGGAAGAGGTTCGAGGCGTCCACCAGCGCGATGACAGCGCCCGGTCGCGACTCGGCGTCGCCGCGCAAGACGCCGCGCACGATGGCCGCTTCGGGCGACTCCCCTTGCAGGGAATACAGCCCGGGGAGGTCAATGACCTCGATGATTTCAGCGCCCACGTGGCTGCGACCGACCCGCATGGCGGTGGTTGTTCCCGGGAAGTTCGAGGTTTTTGCGCGGGCGCCGCAGAGACGATTAAAAAGCGTGGTTTTGCCGGTGTTGGGATTCCCGAGCAGCGCCACCGAGGACGCACTCATCTCAACTCGCGCCGACCGGAAGCGGCACCACAAAAATGTGCCGAGCCACGGCGCCGGCAATGCCGATCCTGGTGGAGCGGACCTGGACGATGCAGGGTTCGCCTGTTTTGCAGAGGCGGAGGTGGCACGATTCCGTCAGGCCGAGCGACCGCAACTGGTGACAGCTTTCCGGATCGAGCCTCGCCTCATGCAACCGGGCCACGGCGCCGACGGCAAGGTCACAGAGGGAAATGGGGGTGGCAGGCGCGAGGGTCACGGTCGGCTCTGCCGAAGATCCTATCACTAAGATGAGACAAGTCTCATTATCTATCTCAACCGGACGATCGCCTTCGTTTCGACATTGACGGTGTAAAGCAACCGGCTCTGGACCGCCGCCTGGGCCTCAGTGGCCGCCTGCTCGGGGACGCTGACAAAGGCAATGGTCTTACCGTCGGGCGACCAGCGGGGGTCGATCGCGCTGCCGGTGGCCAGGCGCACCAGTTCCTGCTGGTTCGAGCCGTCCGCATTCATGGTGAAGATGGAAGTCGGACCTCCCCGCCGGCTCATGAAGGCGAGGCGGGTGCCGTCGGGCGACCAGGAGGGGTACATCCCATTGTCGGGATCCACGGTCAGCCTGGCCGGCTTGCGATCGTCGAGGTTGATGACGTGGACGTCGCTCCATCGGTGGAAAACGATACGGCGCCCATCCGGCGAGAACTGGGGAAACCAGTCGGTCTCGCCCGAGGTCAACTGCTCCACGCCCGAACCGTCGGCGTTCATCCAGTAGAGGTTGAATTCCCTGCCCCCGCGGTCCGACATGAACGCGATTCTGGCGCCATCGGGGGACCAGGCCGGACCGACGTCGCGGCGCGGTTCGCGGGTCAGGCGACGCACATTGGCACCGTCGGCGTTCATGACGTAGACGTCGAAGTTGCCGTCTGCTGTATGTGACTCGAAGGCGATCTGCCGGCCATCGGGTGACCAGGCCGGGTAGCCTTCGGCTTCCGGCGTTGCGGTGAGTTGCCGGACGTTGAGCCCGGCGGCGTCCATGACGAAGAGGTCGGCGGGTGTGCCGCCGACCTCTGAGTAAAACGCGATCTGTTTGCCGTCAGGCGACCATGCAGGCGCACCGTCACGGACGGCGGCCGGCGCGCCCGGAGTAACGCCGCCACCCCAGTAAATCAGGGCGGCGACCACAACGACGACCGCGCCGGCTGCCAGAAAAAGACGTCGGGTCACCGGCGGATCGCCACCTCGCGCTGCAGTTCCATGATGTCGGCGTCGGTCGGCGCCCACCCAAGCAGGTAGCGGCAGAAGTAGTCAGCACGCATGGCTGCCGACCAGTCACCCGCGTCTGCGTACCCGTGCCGCTTGCCGGGAATGATGTGGAAGTCGAACCGTTTGTTGGCCCTGATGAGCGCATCCACCACGCGGTACGTGCCCGCCGGGTGCACGTTGTTGTCGATGTCGCCCGTCATCAGGAGCAACTTGCCTTTCAGGTTCTTGGCCAGGTCCTGGTTTTTGTCGATGTCGTATTCGAAGGTGACGACGCCGTCTTTTTCAATTTCCTTCACGCCGTCATGCTTCTCACTCCACGCGCGGTTATACACGCTGTTGTCATGGTTGCCCGACGTGGACACGGCCACCTTGAAGAAGTCGGGATACACGAACATCGCCGCCGTGGACATGAACCCGCCACCCGAGTGGCCGTAAATGCCGACGAGGTTCGGGTCGATCCACGGATGCCGCTTGGCAAGCTGCTCCACAGCCGCCTTCTTGTCGGCCAATCCGTAGTCGCGCAGATTGCCGTACCCAAAGTTGTGGTACCACTTCGACCGCTGCGGATTGCCGCCGCGGTTACCCACTTCGACCACGATGAAGCCGAACTGCGCCAGCATCACGTTGGCCTGGCGCGGCGAAAACGTCTTCGTCACGCTCTCGGTCTGCGGACCAGGATAGACGTATTCGATGATGGGATACCGCTTCGCCGGATCGAAGTCGAACGGCTTGTACATAACTCCATACAGGTCCGTCACGCCATCGTCGGCCTTGACGGTGAACGCTTCTGGATACTTGAAGCCGGCGGCGAGCAACGAAGAGACGTCGGTCTTCTCAAGGTCCATCACCTTGTTGCCGAGCGAGTCATACAGCACCGACTCTGGCGCCATGTCGATGCGCGACCAGTTGTCGATCGCAAACGTCGCCTTGTCGTTCATCGACGCGGAGTGCGAGCCGTTGCCTGGCGTCACGAGCTTCATGTCGCCGGTGTCGAGGTTCACACGATAGAGGTGCTGGAAGTAGGGGTCTTCGCTTTTTTCACGGCCCACGGCATGCACAAACATGAGGCGGCTCTTTTCGTCCACGCCGACGATGCCGGTGTTGACGAATTCGCCCTGCGTGAGCTGCCGAAGCAGAGTCCCCTTGTAGTCATAGAGGTAGTACTGGCCCCACCCGTCACGCTCGGACCAGTGGATGAGTTCCTTCCCACCCGTCGCGTTGGTGATGAGACGAATGGGCTGGCTCTCGATGTAGGTGTTGAGCCGTTCGGCCACCACCACGCGCGCCTCGCCGGTCGTGGTATCCGCTTCCACCACATCGAACCGCTTCTGGTCGCGGCTCAGCCGCGTGTAGAACATCTTGTCGCCGGCCGGTGTGATCCAGCGCGTTGCGGTGTCATTCTTCAGCCGCTGCAGGTTGGTGAGCGCCATTGAAGACGACCCGAGGTTCTGGTCCTTGAACGCGTCGGACATGAGCTTCAACGGCTTGCGCGACGCGATATCGAATACCTGGAGTTCAGACTGGGGCTGATTCACTTCGCCGGGCATGCCGTACTTGTAGGTCTCGAGACGCGGGCGCGGATTCGACAGCGAATTGATCACCCACAGGTCCCCCACCTTGCGCGAGTCGGTGCGCTGCAGCGAGAACTTCTTGTGATCCTGCGACCACGACACGCCGACCGAGCGGCGGCGCGGGCCGAACTTCTTGTCGTTTTCGTGGCTCGCCGCAGCTGCGGCCGTCCCGGTCTGGCCACCTCGGCCACCGCCGCCCTGGTCCTGCTCGTCTTCGTCCTGGCCACCCTGCTGCGTGGGAGCGTAGCCATAGTTTTCTTCGCCGTCAGTGGTGAGCTGCACCTCAACCACGGACGGATCGTTCGGCGTCTTCTGCGCGACGGCGTAGCCCCTCGCATCCATCATGAACAGGTTCTGGCCACGCGCGAAGAGAATGGTCTGCTTGTCGGGCGACACCTGCGCCCATGCCAGCGTCGTCGGCTCCGATTCGTATTTGTCGTTGAGTACCACGTTGCCGGTGGCGATGTCGTACTCGAGCCACCAGGTCTTGTTGCCTGTCGGTGTTGCCGCACCGGCGCCACCCGCACGGCCACCCTGTTCGCCACCGCGGCCACCGCCACGGCCTCCACGCCCACCCTGCTGCTGTTGCTGCCGAATCTCCGTCTCGGTCAGCGTCATGCCGTTCATTTCCGCACCGGATGAGGTCACCACTCTGGACTCACGGGGCAACGAGACACTGAATCGGATCTTCGTATCGTTGTCGAAGAAGCGCAGTTGAGTGGCCGGCAGGTGCTCTGAGTCATACGGCGTGCGCAAGATACGCGTGAGCTGTGCGGCGAGCTTGGCGTTTTCAAAGACCGGCGTCTTCGTCTTCTTGACCGGGTCCACCATCCACCACTTCTGGCCGGCCGGCGTCTCGTATGAGTACCAGAAACGATCGCTGAACTCGAGCCAGTTCGGCGTCACTGCGGTGCTGAATACATATTTGCCCACCTTGGTGGACGTCCAGCGGAACGCGAGGTCGTAGTTGGGCTTGGGCAGTTCACGGCCGGCGGTTGCGGTGGTGGACATTGACGCCGACGGGGCCTGCTGGGCCTCCATGGACAGGGGCGCGGCAAACGCCGCAAACACGAGAATCATCACGAGACGGAACAGGTATTTCATAGCGGGCTCCTTGGGTAAGCGAACTATAGCTCAAAGGGGACTCCCCCTATAATCCCGATGTGCCCCGCGCCGCCTTTGTCGCCCTCGCTGTGTCGATGGCCACAGCCGTACTCACCGGTAGTGTGCCGCGCGCGGCGCCACAGGAACGCCCTCAGCAGCCGCCGGTCTTTCGCACCAACACCGAACTGGTCGAGGTCGATGTGGTGGTCGTGGACAAGGCCGGGCAACGCGTCCACGGCCTGACGAAAGACGACTTCATTCTCAAAGACCGAAAGAAGGCGCAGAGCATCGAGACGTTTACTGAGGTTCAGCGCTCGATTGAGCGGGCCACTGAGCTGCCGCGCCTGCCGCCGGAGACTCGCTTGGACGTGGCGAGCAACACGACCGCGAAGTCAGGCCGGTTGGTCGTGATGGTACTCGACGACCTGCACACCTACCGTGGCCGGACTGACACAGTGAAAGGCATCGCGCGCAGTATCGCGAACGACCTGGGTCCCGAGTCGGCGATGTCACTGATCCAGACGGGTGGCGAACACGGTGTCGAGGTCACTGATGACCGGTCGCGACTCCTCGGGTCCATCGACAAGTTCAAGGGGCGCCGCCCAACCAGGCGACCACTCGAGGTGTGTGATCCGATCGCCATCCTGCGAGACCCCGAGACGGCGGACGCGTCGAACCTGGACCCGGGCTGTGAGATCCAGGAACTCAACGCCAACCGTGGCCTGTACCGGGCGCTGGAAGATGCAGCGAAAATCCTTGGGCGCGACGACAAGCGCCGCAAGGCGTTCATCCTGGTCTCCGAAAACGTCGCGAAGGACATCAGCGGACTGTTTGACGGCGGCGAGCAAATCGCCAACATCGTCTCACGCAACCCTCGAGTGGCGGCGCCGGTATATGAATACCAACTGCTGAACACCATGAACGCCATGCGGCGCGGTAACGTTGCGACGTATTCGATTGACCCGCGCGGCCTGATCAGTCCGCAAGAACTGGCAGAAGAGTGCTTCCCACCTCCTGGCGGCGCAAGGGGCATCGACCATGACCCCTGCGTGGGCGACGAAGTAAAGGGCTCTCCAACAGCCTGGAACGCCTGGGTGCGCAAAGCCCAGCAGGGCCTTACGATCATGTCCGAAGAAACCGGCGGCTTTGCCGTGGTCAACACCGACGACTTCACCGGAGGCATCTCGCAGATCATCGGCGACCTCGACAACTACTATCTGCTCGGCTTCTACCCGTCAGACGTAAACGGCAAGGGCTACCGGCCGATCGATGTCGAAGTGAAGGGCCGGCCTGAGCTGACGCTGCGGTATCGGCGCGGGTATCAGCTCGAAGGCGCGCCTGATCCGCCCAAGCCGACGAGCGAACTCAACCGCCTGGTCGGCGGCGCGCTCCCGAAGAACGACCTTCCGCTGCGTCTTCAGGCGATTCCCATGCCTCCCGGCCCCGCAGGCGGCAAAAACGCACGCGTCGTCATCGCGCTGGAACTCACGGTGCCGACGACCTCCATGAAGGAAGCCGAATCGGATCGGCTGCTCGACGACATCGAATACGGGATGTACGCGGTTGATATCAAGGGCGCCAAGGTGCGCGAACGGCAGAGTTCTGGCGCCAAGGTGACATTGCGGCCCCGGCCCGGACTGGTCGTCGTCCCCGACAAAGTCACGTACGAAATCGTTTCCGAAATGCCCCTGCCGCCAGGCCAGTACCAATTGCGCGCCTCGGCTACGAGCAAGAAGCTCAATGCCGGCGGGTCTGTCTACCTCTCCTTCGATGTGCCTGACTTTTCGAAGGACGACCTGCAGTTGACGGATCTGGTGATCGCGTACGCCGACGGCCCACACGTCCCCATCGCGCGCGACCTGCCCCCCGTCACGATGCAGACGACGAGCCGGGAGGTGGTGACACGAGGCACAGTGCCGTCGATATCACGACCGTCGGCTGCCGTGCCTCCGACGTTGCCCGTGCCGGTGCCGACGATTCCCTTCGACCCGACGCTCGATCGGGCGTTTGTGTCCAGGGACACGCTGCGTTTGTACTTCAAGGCTGTCCAGCGCAGCGCCATGGCCCTGACCGCCACGATCTCAGCGCTGGCGCCCGATGGCACGGTGGTGGTGACATTTGACCGCGTGCTGGAGGCGGGCACTCAGCCGTCACTCGACATCTCTCTGCCGCTCACCCAGTTGGCGCCCGGCCCCTACCGCCTGCAGGTGGTGGTGACCGACGGCACCAACGAAACGACGCGCGAAGTGGCGCTCATCATCAGGCCGTAAGATAGCTGGATGAAGAGCCTGCGGAAACTCACCAAGCGACTCACGATTGCCAGCGGCAAGGGCTTTCGCCTCAAGGACCATTCTGCGGACTGGACCGGCGGTCTTAAGGATGAGGGGCATGCGCAGGAACTGCTCAAGGAGGGCGTGGGTCAGCTCTCGAAAATGCAGGACCGGTTGTACGCGCAGAATACTTACTCGATTCTCATCATCTTCTAGGCAATGGACGCGGCCGGCAAGGACGGCACCATCCGCCACGTGATGTCGGGCATCAATCCGCAGGGCTGCCAAGTGTTCAGCTTCAAGGCGCCGTCACCCGAAGAGCGCGCCCATGCGTACCTCTGGCGCTCGATGAAGGCCGTTCCAGAGCGCGGGCGCATCGGCATCCATAACCGCTCGCACTACGAAGAGGTGGTGATCGCGCGCGTGCATCCGGCCATCCTGCAGGGCCAGCAACTGCCGGACGCCATGAAGCTGGACAAGAAGATCTGGCAGGAGCGTTTTGCGCACATCAACGACTTCGAACGCTACCTGGTTGAAAACGGCACGGTGGTGCTGAAGTTCTTCCTGAACGTTTCGCGCAATGAGCAGAAGAAACGCTTCCTCGAACGCATCGAAGACCCGGCCAAGAACTAGAAGTTCTCGGCCGTTGATGTGCAGGAGCGCGGCTTCTGGAAGGACTACATGAAGGCGTACGAAGACGTCTTCACGCATACGAGCACCGACTAGGCGCCGTGGCACATCATCCCGGCCGACAACAAGTGGTTCATGCGCGCAGCCGTCGCGTCAATCATCGCCGAGACGATGGAGGGGCTGACGCTGGACTATCCGATGCTGAGCGCGGAGCAGAAAAAAGCGCTCGCCACCGCTCGCCGACAACTTGAGAGCGAGCGGTAGACTACTTCGCGGCGAAGCCGCGAAGTGTGGCCACCATCGCGCGATATCTCGCGGCGTCGATTGGGTTCGCCGAGCCGCCCTGCTTTTCGAGCGCGGGCAGCAGCGCGTCGAGCGCGGCGACTGCCGCGGCGCGGTCGGCCGCGTTGGCGCGCTCGACGGCCGTCAGCGCATCGTTGAGCGCGGTCGCCTGTTCGGGTTTCAGGCTCTTGCTGCGCGTCAGCTGATCCATGTAGGCGCGCGCCACCACCGGCACCTGGGGCCAGCTCATCTTCGGCTGTGACTGCGCATTGAACTCGTTCATCTGCACGAGCTTCGCGGCGGCAATCTCATTCGCGGACAGGAACTCGCTCGGCTTGAGTTCAAACACGTCCACGCCACGAGCGATCTCCGACCCGTAGATGAAGCCGTTGTACCAATACGTTGACCAGTAGCCGGCCGTCACGAGTTTGTCGGCGAAAACCGGACCGCGGTCGAAGAACGCGATCTCGACCGGACGCGTTGCATCGGTGAAGTCGAAGACCGACACGCCGCCCTGGTACCAGGCCTGGGCCTTGATGTCGCGGCCTGGGACGGGGATGAGTGAGCCGTTGTGCGCCACGCAATTTTCGAAGTCGGTCTGCGCCGCTGGCAGCTTGTAGTAGCTGCGGAAGATCATCTTCTTGTCGCGGATCTCGAAGATGGCGTTGGCGCCCCAACTCGGCAGGTCGGTTTCTCGGCAACGGGGTGACGTGCCGCCGCCCCATTCGTCCGTGAAGATGACCTTGGTGCCGTCGTTGTTAAACGTGGCCGAGTGCCAGTAGGCGAAGTTGATGTCCGAGACTTCGCTGAGCCGCTTCGGATTCACCGGGTCGGAGATGTCGAGCAGGATGCCGTTGCCCGAGCACGCGCCAGCGGCGAGGCCCAGTTCGGGGTACACCGTGATGTCGTGGCACTGGTTCGTGGTGGACGTGCGCTGCGTGCCTTCGCCGTGCGCGCCGCCCGGCCACAAGCCGGCAATGGCGCCCGTCTGTGTGTCGGCGAAAATTCGGGGACGACTGACGATCTTCGCCGCAGCCGGGTTCTTGATCGGCACCGCGATGACATCAATGCTGAAGAGCGCGGTGTTCGGGTCGGCGTTTGGATCGCCCGACGAGCACCCTTCCAGTTCCTTGTCCGACCGTACCCCACCGGTGCCCGATCCGTACACGTAGATCATCGAGGGATCTTTTGGATTCGGCACGAGCGAGTGCGTGTGGGAGCCGCGGCACGTCTGCACGGCGGCCACCTGCACGGGCTTGTTGATGTCGGAGATGTCGAAGATACGGACGCCGCGGAAGCGTTCCGGGCTCGGCGCATTGGGCGCGCCAGTCACGCCCTGCGTGCCGCAATCCACGCGGCCGTTGCCCTGCTCAACCGACATGAAGAGTAGGTTGCCGAACACCGACAGGTCACCCTGACCACCCGGGCACGGCACCGACGTCCGCAGCCGGATCTTGCGCGGGTCTTCGATGTCGTAGAAATTGAACCCGGCAAAGCCGCCGATGAACATGTTGCCGCCCTTGAAGGCAATGTCGGAGTTCGCGAACGCCAGGCCACCGGTGCCGGTCGCATCGCCGAAGCCCGGCGGCTTGGGCAGCGTCGCCACCAGTTCCATGTTGCGCGCCGCCACGCCGGCATCCGTCGCGCCGGCCTTCAGGCCCACGCGCGGGTCCTGCCCCGGCTGCTGCACTTGCTGCGCCCCGCCCTCGGCGGCCCATACAAACAGGCCCGCCACCACACATCCAATCCAGATCGACTGCTTCTTCATTTCTTGATGCCCTTCAGCATGGTGTTCATGCGGAGAATTTCCATCCGCTGGTCCGCGTCCACGTGTGTTGCGAAATCATGAATCTCGGCTTCCTGCATCGCGCCCGGCGACGACATCAGTTCCTGCACCATGGTCAGGGCCCCACCGTGGTGCCTGATCATGCCCTGCAGGAACAACCGGTCGAACTCGGCGCCCTTGGCCACGCGCAGTTTCTCCATTTCCTCCGGCGTCAACATGCCCGGCATCGTTCCGCCCGGCAGGTGATGCGCGTGTTCACTCGGGATGGACTCACCGCGATTCTGCAGCCAGAGCCGCATCATCTTGATCTCATCGTTCTGCGATACCTCGATGCGCATGCCCAGCATGCGCATGTCCTCGCGTTTGGTGCGCGTCTTGAGCAGGTCCACCATCTCCACCGCCTGCGCGTGGTGACCGATCATCCCCTGCATGAACTTGGTATCCGCCGGCGAGTGTTTGGACGCGACCGCCTTGGGCCGCTCAGACTCACTCAACTCGCGGCTCGGCTTCCCGGGAGCGCCCGGCTGAACCACGGGCACCTGCGCCGACGCCTGGCCGGAAAACACGACAACGGCCGCGATGACTGTAGTGGCCAGGCACACGTTGACCCGGTTCGTCCTTTTCATCCGTCTGATTTTATCGGTAATCAGGTAATCTGGCGAGCCAGTCAATCACCGATTCACGACCGCAGTCCGAATCCGGTCCAACTTCGGAAACTCACGGTCGAAGAAAACGTTTCCTTCCGCGAAGCCCGCGTCCTGTCTGCCGGCGCGGATGCCACCAAGGCCCTCTCCGTAGCCAGAGTAGAACGCGCCTGCGGCTTCGATCCCCTCCACGACCCGGCCGAAGGGCACAAACGGCTCCTTGTCGTGGGTGGCGGCATTGTCTCGCAGGTTGATGAACACCTGTGTGGTCCTGCCGTTCGGCACGGCAAACGCGAACGCCACAGTGCCACGAACATTGGACTGACCGGCGGGATCATCGGGAAAGGTGGCATGACGCCACGCCTGCGCGACCTTCGGGTCGCCCGCGATACCGAATTGCACCCATGTCGCCGGCCGCACCCGAAACAGCCTCGCATCGTCGTAGTATCCGTGTCGGACCAGATTGATGAACCGATCGGCGCCAAGTGGCGCCCAGGCGCGAATGACTTCGATGACGAGCGGCCCCTTGGGGGTATCGAGCCGTACGCGCGACACGGCGGGCGCCGGCGTCGTGAACGCCGGGTCGGTCGGCGTCAGCAGTCGGGCGCGGTCGGCCGCCGCCGACTGGCCGAGCGCAGTCTCGGCCAAGGCGACGCCGGCGCCGAACGTGATGAGGAGAAGTGTGATGGGCAAGCGCATTGTGATCACCGTTGTGGGAATTGCCGCGATGGTAACACTCGCCGTCGGCTCGCTTATGGCGGGCCCGAATCGATTCGGCTTCTCCGATCGCATCGAGCGCCACATGTTCCCCGAGGTGACCACCGGCCCCGCCGAACCAGCGTGGAGTCCGGACGGCCAGTGGATCGCCTTCTCCATGCAAGGCGATATCTGGAAAGTGCCGGCGGGCGGCGGTGAGGCCATCGCGCTGACGCAAGGGCCGGCGTATCACTTTGAACCCGACTGGAGTCCCGACGGACGCTCGCTTGCGCTCACGATGGATGTGGGTGGCAATCTTGAGATTGGCGTGGTGTCTTCTGAGGGAGGCGCCGTGCGGCGACTGGCGAACGACGCCGCCGTGGACCTGGGCCCCGTCTGGGCGCGCGACGGACTGTCGATCCTGTTTGTGAGTTCGCGTAACCGCGGATTCGACATCCTGCGCGTCAGTCTCGCCGACGGAGCCGTCACGCCGGTCGCCACGGGTCAGGGCGATCAGATTCAGCCAGCGGTGTCACCCGACGGCGCCACGCTCGCGTTCGTGGCGCCCGTGCGCAACAAGCTCGGCACCGGGGGCATCTGGACACAACCACTCGCCGGCGGTGAAGCCACACTGCTCCACTATGAAGAGTCGGAATACCGGATGCGGCCGCGCTGGACGCCCGACGGACAAGCGCTGGTTTACGGCTCCGACGAGCGCGAGTCGAATGACATCGCAATGATCGCCACCGCCGGCGGCAACCCCTTTGTCGTGACTCCAGACCTCATGGGCGAATTTTCACCAGCCGTCAGTCCGGATGGCTCACGCGTCGCGTTCATCTCGAATCACAGCGGGCCCATGACGCTGTACACCGCGCCGATGCCGGGAGGTCCGCGGCCATCGTGGACGCCGGTCACAATCGCGTCGCGCCGCATGCGTGCGCCAAGCGGCCGCGTCCGCGTTCAGGTGCTGGACTCGGGAGGCACTGCCATGCCCGCGCGCGTTACCGTGACGGCGAGCGACGGCCGGAGTTATGCGCCAGACAACGGGTTCGCTCGCGTAATGTCGATCACCGAGACCCACTACTTTCACACCGCCGGCGAGTTCGACGTGCAGGTGCCAGCCGGCCAGGTCACCATCACCGCAGTGCGAGGCGTGGAGTACACGCCCGCGACGACGACAGTGACTGTCGGCGAGGGTGCCACTGTTCCCTCGGTGGTTCGCCTGGCACGCCTCGCGAACCTGCCGGCGCGCGGTTGGTACTCGGGCGACACCCACGCGCACGATCTGCACCAGGGCCGGTTTGGCCTGACGCACCGCTGGCTCTTTAAACAGTCTCTCGCCGAAGACCTCCACGTGACCAACGTGCTCATCCACATGGACGGCATGCGCCTGATGGGCCGGTGGCAGGACCTGACGGGTGAGCCGATTCGTGAGTCCACCTCCACGCACATCCTGCAGTTCGCCGAGGAGTTTCGCGGATCGCTCGGGCACATCGGCTTGCTTGGCATCAAGCAGTTCAGACTGCCACTCGTCGGCGGCGCGCCAAACACACCGTACGCACAAGTGGCCAGCGACGTGCCGTACCTGGACGATGCGAGGGCACAGGGTGGAATTGCCGGCTTCATGCACCCGTATCTCAATCGCAGCGACGCCCCGAACGGGTGGGCGGGCTCGCTGATCCCTGTGGACGTGGCCCTGGGCAAGGGCGATTTCTACGACGTCAACAGCGTGTATTCCGACGAACTCGCGTCGGCGGAGATGTATTACCGGTTGCTCAACTGCGGCTTCCGCCTTGCGGCCACGGGAGGCACGGACAACTTCCCCGACGTGTGGCGCGACCCGCCTCCCGGCACCGCTCGCACGTACGCAAAGGTGAACAGCGCGCTCTCGGTGCCGGCGTGGCTCTCGGCCATCAAGGCCGGCCGTACGTTCAGCACCAACGCACCTGTGCTGACACTGACTGTGAACGGTCAGGAACCCGGGGCCGTGCTCACCCAGGCCGGCACTCTTCAGATCAGCTCGGAGGCCATTTCGATTGCGCCCTTCGAGCGGCTGGAAATCATCGCCAATGGCGTGGTGGCCCACCGGGTGTCACCGACAGCCGGCGGCCTCTCCGCCGCGTTTAAGGGCACCGTGTCCCTTCCCGAGGGTGGATGGGTGGCCGCGAGGGTTGTGGGCGGACCACACCCATACGTGGGCGACAGTTACGTCTTCGCGCAGTCGTCGCCCATCTACGTCGAGCACAACGGCCGTCGCTTCGTGTCAAAAGCCGACGCGGCATTTCTGGGCGAAGTGGTGGACGCGATTACAGTACGTGCACTCCGCGGCAGCTGGCGCACCAGCGCTGAACGGGACGCCTTTGCAAACGAACTTGATCAGGCGCGGGCGGTCTACAGTAGGCTGGCGAAGTGACCAACCGCACCGCACTCCTGAATCGCGCCGCTTCACACGCCACGCAGTACCTCGAGACCATCGCCGACCGCCACGTCGGCGCCACAGCCACCGCCGATGAGCTTCGCGCTTCGCTCGGCGGCGTCCTGCTGGACACGGGCGCGCCCGAGGGCGACATCATCGACGCGCTCGCGCACGCTGCCGAGCGTGGCACGGTCGCCACGCAGGGCCCGCGCTATCACGGCTTCGTCGTCGGTGGCTCGGTGCCGGCGGCCACGGCGGCCGACTGGCTCGTGTCTGCGTGGGATCAAAACGCGGGCGTCCATGTGCTGTCGCCGCTGGTCGCCGTCGTGGAAGACATCACGGCCGGATGGCTGAAAGACCTGGCAGGACTCCCGGCGCACTGGAGCACGGGGTTTGTCACCGGATGCCAGGGCGCGAACTTCACGGCGCTGGCTGCCGCGCGTCATCACGTGCTTGCGGCTGCGGGGTGGGATGTGGAAGCGCAGGGTCTCTTCGGTGCGCCGGCCATCGACGTGGTGGTCTCGGACGAGTCGCACTACACCATCTTCAACGCGCTTCGCATGTTGGGACTGGGCGCCTGTCGCGTGCGGCGCGTGCCCACCGACGACCAGGGCCGCATGCGCGCCGACGCACTGCGCGAAACTCTCTCCGTCGGCTCCGGCCCCTGCATCGTCTGCGCGCAGGCCGGCAATGTGAACTCGGGAGCGTTCGACCCGATCGATGACATTGCCGACGCCGCAAAGAGCCGTGGCGCGTGGCTGCACGTGGACGGCGCGTTTGGACTGTGGGCCGCGGCGAGTCCCGCCTTGTCGCATCTCGTGCGCGGCATCAGCCGTACCGACTCGGTGGCCACCGACGCCCACAAGTGGCTCAACGTGCCATACGACTGCGGCGTCGTGTTCACCGCCCACCCCGCCTCACACCGCGCGGCAATGTCGATGGCCGCCGCGTACATCGTCGAGACGGCGGCTGAGCGTGACCCGCGCGACTTCGTGCCCGAGGAATCGCGCCGGGGACGCGCGGTTCCGGTGTACGCCGCGCTTCGGTCGATGGGCCGACAGGGTGTGGCCGATCTTGTGGAACGTTGTTGCCGGCTCGCGACCCGCCTGGCCAATCAGCTACGAGCTCATTCAGGCCTGTCGGTCATCAATGACGTGGTGCTCAACCAGGTGCTGGTGCGGGTGACGGCCGGCCCGGATCCGGACGCCGCCACACGCACCATGATCGACCGCCTGCAGCGCGACGGCACATGCTGGGCCAGCGGCACCACGTGGCACGGCATGGCGGCGCTGCGCGTGGCCCTCAGCAACTGGTCGACGACCGACAATGACATCGACCGGACCGGCGCGGCGATTGTCCGTTGCGCGTCAGAATAGCCGCGCCCCCAGCCACGACAAGACGCGTGCCTGCTGCCCCAGCACGCGGCCGTCCGCGCCTTCGATAGTCACGCGGATGACGTAGTCATCCGGCGGCAGTCGCACGAGTTCCAGCACACTCGTCGCCGCGCGTCGCAACGGGTCGGCGCTGCTGACCAGTTGTGCGGCCTGAGAAGAGATCATGGCTGTTTCGCCGAGGCGCAGCGTCTCCACACGCACGGTGGCGTTCTCGAACATCTCCGCGGCGGCCGCATGCACTTCCACGCGAACGGCCAGGCTGATCGCACCAGGGCCCACACGCGCCACTGGCCGAAAGGCGCCGCCCGAAATTTCACCGAACACCACGCTGCCCATGCGAAGAGCGCCTGTGGGCCATGCCCGTGCGTCAATCGTGTGCGTCACACTCCCGCGGCGCCCATCGGCATCGATGACGCCAAGCGTCAACACATACGACCCTGGCGGCACGACCACGGACACTGGGTAAAGTCCACGTCCATCGGGCAGCAGCCGAATCTCCGCCCGCGGATCAAATGTATCGGCAACGACTCGCCCGGTCGTGCCCTTCACCTCGAATCCCACGTCCACCGGCTTTCCATCCGCAGATATCTCAGCCGCAATCGTGATGCGCGCGTCGGTGGACGAGCCATTCACGGGAAACACAAACGTATCGAGGTCGATGCCGATCTCGTGGGCGGACGCCGGCGACTTCAGCAGGGCTCCCATCGCACCCTTCGCATCAGCCGGCGCGCCGGCCGCCACAACCTTCCCTTTCGACGAAGACTCGAGCACCACTTCCTTGCGTGCCCGCACATCCAGTCCAGGTCGGGCCACGCGCACTCCGATACCGAGGCGATCGCGATCACGATCCTCGGGGCTCCGCTCGAACGTGATCAGGTAGTAGCCGGAGAGTTCTGTATCAATGCGCTGCAGCGCGCTCGTGGCGCTCCCGACCACACGGAACGCCGTGCCCCGCGCCGTGGAGGACATTTCAGCCATGCTGTCGAAGCCAAGGCGATCGTCGAGTATCCGGGTGCCAGTGGCGTTGCCGCCACCCGCGGCGGCTTCGGCCAGCGGGGCATCCAGGTGCAGGGCATACAGCGCGACCCGCGCGCGCTCGGCGGCGTCGGAGAACTTCCGCAAGGAGTCGCGCACCTGCATGTCGTTGTTGATGCCTTCCGACACAAGGACAAGGGCCTTCGACCCCTCGATTGGCGCCATCATTTCGGCTAGGGCGCGCAGCGAGTCGAGGATGTTGCGGGTGTGACGCAGGTGGACGTCCTGCGCTCGCTGGGCCGCATCCTTGCAGCCTTCCGGAACCGTGGCCGGCATTTCGAAGGGACGCCGACTCGGCGGAGGACACGCCCCCGACAGCGGCCCGGTCAATCCCGACGGCGGCAGCCCCGCCGTGCGCTCCCAGTGCGCCATCAGCGCGTCGGTATCGCCGAGGGCGACGCCTGCGGCCTCCCCCGGGGTCATCCGGGGGTCCCACACTCTGTTGGACGCACCGGCGATTTGCCCCACGGCGTCCCGCACGATCTGCCGGTTGGTGGTCAATTCCAGACGAGGCGTGCCGTATGGCAACGAGACCAAACCCACGCGGTCATCAGGCCCCAGGCGATCGAGGTACTCGCCAATAGCCTTCATCGCGCTGCGACCCTCGCCGGCGCGAATCTCCTCGACATCAACGGCGAAGATGATCGAACGCCCAGAGGCCGCCTGCCGGTTGCTCGAAGGCGCGGGAAGCGCTGCTGACTCCGGCGTCACCGCTCGGCGCGAGCGGGTGACACCGATGAACTCGCTCGAGACAATGCGGCGTGGCCGCCGGCCGGCCGAGACCTCAAAGTCCGCCGCGGTCAGGTTAGTGACGGGCTGCCCATCCTTGTCGAGGACAACCACATCGACCACCACCAGATCGACGCCGGCGCGAAACACCGGCGGAGCCTGCTGGGCCGGCTCCAGCACCAGGCCAAACAGTAGAGCGACCCTCCATAAACGCACGACCGGATTTTGACACTACTCGGCCCGCTGTGCGGGCATACTTCCTGCCATGGACGCACGTCTCCCGTGAAGTCGCTCATCGAAGCCGGCCGCAGGTTCTACAGCCGCAACTGGGTGCTGGCCACGAGCGGCAACTTCTCCGCCGTCGTGTCGGAATCGCCGCTGCAATTGTGCATCACTCGCAGCGGCGCACACAAGGGCACACTGACGCCTCGAGATTTCCTGACGATAGACGGGTCGGCCAAGCCGGTCGGCCGCACCAGCGCTCGCCCTTCGGCCGAGGCTCGGCTGCACCTGGAAATCGTGCGGGCCAGGAACACCGGTGCCGTCTTGCACACGCACTCTGTTTGGAGCACGATGCTGTCAGAGCATCATGCATCTGAGGGTGGCCTCGCACTTCACGGCTACGAAATGCTGAAGGCCCTTGAGGGCGTGATCACGCACCTGCATCGCGAGTGGGTGCCGATTCTGGAGAACGACCAGGACATGGCGCGACTGGCCGGGGACGTGGCCCGGGTGCTGGCGCAACACCCCGATGCACACGCGTTCCTGCTGCGGGGCCATGGGCTCTACACCTGGGGCCGCACGGTGGCTGAGGCCGAGCGCCACGTCGAGGCGATGGAGTTCCTCCTCGAAACCGTCGGACGTCGTTCGCAGATGTAAGGAGATGGCGCATGGCCCTGATTCGTATTCCCGATGAGGACCGGACGATTCACGACGCGGCTGGTGTTACGGCATTCCTGACCGCAGCCGGTATCGAATACGAGCGTGCGGTGCCCGACGTGGCCTTCGCGCCCGGCGCGCCCGCGTCCGACGTACTCGCGGCCTACCAGACGAAGATTCAGGAACTGAACGCCAAAGGCGGGTATGTCACCGCCGACGTCATCGATGTGTTTCCGGACACGCCGAACCTTGACGCGATGCTGAAGAAGTTCAGCAGTGAGCACTGGCACGACGAAGACGAAGTGCGGTTCATCATCGAAGGCCGGGGCCTGTTCCACATTCATCCGCAGAAGGGGCCGGTGTTTGCGATCGAAGTCGAGGCCGGCGATCTGATTCGTGTGCCCCGAGGCACACACCACTGGTTCGATCTGTGTTCCGACCGGCGCATCCGCGCGATTCGGCTGTTCCAGGACCCGTCAGGCTGGACGCCGCACTACACCAGCAGCGGCGCGGACGCCCGCTTCCAGCCCCTCTGTTTCGGTCCAGCGTATTTCCCCGTGCTACCGCCAGGGTTGTGACGGCTTCACTGCGTGAACGCGGCGTTCGTGCGGTGGTACTCGACATCGAAGGCACCACCACGCCGATGGCGTTCGTGCACGAGGTCTTGTTTTCGTACGCGCGCACCCATCTTGAGGCGTTCATTCGCGACCCGGCGCATGCGGACCTGGTGCAGGACCTTGCCACACAATTCGCGACGGAACATGGCGGCGAAGCTGAGGTGATGGGGGCGCCCCCATGGCGGTCAGGCGACAACGTCGAACGGCTCGACTCAGTCATCACCTACGTTCTCTGGCTGATGGATCGCGATCGGAAATCGCCGGCCCTGAAGACGTTGCAGGGATACATCTGGGAGATTGGCTACCACGCCGGCCAGCTTCGCGGCGCGACGTTCGCAGATGTCCCGCCGGCGCTTAGACGTTGGCGCTCTGATGGCCTCACGCTGGCCATCTATTCCTCGGGCAGCGTGCTGGCGCAGCAGCTCATTTTCTCGATGACCGACGACGGGGACCTGACGCCGCTCATCAGCCACTTCTTCGATACCATGGTTGGCCCGAAGCGGTCGGCCGGCAGCTACACGCGCATCGCGTCGGCGTTGGCCTTGGGCCCGGCACATATTCTTTTTCTTTCCGATGTAGCGGCCGAGCTGGACGCGGCCCGTGCGGCGGGCTGGCAGGTTATCCTGACGGTCCGCCCCGACCACGTCGCCCCAAATCCCGGGGGTTACGAACAAGTCACGACATTCGACGCGCTGCAATAAGGCCGCGAACGGGGTACACTGGCTGTTCGGTCGGGGCGTAGCGCAGCCTGGTAGCGCACCTGCCTTGGGCGCAGGGGGTCGCTGGTTCGAATCCAGTCGCCCCGACCAATCCCACACAGTTTCGGCGTGACGCGGCGCGCGCCCACGCGTGACCGCGCTTGCGCACCGATAGGAATGGCCATAAAATTGTAGTCATGTCCAAGTTTCCGTCTGCATCTCGAACGTCGGTGGGCTCGGCCGACTTCAAGGCCCGGTGCCTGGAACTCATCGATCACGTGAAAGAATCACGTGCCGAGTACATCGTCACTCGCCACGGCAAGCCCGTTGCGAGGCTGGTGCCGGTCGAGTCGGAGCAACAGGGATCTCCTCTCGGCAGCATGAAAGGCACAGTGCTGAAGTATGCGCGGCCCTTCGACCCGGTGCCGGCCACCTGGAGCATCGAGAATCCAGACGACGGGGCGTGACGAGTGTTGCTCGATACGCACGTCTGGATCTGGCTGGTGAATGACGAGCCGCGTCAACTGGGGCCTCGTACCCGTCGGCAGCTCGCCCGAGCGACCGGTGTTCGAGCGGCCTCGGTGTCGACCGCGTCGGCCTTTGAGATTGCGGCGTTGCACACGGCAGGCCGTCTGCATTTTTCCCAGCCTGCGGACCGGTGGATTGCGAACTCGATCGAGCGCGCCGGCTTCAAGGTCATCGACATCGAGCGGGACATCGCCATCGACGCCGGAATGATTCCGGCGACGGCCCTGCCCGACCCGTTCGACCGGTGTCTGGTGGCGACGGCTCGCGAGTACGGAGTGCCGCTGGTGACGTGTGACCGACGCATTCTGGACTACGCGAAGCAGTCGGGCCAGGTGCGGGTCATCGACGCGTCGGCCTGATGGGCCTGGCGCCTGATGAGCGTCGAGCGGGATACAATCAGCCCGCCATGGCATACACCAGACGAGAATTCACAAAGCTGGCCCTGACGGCCGCACCGGCGGTTGGATTAATCGGCGAACCCATTTCTGGAGCGTGGCTCGGCCAGAGTCGGCCGAACTCCCTGATCAACGGCGTCCAGATCGGCGCCATTACCTACAGCTTCCGGAGCCTGCCCGACCAGAGTGCCGAGGCCACGCTGCAGTACGTGATTGAGTCAGGCATCAGCGCAATCGAGTTGATGGATGGGCCGGCTGAGACCTACGCCGGACGCCCGTCCACCGGACGAGGTGGCGGCCGCGGCGGACGAGGCGCGCAGTTGACGCCCGAGCAGGTGGCCGAACAGCGCGCGGCGCAGCTGGCGGCTCAGGCCGCGGTGAAGGCGTGGCGGATGTCGGTCTCGATGGACAAGTACAAGGCGCTGCGCAAAATGTATAACGACGCCGGCGTCTCGATCTACGCGGTGAAGATCCTGAGCCCGAACATGTCGGACGAGGAGTTCGAGTACGTGTTCAACGTGGCCGAGGCCCTGGGATGCACGCACACCACGCTCGAGTTGCCCACCGACGAGGCGCAGCTCAAGCGCATCGGCGACTTCGCGATGAAGCGCAAAATCTACGCGGCGTATCACACACACCTGCAGGGCTCGATGACAGCGTTCGATCAGGCCTTCGCCCTCTCGCCCGGCAACATGGCGAATGTCGATCTGGGGCATTACGTGGCGGCCGGCAACATCGGCGGAACACCGATCGAATTCCTGGAGAAACACCACGCCCGGATCTCCAGCGTGCACATCAAGGACCGGAAGTCCAAGGCCAACGGCGGCGAGAACGTACCGTGGGGCACGGGAGATACGCCGATCAAGGACATCCTGCAGACGATGAAGGCGCGCGCGTGGAAGTTTCCAGCGACCCTCGAACTCGAGTATCGAATCCCGGAAGGATCCGACCCGGTCGCCGAAACGAAGAAGTGCGTGCAGTATTGCGCTGACGCGCTGAAATAGCCCGGACTAGCCCGCGAGCCGATCGCGCACCAGTGGCGCCACTTTGGTGCCGTAGAGTTCGATGCTGGCCATAGCCTGCGCGTGCGGCAGCGTGCCGGCGCTGTATTTCATGTCGAAGCGCGCAAGGCCCAGCGATTGGATGGTGCGGGCGATCTTGGCTGCCACCGTCTCTGGTGAGCCGACACACAATGCGCCATCCGGCCCCGCCTCGCGTTTGAAGTTCGCACGCGCCACCGGAGGCCAGCCGCGCTCGGCGCCGATGCGCGTCATCATCGCCTTGTAGTGCGGCCACAACTCTTCTGTCGCCTGCTCGTCCGTGGCGGCGATGTGTCCCGGAGAGTGCACGGCCACCGGCTGGGTCGGCTTCCCGAACTTCGCCAGTGACTGGTGATACAGATCCACGAACGGGCGGAATCGCTCGGCGCTGCCACCGATGATGGCCAGCGTCAGCGGCAGACCGTGGCGTGCCGCCCTCACCACGGATTCAGGGCTGCCACCCACTCCCACCCACGTGCGCAGGGTGCCCGTTTCGATCGGCGGGTAGATCAGTGGCGCCCCCTTCAGCAGACCGGCGAAGCGCGCCAGCTTCGATTCGAAGAGTGCCTCGTACTGCGAGAGGTCGTAGCCAAACAGCGAATATGACTCAGTGAAGGATCCACGTCCGAGGATGACTTCCGCGCGGCCGTTGGACAGCGCGTTGAGTGTGGAGAACCTCTGGAACACACGCACGGGATCGTCAGTGCTGAGCACCGTCACGGCCGAACCCAGCGTCATCTTCGTCGTCTTCCCGGCAATCGCCGCCAGCACCACCTCGGGCGCTGACACCGCAAAGTCCGCTCGGTGGTGCTCACCCACGCCAAAGCAGTCTACCCCGACGGATTCGGCGAGCACCGCCTCTTCCACGACATTGCGGAGGGCCTGCGCCTGTGAGACTAGCGATCCATCAGGAGAGACCGTGACGTCGCCGAAGGTATCAAGACCGAGTTCGATTGCTTGAGACATGACATCTCAGAATATCCCGGGGGCGTTCGGCACGGGCTAAAGCCCATACCCTCCGTACTTACGGCCATGCCCTTTGAGACCTGACCCAAAGCACTTCGGAGGTCCCGGGCTTCAGCCCGGGACGCTCAGCTCCGGCTGACTTCATCGGCGGCGAATCACCTCAAACACTCCTCGGTCCAGCAGCCGACCGTCCGCGCCATACGCAGACCCACTCCACGGCAGATCGACATCGACCACCCCACCCGCGCCCCCAGGCTTCGGAGTTGCAGGCGCATCCACCACAGGCAGGCCGTCCTTGCAGCCTTCCGTCGTAGACGGCAGGCCCACGGCCGCCGTGAACGCGCACACGTACCGTCGATTGCGGTCAATCGCCAGCCGCGTCTCCGTGATGCCGTGGCCCTGACGGGGATACCGCACGTACGTCACGTCCTTGCCGAGGTCCTTCAGCGCCTTGTAGAACTCGTCGGCCTGGGTCGGTGGCACACGCGCGTCGTCAGCCCCGTGCATGATGAGCATTTTCGACTTCACATTCTTCACGTGGCGAATGGGCGAGAGCTTGTCGTAGAGCCCCTGGTTGTCCCACGGCGTGCCGAAGAACCATCCGAGATACGCCGGGATATCCGTCGTCGAATACATCGAATAGAGATTGGTCAATCCGGCTCCTGGCGAGATGAGCTTGAACCGGTCTGTTTGGGTGGACATCCAGAACGTCATGTAGCCGCCGTAGCTCCAGCCGTACGCCACCATCCGATTCGGGTCGGCCCAGCCCTGAGCAATGACGTAGTCCACGCCCTTCATGATGTCGTCGTAGTCACCGATGCCCCAGGTGTTCTGGTTGGCGTTCACATGTTTCTGGCCATAGCCCGTGCTGCCGCGGAAATTCACCTGCAGGACCAGGAAGCCATTGGCGGCCAGTACCTGGTTAAACGAACTGAACCCCTCAGTAGACGCCCCGCTTGGTCCTCCATGCGGGTTGACGATGAGCGGATACCGAGTGCCGGCCTGATACCCGACCGGCCGCGTCAGTACGCCTTCGATGGCGCCCCCGTCGGAGTTGGTCCATTTGATGGTCTCGACTTGACCGAGTTGGACCTGCTCACTCGCGATCCATGGATTGGCATTCGTCAACCGCACAGGCGCGCCATACCCGGCGCCCTGCCGTCGCACGGCCCACAAATCGCCAGACGACGTGCCGGCGCTGTGAGAGAAGAGCCATGTGTTGTTGTCGTGCGAGAGCTCAAACGCGCCACTCACGCCGGCCATCGGCGCGCGCGTGGTGGAGAGTTCTCCGGTCGCCACATCCACACCGAAGAGCTCCGTCCGTGTTCCCTTCCCTGTGGACCAAAAGACAAGTTTCCCATCGCGCGACCAGATGGGCGCGCCAAAATCGAGGTCGAAATCCTTCAGCAGCACTTTCGGCGCGCCACCGGCCACTGGGAACAGGTGCAGCTTGTCGTACCACTGCGTATTCCCCGACTGCGGCTTGGAGGCCACCGCCAGAATGGAGCCGTCGGGCGACCATCGCGGGCTGGTATCAGGCCCGGCATTCTCGAAGAACTTGCGGGGCGTGCCACCCAACTCCACCATCCACACGTCCGACCACGCCGCATCGTCCACCTTGGTGTTGGAACGCGTGACATAGGCAACCCTCTTTGAGTCTGGTGACCACTGCGGGTCGCTCACCACGAACTGACCTTCGGTCAGCCGCTTCTCAGTTCCGCCTGCGATATCAAACGTCCAGAGGTGCGACCACCGGAACGTCTCATCCACCACCACCGCGTCGTCTCGATCGCGGCGCCGACGACGGTCTTCGGCAGAGAGGGGATCCTGCGCGGTGAGGAGCAACGTCTTGCCGTCGGGCGAAATCGAGAACGAGGCGACGCCACCGGGATGTTTGGTGGCCGCCCAGGCTTCCCCGCCATCGATGTGCATGAAGAACACCTGGCTGCCGCCGCCATCGCTGTCGGCGGTAGCCGGCGCCGCGCCGCGCGACGAGAGGAACGCAATCTTGTCGCCGGCCGGGAACCACGCGGGCGCTGTGGTGTTCGCGTCGCCGAATGTCAGTTGCCGCGCGCCGGTGCCGTCGATCTTCACGCGCCACAGATGGGTCTTTGTCCGCCACTGCGCATCATCCCAGTCGCGCACGGTGCGGGTGTAGAGCACCCATTGGTCGTCGGGCGAAATCGCCGTGCCGCCCACGTTGACGAAGTTCTGTGTGTCGCGCACGGTCATCAGGCGCTGGCGCGCGGCGGCGCCCTGCGCGTGCGCGAACACGCTGCCAACGAACACCGTGCCAAAAATCAGCGCAATCTTGTGAAATCGGGTCATCGGAGTGCCTCCCAGGATGTGGACCGAGGGGCATTCTACTCTGCTCCGCCAGAAGACCAGGGACCGATCACCCGGCCGAGCGATGGCAGTACGGAGGGCATGGGCTTTGCCCGTGCCTTCGAATTCACACTCTGGCTACGGATGCCTGTCACCAACAGCACAGCGAATGCGGCCCGGAGTTGATATTTCTCTTCAGGAGGCCCCATGTTGCACGCCACGAACTCTCCGATTCCGCCGATACTCCCGGATCCGCTGGACCCGCCCGTGCCTCCGATCACTGTTCATCGTGATCCGGACGTGCCACCCGAACCCGAGGGCGATCCCCCACCCACGATTCCACCTCTGAAGGCGCCGCTTGACCCACGGGCACACTCGCTGGCCTGACGCAGATGCCCCCTCAGGCGAACACGCGTGGCCGCAACTGGTGTGGCTCTTTACATTGGCACTGCCGGTGGCCACAGTGACGTGGACGGTCACGCATGAAGAGATCCTGCAAGAGGCGCGCGAATATTGCATCGCGCACACACAGCGCGGCAGCATCATCCGGCGGAAGTTCTTCTACGGCTTGACGTGCGAGTATTGCTTCAGCCATTACGTGACGGCGGTTTTCTTATGGCTGACGAGCTACCGCCTCCTGCTGGACGACTGGCGCGGCTACGTCATCGCCTTCTTCGCGTTGACCGCGATCGCGAACGTCTTTATCAGCCTGTTCGCGCGCGTGCGGGTGGACCTCAAGTCTGAACGACTGGACATCGCCGTCAAGGAAGAAGCCATCGCGAGCAGCGAGGGGACGAAGGGCTCGTGATGAGCTGACAGTCGCGGGTCATCGCACCGGCGCCCCAAAGAACGAGGCATCCGTTGGCGTAGAGATGCCGACGTGCTCGAGCATGATCGTGCCGGCCTCGGTCTTGTCAAACAGCAGCCGGATGGTGGCGATCTGGCGCGGATCAAATGCGGATGACGCTCGGGCGAAGTCCGCGATCGGCATGACAAAGGTCTGCGGAATCATTTCGAAGATCGTGCTGAAGCGCTGCGCGTCGCGGCCTTCGCGCCTATAGATGCGCGAGTCCAGTGGCTTGCGCGCGATGCCGAACTGACTGAGCGGAAGCCGGGCGACGTGGCCGGCCGTGTCCACAAGTTCAACGGTGAGATCCACCGGCGTCTGATCCGGCTCAGGCGTGGGGCGCTTCGGTTCCCTGGGTTTGGGCGGCGGCTTCACGGCCGGCTTCTTCACGGCGGGCTTCTCGCCGGGCTTCTCTTCGGGCTCTTCCTTCTTGTTCGGGTCCTTCGGCAACGGGCGCGGCCCGGGCTTCGTATTGGTGGCCGCCAGTGACAGGTACAGCGCGCTCCGGTCGCTCACGCCCCAGGCACTTCGCACGCTGTCGGGCACAGACACCGTGAACGACGCTGGAGGGGCCGGCGCGCCTTTCGCGTCCGACCACTGGGGCACCGGCTTCTTCAGTCTTCGCGCCTTGACAGACAACGTCGCGTATTCGATGGCGTGCGCATCTTTGGCCTTGTCATCCGCCGGAAAGTAGTTGTTCCAGCCGATCGTGACCGCGTTGTGATTCTGGTTGTCGCCACCCCGGCCGCGGAACGGCAGGGCCTCTTCCTTCCACGCCGACAAATGTTCGCCCGAGAGGACCACCCCCGGCAGCGATCCGGTCGTCAGGTCCACATCTTTGTCGAAAGACGCAAGGGTCTTGAAACCGTTTTCCTGGAACTTGGTCGTGTAGAGCGTCTTAGGCAGCCACGTGCCAATCGTGCGATGGTCGCGGAACATCGGCACGTAGTCGCGCTTCTGATGCAGCGTGGCCTCGAGGAATCCCGAGATGAACACCTTGCCCATCTGACGCTGGGCGTCGCCATCGATGAGCGTCCGCAGGTCGAGCGACCGGCCGCTGCGCGGGCCGTTGTCTTTGTTCTGCCACACGGTGTTCCATTGCCCGTGGTTGGCGCGATACATGAAGACCATGGACTTGAACCACGGCTGGCCATCCGTGAATTGCAAACGTTCGTACTGTCTCGCACCCACCACCGTCGATACGTCACCGTCGTGTGACCCGTGGATGATCAGGTAGTTCACGTTTTCGAGCGGCGTGAACACGCTCGACGGCTTGTACTGCCCGTCCACAGGCGCAATGGCCACAACGGCCCTAATGTCGAAGTTGAACTTGAACTCCTGCTTGAAGTCGTCCGGGTAGTACTTCAACCGGTTAAAGGCCGCTGCAGTGGCCGCGGCTTCCCCACCGCGCGAATGCCCCATCAGCGCGATCTGGCTCATGTCCACACGCCCGAAGAACGGTCCGTCAGCGGTCTCGTTAAGGGTCTTCCAGACTTCCAGGTGTTTCAGCAGCAGCCACGCGCGACCGTCGTTCTCTGCGCTCAGGCCATTGATGAAGTTCTCATCCACCGACACC
Organism: Acidobacteriota bacterium; assembly: GCA_009694745.1. Taxonomy (GTDB): domain Bacteria; phylum Acidobacteriota; class Vicinamibacteria; order Vicinamibacterales; family SCN-69-37; genus SYFT01. The sequence continues at coordinate 39,715 of SHUF01000016.1, forward strand.
ATGATGAATCCGCGCGACGCCAGCAACTCTCCCAGGTATCCGTACCCGGGATCCGAAAACTCCTGGTAGTTGTGATTGCCATGAACGATGAGCGCCAGGGGAAAAGGCCCCGGGCCCTCGGGATACCAGACGCGCCCGTTGAGGGGCGCCTTCTTCAAGTCGAAGCCGAAAAACTTCAAGCGCTGTTTGGCGGCGGCCCCCGTCACGGTGGCAAACGGCGTCACGTCCACGGTTTTGGTCTTGATCGCAACACCAGTGCGGAACTCCTCGCGCTGTTTGTCGGTGCCGGAACCGTAGAATAGCGTTTTGACGATGAATGGCCCCCTGTCGGCGGGGTTCGCCGCCGTGATCGTCTGCTTCGACAGGACCTCAGCTGAATCGTCCTTCATGAACTTCAGGGCCTGCGTGCACCCCGCAGCGGCCACGCCGGCCGCCAGCAACAATACAAGCGCGTGCCCGCCGTAGCGCGCAGCGCGAAGGTGGGTCATCGCCATCGCAGCGTCACTCCATTCGAAGACCGGCCACTATCAAACAACCGCAGGGCATACTCCACCGTGAGCCGGTCCATCGTGAACGCCGCGCCCAACGACACGGGCTTCTCCGCATCCGTCTCGGGCCGCCTGACGCCGGCGCGGAACATCACCGAATACCCCTCGATCCAGCCGTAGCCCAGTTCCACACCGGCCGCAGGAGCCGTCCACCCCTTCCGGTGGGCCACCTGTGTGAACACGCCGAGGTCAAACGGGCCGGCGCCTCTCACCATGGACCATCCGACCGCCAGTTGCCGCGGAATGGGCAGCGTGACGCCGCCATCACGCGAGTGCCGGCCGATGTTCTGGAACGCAACCGCCGCCGCGCCGCCGAACAGGTTTCGCGCCACACCCACATCGGCCAGCAGCATGTGCTGATTGATGCGCACCGGATTAAGCACAGTCGGCGCCGGCGATGCGATGTCCGACACGTATTTGGCGGCCGCCCCCACTCGGAATCCTTTGTAGACGATCGCGCCGCCAACGGTGAAGAGGGCGCTCGTGCCGCTTCGCTCTCCCTCGGCCCGCGTGACATCCGGCGAATACGGATATGCGACGGCATCGGCATTGAACCCGACAAGCTGCGCGCCCCACCCAAATGTCGCGGACCATTTTCCGCCGGTGTAGATTGACCCCATCGATACCATCGTGGACGCTGGTCCGAGGCGCGCCAGGGACACATCAAACCCGGACCGCGCGCCAATCAGCTGCGCCGGGTTGTGGAAGATCACATCCTGGTCGCGCCCGGCCACCCAGGCGTTGGCCAGTGCTGCCGTGCGGGCACTGGATGGAATGTGCAGCACGAGCGGCCCCGTTGGCGGCGCCTGGGCAAACGCAGGCAGCGCGGTCACCGATGACCATCCGAGCGCTGCGGTGATGAAAAGTGCGGAACGGGAAACACGCATAACGCGAGAGTTTATCCCGAGTGGGCGCGGAAGAGCCGAACAGTGACCGGAATCCGACAATTGGCGCGGCCAAAGCCACGCCCTACTTTGCCGTCGCCTCGATCCAGGCCGTGACTTCGCGGTCGAGCAGGTCGAGCGGCAGCGGACCGTTCCTGAGGATCGCTTCGTGGAACGCCTTGATGTCGAAGCGCGCACCAAGGCGCGTCTCGGCTTTGGCGCGTAGTTCGAGGATCTTCAGCATCCCGAAGGTGTAAGCCAGGCCCTGGCCGGCTTCGGTGATGTGGCGATCGGTTTCAGCCGTTGAAGGACCGAGCTTGAATCCCGTGTTCTCCGCCATGTAAGCGATACCTTGGGCGCGCGTCCATCCCAACGCATGCACGCCGCTGTCCACCACTAACCTGACTGCACGCCAGATCTCATATGTAAGCCGGCCGAAGTCGCTGTAGGGATCCTTGAAAAACCCCACTTCACGGCCGAGGCGCTCGGCGTACAAACCCCACCCTTCGGTGTACACGGTGATGCCGAGGCCGCGACGAAACGTGCTGAGCGCGCTGTTTTCCTGCGTGCGCATGATCTGCAGATGGTGCCCTGGCACGCCCTCGTGGAATGCCAGCGCTTCAACCACGTAAAGCGGTCGCGCGCGGATATCCGAAGTGTTGATGTTCACCCAACCGGCGCGGCTGCCGTTGGCCGCTCCCGCGTCGTAATAGCCAGCCGACTGGCGAATGGCGATGCGTTCGGGCATCGGTCTGATGCCGTACGGCGCGCGCGGCACCAGCGAAAACAGTCGCGGCAACTCTCCGTCCATCCGCTTCGATGCGAGCGCCACGGCCTGCAGGTACTGTTCCTCAGTCTCCACGGTGAATCGCGGATCGGTCTGCAGGAATGTCATGAACGCCGCGAGCGACCCTTTGAAGCCGGCGCGGGTCTTGACCTGCTCCATCTCCACGCGGAGCCGCGCCACCTCGCGCCGGCCGATCTCGTGCACCTCTTCGGGCGACAGCTCCAGCGTGGTGTGCATCCGGATGCGATGCTGATAAAAGGCCGCGCCGTCGGGAAGGCTCACCAGGCCGAGCGTCGTGCGCGCGCCTGGGATGTACTCGCGACGCAGGAACTCGAGGAACGTCCGCAGGCCGGGCATCACCGAGTCACGCAATGCCGCAGCACCGTCGGCGACAATGCGCTCGCGCTCGGCCGCTGAGACGGTGGCGGGGACTCGCGTGAACGGCGCGTAGAGCGGACTCTGCGTGACGTCAGCCACAATCTGCGACGCCACCGGCTCATCGTAGCCGGCGAGCACATCACGGGGCACCGTGCGACCCGACTTCAATCCCGCGCGAAGCATCGCGATGCGCTGCGTCGCGTGCTCGGCGAACGACTGGAGCGTCGCGATGTAGGCGTCGTACTGGTCGACGGTGTCGAAGCTGTACCGATCCGGCAGCGCAGGCAATTCGAAATGAAATCCTTCGCGGCTCCCGATCGGGATCTCGAACGCACGGAAGCGAAGTTCCTGCCGGCGGTCGCGGAGTTGCCGGCTCAGGATTTCCGCATCAAGCTGCGTCTCGGACGGCAGCGTGGCCCGGTCGATGGCCGCGAGTCGCTCGGCAAACCCCGCCAGAGCCGCGGCCTCGGCCGCGTACCTCACCTCCGAGACGTCTTCCATGCGCCGCGAATACCGGGCCGGCACTCCGGCGGGCAGCGGCAGAGTGAAACCGCGTCCGCGATACGCCGATACCTCAGACAGCAGGCGCGTAAATGCATCCGGCGCCTGTGCGGCGGGCCGCACTGGCGACGCGATGACGAAGGCGACAAGGAACAGGGAGAGGCGGGCGCAGGTCATGTGCAGACTCCTCGTGTGAACCAGCCGCATGGTAACAGCCTTGGCGGCCGCCCACGGGTGGGCGGGTCGCCTACAATGCTGCGCATTGATCACTCACTTTCTGCGAACCCGTCTCTGGCCAACCACGATGTTCCTCACCGTTGCGCTCGTGGCCGCCGACCCGGCCATGGCCCAACTCCCGGATGGCGCAACCCGGCCATCCACCTCCCCGGACATCGTGGCGCTGCGCGCCGAAGTGAATGACCTTAGCGATGAGGTCAGCGCGCTTCGTGCGCTTCGGGCGACCTTCGCACTGCGCTCGGCGACCGACGACTTGGGCCACAGGCGGCGCAGGCGCCACCGGTGACGCTGGAGCAGATTGAAATGCTCAAGTCGCAGATGGCAGACCTGGCACAGACCAAGGTTGAGTCTGCGTCGCGCCAGGCCGTGAAGCTTTCAGGAACGATCCTGTCCAACACCTTCTTCAACTCGGGCGCGGCGAACTGGCTCGAGAATCCGAACCTGGTGGACGCGTCAACATCCGCGTCCGCTTCGCCGTCTGGATCCATGTCCGGCACGGTCCGGCAGAGCCGCATTGGCCTGGCGATGACTGGCGTAGCCCTCGGCCCGTGGGCGGCGACAGGCGCGGTGCTGGCCGACTTCTTCGGCGGCGTCCCCGGATTCCAAACGGGCACGGCGATGGGCCTGCCGCGCCTGGTCTATGCGTTCGGGCGGCTCGAACGCGGCGGCACGGCGATTCAAATCGGCCAGGACCACGTGCTGCTCGCACCACGCGACCCGTCCTCGCTCGCGGCGTTGTCGTTTCCGATGTTGTTTCGCTCAGGCAACCTATACCTGCGCGCGCCGCAGATGCGCGTGGAACAGGACCTGGGTCGCGGCTGGCACGGCGCGGTCGGCATCGTCGCGCCTCTCGCCGGAGATGCGGCCAACACCTATCAGTTTGCCCCTGAAGCCGGCGCGGGCGAACGGTCGAAGACGCCCGCCTTCCAGGCCAGGCTCGGCCTGGGCCGCGACAACCCCGATGCGCCTTCGGAAGCCGCGTTCGCCGTCTCGGGTCATGTCGGTCGGCGACGAGCCGACGTCACCACATCCACGTCGTGGGCGGCGGCGGTCGATTTCCACGTGCGCACAGGCCGCATCGGTGCTGCGGGCGAGTGGTTCATCGCGGAATATGCCGAGGCGTTTGGCGGCGCGCTGTCGCAGCCAGGAAAGGCGTCGGGCGGCTGGATTGAAGGACAGCTCGCGCTCACCACGCGTACGTCCCTCAACGCTGGTCTCGGGATCGACCAACCAGACAACGCGGCCGGCGTTCTTGTGCGCGTCAAGAACCGTACGTTCTTCGGCAACGTGATGATCTCGATCAGCCCGGAACTCGCGGCGTCGATCGAGTATCGGTGGCTTGAAACGCGGGGCGGCCTTCGACCCGTCAACCGACGGAACCACCACGTGAACGCGGCATTCGCGGTGAGGTTCTGACCGTGCGGACGCGCCACGCCGCGCTGGCCTTTGTCCTGGTCGCCACGGTCCTCACCCTGGGACTGGCGCAGCCAACCGCCGTTCAAGTCGGACTCGCCGGCCAGGTCACCACCCGGACGCGCGATGGCGGCTCACCCGCCACAAGCGTGGTGTATGCGGAGCCCATCGGCGGCGCCGCTCCACGCCTGCGAGCGGCCACCGCCACCATGGCGCAAAAGAACAAATCGTTCGCACCACGGGTCATGGGTATTCCTGTCGGGACCACAGTGACGTTTCTCAATGAGGACGCCATCTTCCACAACGCATTCTCGTTGTCTGCTTCCCAACCGTTTGACCTCGGTCTCTATCGCGGAGGCGCCTCGAAAGATCGGGTCTTTTCGCAGCCGTCCGTCTACAACGTGTTCTGCAACATCCATCCGCAGATGGTGGCGTTTGTTGTGGTGGCGCCCACACCGTGGGTGACGACGACTGGTGCCGACGGCGCGTGGCGACTGGATGTGCCGGAGGGTCGCTATCGCGTCACGGCCATCTCTGAACGAGCCGCCCCCGTCTCAGTGGAAGTCCAGGTGGCGGGCAACGCCACAAGTCCTGTTCGGATCACGCTCGATGGGTCTGCGTTTGTGCAGGCGCCGCGCACAGACAAATTTGGAAAACCATATCCAGCGTCAGCTTACAAGGGAAAGTAAGGTTCAGTTCCGCTTCATCCGATACGCCTGAACCGCCGCGCTGATGCCCTTGATGGCCATCGGCGGCACCGGCTCGGCGGCCACAAGATCCCGCACGAGCTGGAAGGTCGCTTCACTCATCAGCACCTCGTGTGGTTCGGCGGCCGAACACAACCGCGACCCCAGATTGACCGGCGCACCGATCGCCGTGTGATCGAGCCGGTCGTCGCTGCCGATGCTGCCGACGACCACGTCGCCTGTGGCGATGCCGATACCGACGGCCAGAGGCGGGCGCGTGGGGTCGGCGGCCGTGGCATTCGCCACCGCGCGTGGAATCTCCACCGCGGAGCGAATCGCGTTGAGCGCCATGTCGGGCCCCGTGAACTGGGCGAACACGGCGTCGCCCATGAACTTGTCGATGTCACCGCCGAAGCGCTTCACGATATCGGCCTGCAGATGCAGGTACTCGTTGAGCAACGTCACGGTGTCTTCGGGCGCACGCTGTTCGGCAAACGAGGTGAAGCCACGGATGTCGCTGAAGAGCACCGTCATCGCGCAGCGCTCACCACGATGCCGTCCGGCAGGCGTTGCCCCGCGATGAATCATTTCGACGGTCGAGTGCGACATGAATTTCTCCATGTCGGCGCGTTCCCTCAGTCCGGCCGTCATCGTATTGAACGAACCGGCGAGCGCCCCAAGCTCGTCCTGCCGGGTCACGGGCAGCGTCACGTCGTAGTGGCCGGCCGTGACTCGTTCGGTGGCTTGGACAAGTTGTCCGATCGGGGCCGTCAGTGAGCGGGCAAAGACCGCGCTGCCGGCGATGCCCGCTGCGGCCGCGACCAGTCCCATGAGGAGCAGGCCAAGCTGGATACTCCGATACGGCGCGAGCGCCTGATCGATGGACCTGAGGCTGACGACGCGAATGGGGCTGGGCCCTGGGATCGCGACGCCCACGGCCTGATATCGCTCGCCGTTGATCGACACCTGGAGCGGGCTCGCAGCGCCGGACTCGAGACCGAGATCCGCCGACGATCGCCACGGAATGCGGGCGACGGGTAACGTACTGCCGGCCACACCTTGCGCCGACAGGATAACGATCTCCTGCTCACTCGCCTTCTTCAGCGCCGACGCCCTGTCGTCGTCTACCGGCGCGCCGGCCAGCACGAATCCAAACACCGTGCCGCCCGCCTCGGCGGCCGCAAGTTCGCCCTGGAAGAGCCGGCCATCAACGGCCAAATAGCCGCCCGCAGGCTGGCCCCGGAGCGTCGGTTCTATCCAGGTCGCCGCGATGTCCGGAAGCGCGAGCGGCGCAAACGTGTCGGTGCGCGCAACCACCCTGCCCGACGTATCGAGCGCCAACCGCAGTTCCCGACGGCCGTGCGCCTGGAGATAGCTGGCAAGAAAATCACGAATGGTGGCTTCGTCGGTGCCAAACAACGCACGCAGATCGGGCAAGGACGCAACCAGCTCTGCCACAAGTCGAAGCTGGCCCGCGCGTTCGCCCTCTGCCGCAACCACGGTGTTGCGGCTCCGCTCGAGGTCGGCGGAAATGCGGTCACCCACCGCCCGGTTCGCCCTCACGCTCACGACCGTGAGGGTCGCCACGGTCAGGCCAACGACGAGGACACTTTGAACGCCAAGAAGGCGCGCGCGGAGCGATCGGAAGCGCATGCGCGCTCACGATAACACCCGCGATGGACACCCGGTCAGTAGAACTTTCGCGTCAGGTTGAACCCGAGATGCCAGTGTTTGGTCGCGGGGCCGCCATGGCCCACCTGGGTCAGCGTGGTGCCGAACGCGTTCGACACATTGAGCTGGAACATGTGGCCGCCGGCCCGTTTCTCGATGCCAAAGGTCATCAACGAGGTGCCGCCGCCGTAGCCGGACACACGGGGCGCGACTTCCGCCACCAGGTACGCTCGGGAACTGCCGAGGCGAATCCGTGTGCCCACGCCGAGGACGAGGGTGTTCTGGTCTGAGTTCGGGAACTCCGGCGTCGCATTGGCCACGAAGATCGGCTCGAGGTAGATCGCCCCACGGTCGCCCATGCGGTGCGACAGCATTCCGCCCGCGACAAACGAGTACTCCTCGCGGAAGTTGTTCTGCCCCTCGATGGCGCCGACGATGTCGAATGAGAGACCGCGGCCGTGACGTTGCGCCACCATCTGGCGCTGGGCCAGGAACTGGATATTTCGCGACCCGGTACGATGGACAGTCAACTGGGTGCCGGCTGCCAGTCCGAACCGGAGTTCGAATCCGGTCGTCGCCGAACTGTCAAAGCCGAATCCGTTGTCGAAGAACTGCCCCACCGACCCGTCGTTAATCGCATAGGTGAACCGATGCGTAATGCGGAAAGCCATCTTGCCTTTTGGCAACCGCAGCGTCGTGGGGAGCGCACCCAGCGTGAAATCGGGCTCGCCCACCACCACCTGAAGGTCCCGATCGGGATCGTCGGTAGCCGCCACCGCCTGTGCCGCGGCCGTCGCCGTCGCCACCGTCGCCACCGTCGCCACCGTCGCCCACAGCACTTTTGTCCACACACGTCTCATAACGGTTCTCCCCAGCTCCAACTCTACCCCGGCCTGCGAATATTCTCGCCGCAACGGTGATGCCTGCTACGCTATTTTCCGGATGTTCCTAAGCACTATTGTCGTGTGGTTCGGCTTCGCTCTGGCTGGCGCAGGGTGCGCCCATATGCCGCCTCTGGCGGCTGCCGATCCGCCGGCGATGGTGCTCGGGGAGTTTGAGGACGACTACGGGACCACGTACGCGATTGGCGAAGCGCTCTGGTTTCAGCAGCCGCGGTCCCGATTTCACGTGGTCCGTTGGAATGCACGCGATCAGTACCTGATTGCCCGCAATGACGAGGGGAACCCTGGGGAAGGTGGGCGCTGGACTCGTATCGACTGGGCCCCACTGTCCGGGATGACGCCTTACACCTGGGCATTCTGCCTGAGCGCCTATGACGCGGCCACGGCCGAACTCGCCGAAGCCAACCGGACAGCCCGGCGCGAGAACCTGCGCATCGGCTGTGGTGGCTACCCGTTCTCACGCATGAAGCGGCGCTGAGAACTGCACGAACTCCTCGCTCGCGTCAGCCTCGAATCGCCACAAACGCCCCCGCCACTCAAAGGCAAGCTCCCTGGCGTGGAGCGCGTGACACGTCATTCGCAACGCGCGCCGATCTTCATCAGTCAGGCGGCCTTCGACCAGCCGCAGATACCGCTGCTCGTCGGCGCCGTAGAGTTTGTCGCCGACGATTGGATAGCCGGCGTGCGCGAGGTGGATGCGAATCTGGTGCTTGCGTCCGGTCAGCGGCGACACCTCCACCAGTGAGAACGGAGCGTCATCGCGCACCAACGTCCGAATCAGGCGCACACGAGTCTGGGCGGCCGCGCCATCGGCACGCACGCAGTCTTTGATGGCCACTGGACTATTGACGTCCTTGCCCAGAGGCGCATCGATGAGCCACGCGGTGGCCGGCACGTGGCCCTCCACGATGGCCCAATACGACTTGTCGGCAGCACCAGATCCGGCCCCGGAGACAAGGCGGCCAAGCTCGGCGGCCACAATCGCGCCTTTCGCGATGAGCACCACGCCGCTGGTCTCACGGTCGAGGCGATTCACAAGGCGACCTTCGGTATCTCCCAGATGCAGGCGGACGCGACCGATGAGGCTCGAGAGCGGCCCGTCTTTGGTCGGGTGGCAGACCAGCCCGGCCGGCTTGTTCACCACGAGCAGGTGCTCGTCTTCGTGAATGACGGGAAACAGCGGCGCGTCAGTCTCCAGGCGTCAGGCCTTTGCGTGCTTCGAGGAAATCACGGTACCTGCTGCGCAGATTGGATAAGTCGGCCTGCTCCACCTTCAACTCGCGGCCGATCCGTGAGATCTCATTCGCCTCGGCGTTGAAGATGCGTTCGTCCACGGCAGCCACGGCGTAGAGACAATCGATGAGCGATACCTTCTGCTCGTAGTTCGCGACACGCTCGAGTTCGCGGGTGACAAGAAAGTCGTCCGTCGCGCCAAACAGCTTTTGCTGGGAACGTGCCATCTGGACGATTAATGCGGCCTGGCTGTCGGTCACGCCACCTTTCTTGATCACCAGGTCTTCCATGGCGGCCACTTCGTCAGCGGTCACCTCATGGTCGACATTGGCCACGCGCGACAGGATGAACGCGAAAGACGCGAGGTACTTTGCGTGGTCGGGCTCAAGACGATCGAGTTCGTCGGCGATACGCCGGATCGTATCGCCGCCACTTCGTTCGCCCTCAGACGACATCCCCAGCAAGTCTCGAATGATGCGCATGATATGACCGTGTCAAAACAAACCAACAACTTTGCCGAGTTCGTCGAGATCGATGTGCTCGGCCGACGGGACCTTCGGTAGTCCGGGCATGGTCATGATGTCGCCGCAGACCATCACGATGAACTCGGCGCCGGCGGCCAGGCGCACTTCGCGCACGTTGACCATGTGGCCGGATGGCGCGCCGCGCAGGCCGGGGTCGGTGGAAAATGAGTACTGGGTCTTGGCCACGCAGACCGGATAGTGGCCGTAGCCATCCTCCTGCAGCTTTCGGATCTGGGCCCGGACCTTGGCGTCGGCCGACACATCAGCCGCGCCGTAGATCTTCGTCGCGATGGCCTTCATCTTCTCCCACAGCGGCAGGTCGTCTTCGTAGACAAAGCGGAAGGCGGATGGCGCGCTGTCGATCACGGCGACAACGGCCTTGGCCAGATTCTCGGCTCCTGCCCCGCCATGTGCCCAGTGCGTCGCCAGCACCACCGGTACCCCACTGGACGCCATGATGTCCTGCAGCTTCGCGATCTCGGCGTCCGTGTCGTCGGGGAACCGGTTGATGGCCACCACACACGACAGTCCGTAGTGCGTGCGCACGTTATGGACGTGGCGTTCGAGATTTGCCAGGCCGCGCTCGAGCGCGCCGAGATTCTCCTGCCCGAGCGCCGCGCGGTCTACGCCGCCGTGGTACTTCAGGGCACGAATCGTGGCGACGACCACGCAGGCGTCAGGCCGCAAGCCCGACTTGCGGCACTTGATGTCGATGAACTTCTCGGCGCCGAGATCAGCGCCGAACCCGGCTTCAGTCACCACATAGTCGGCCAGCTTCAACGCCGTGCTGGTGGCGACGACCGAGTTACACCCATGCGCGATGTTGGCGAACGGCCCCCCATGCACGAACGCGGGGTTGTTCTCGAGTGTCTGCACGAGATTGGGCTTGAGGGCGTCGCGCAGCAGCACGGTCATGGCGCCATGCGCCTTCAGGTCGCTGGCCAGCACCGGTTTCTGGTCGCGGGTGTAGCCAACCACGATCTTGCCGAGCCGTGTCTTCAGATCCTTCAGTGACGTGGCCAGGCAGAAGATCGCCATG